>NZ_JBEPTK010000002.1:0-316944 GCF_040549485.1 Constrictibacter sp. MBR-5
CGATCACGTAGATCCTGCGAAAGTCCTCGACCCATCCATGCCGGCCTCCCTCACCAGCAAGGATCGTGAATCAGAAAACCACGCTCATGGGAATCTGGAGGGTTCTGTGAGGTCGCGCGGCACGGCGGAGACGCTCGCGAGATCGCGACCTCATTGAAGCCGGATTGAGCGAACCCGCGGGGTAGCGGAACAGCTATGGGGATTGTGTCGCCGACGGCTGATCCGAGAGGGCGCTGCGAGCGCTCTCGTGGCGGGGTATGCAGTCGCGCCGATCGGGGACGACGACGATTGGCGGCGGGCCGCCGTGGTCCCGGGTGCCGCGGTGCGGCCTGCGCCGGAGGTGGCGGCCTGGGCTGTGACGAGCGCCGCCGCCACGCGCGGCATCGGCCCGACGGGCGTGCGCAACGCCCGCAACGATATCTGGTCGGAGGGTGTGTCGATGGGGGCTGGTCATGATGTGTCGTTCCAGAAGGACGAGCGCGATGGCGGTGATCGCCACGGCCTCGGCAGGCTGGTGCGGCTGATTGCGGTGCTGCCGCAGCAGGGACAGCGGTGGCTGCGATCCATGGCGGCCGCGTCCTCGGTCGGCGATGGATCCGACCCGGGTCCCGGTCTCGCGAGCAGCCGGCGGCAGAGCGCCAGCTTCTCGGCGCGATGACCGTTGGCGAGGAAGCCATAGTGCCGGATGCGATGGAAGCCGTCCGGCAGGGTGTGCAGCAGGAAGCGGCGGATGAACTCGTCGGCGTCGAGGGTCATGACCTTGCCCTTGCCGTGGTGGCGATAGTCGCGCCATCGGAAGGCGACCTGGCCGTCGGTGACGCGGACCAGCCGGGAGTTGGCGATGGCGACCCGGTGGGTGTAGCGGCCGAGATAAGCCAGGACCCGGGCCGGGCCGCCGAACGGCGGCTTGGCGTAGACCACCCACTCCACACGCCGCAGCTCGCGCAATCGACGCGTGAAGGCGGCAGGCTCGGCGAGCCCGGCGAGATCGCCGAAGAAGCCCAACCCGCCGGCCTCGAAGGCGGCCTGCATCTCGGCCAGGAACAGTCGGCGGAACACCCGGGACAGCACCCGGACCGGCAGGAAGAACCCAGGCCGGCAGGCGACCCAGCGCGTCCCCCCGGCCTGCGCCGGGGCAGGCTTGAGCGAGGGGCCGCCGCCCGGCACGACGCAATGGATGTGCGGATGATGGAGCAGGGTCTGGCCCCAGGTATGCAGCACGGCGACCATGCCGAGCTCGGCGCCGAGGTGGCGGGGGTCGGCGGCGACCATGCGCAGTGTCTCGGCCGCCGCCCGGAACAGGATGGCGTAGACCGCCGCCTTGTTCTGGAAGGCGATCTCCGCGGCTGCCGGCGGCATGGTGAAGACGACGTGGAAGTATTCCACCGGCAGCAGTTCGGCCTGACGGGCGGCGAGCCACTCGGCGCGGGCCTCGCCCTGGCACTTCGGGCAGTGCCGGTTGCGGCAGGAGTTGTAGGCGTGACGGATGCGGCCGCACTCCCGGCAGTGCTCGACATGGCCGCCGAGTGCCGCCGTGCGGCATAGCTCGACGGCGCTCATCACCCGCCGCTCGACCCGGCCCAGGTGACCGTCATGCGCACGGCGATAAGCATCGCCGTACCGGCGGAACACGTCCGCCAGCTCCAGGCCGGCCGACATGGCCGGATCAGGCGGGAGGCACCACCTCCAGCGCCAGCCGATCGAGCGGGCTCCCGATCCGCCGGATCAGCCCGTTCGAGACCTGGGCGTAGCGCGCGGTGGTCGACAGGTTGGCGTGCCCCAGCAGCACCTGGATGATGCGGATGTCTGTGCCACTCTCCAGCAGGTGGGTGGCGAAGCTGTGCCGTAGCGTGTGCACCGTCACGCGCTTGTCCAGACCCGCAGCGGCGCGTGCCGATCGGCACGCGGCATACAGCACCTGGACGTCGATCGGCTTGCTTGCCTCGCGGCCCGGGAACAGCCAGTGCTCCGGCCGGGCCAGTCGCCAGTAGATGCGCAGGATGCCGAGCAGCTGCGCCGACAACATGACGTAGCGGTCCTTGCCCCCTTTGCCGTGCTCGACCCGGATCACCATCCGCGCGCTGTCGATGTTGGCAACCTTCAGGCCGACCACTTCGGACGCACGCAGCCCCGCCGCGTAGGCCGTCGTCAGCGCCGCACGGCTCTTCAGGCTCGCCACGGCCTCCAGGAACCGCACCACCTCGTCGGCGCTCAGGACCACCGGCAGCTTGCGCGGCTCGCGCGCGTAGGGAATACGCTCCGGGATCTCACCGTGCCCGAGCGTGACGCCGTAGAAGAACCGGAGCGCGCACACCGTCTGGTTCAGCGCCGCCCACGACATCCCGGTCGAGACCAAGTGGACCTGGAACGCCCGCACGTCCTCCAGGCCCAACCGGTCCGGCGAGCGCCCGAAGTGCCGGCTGAACTTCGCCACCGCGTGCAGATAGGATCGTTGCGTCGCCGGCGACAGGTTGCGGACCGTCATGTCCTCGGTCATGCGCCGGCGTAGAGGGCTCAACTCGGCCATCGGAGTGCTCCTGTCTGGTGACGAGGCTGCTTGCAACCGCCATCATTCCAGACAGGGGGACCTCTACGGTCACCGCCTCCTACATCCCGCGACAGCGGGTTCGTTCAATCCCCCACGATTCACGTCGACCGGAAACCGCTCTAGAAGCGGGCCCCCGGGTCGCGGCGTCGCCCCCTGGCGCCCGTTCCGATCATGGGTTATATCCGATCAGCTATAGCGCTTGACGGAGTCGTGCCCATGGTCTCGATTGCTGCTCTGGCCCGGAGGGCCCGCACGGCCCTCACGAGTCTGGGGCTTCTCGCGACTGTCTGCGTCGGCGGCCAGGCCCAGGCCCGCGACGTGCTCGTCTTCGCCGCCGCCAGCCAGCGCGATGCGCTCGAAGCGGTGATGGCGGCGTGGACGAAGGGCGGCGGCGGTACCGCCGAGGCGTCCTACGAGTCCAGTTCCACGCTGGCCCGCCAGATCGAGCAGGGGGCCCCGGCCGACCTCTTCATCTCCGCGAACGAGACGTGGATGGACTATGTCGCCGAGCGGAAGCTCATCGATCCTGCGACCCGCGTCGACCTCCTCGGCAACACGCTGGTCCTCGTCGGCCCGAAGGGGGTGGCCCCGGTCGCCATCGCCAAGGGCTTCGACCTGCCGGCACTGCTCGGAGACCGCCGTCTCGCGATGGGCGATCCCGACCACGTGCCGGCCGGCATCTACGGCAAGGCGGCGTTGACGAGCCTCGGGGTCTGGGCGGTAGTCGAGCCGAAAGTGGCGCGCGCGGCGAACGTCCGGGCGGCGCTGGCGCTCGTCGCGCGCGGCGAGGCGCCGCTGGGCGTCGTCTACGGATCGGATGCGGCGGCCGATGCCACGGTCGCCGTGGCTGCAACGTTCCCGGCGGACAGCCACCCGCCGATCGTCTATCCGGCGGCGGTGCTGGCGGCGAGCGGCGAACCGGATGCCGCGAAGACGCTGATGGCCTTCCTCAAGACCCCGGAAGCGGCCAAGATCTTCGCCTCCTATGGATTCACCGCGCTGGACTGATCCGCATCGGCATGCCCACCCTCACGCCCCTAGAGTGGGAGGCCCTGACCCTCAGCCTGCGCGTCGCGCTGTGGAGCATGGTGGTCAGCCTGCCGCCGGCCCTCGCCGTCGCTTGGGTGCTCGCCCGCTGCCGGTTTCCCGGGCGGACGCTCCTCGACGGGCTCGTCCACCTGCCGCTGATCCTGCCGCCGGTCGTGACGGGCTACCTGCTGCTCCTGCTGCTCGGTACGCGCGGCCCGGTCGGCGCCTGGCTGAACGAGACCTTCGGCATCGTCTTGGCGTTCCGATGGACGGGGGCGGTGGTCGCCGCGGCGGTGATGGGCTTTCCGCTGATGGTCCGCGCGATCCGCCTTTCGATCGAGGCCGTCGACAGCCGGCTGGAGGCGGCCGCCGGCACCCTGGGCGCCAGTCCGCCGCTGGTGTTCCTGACGGTGACGCTGCCGCTCATCCTGCCGGGGATCGTCGCCGGCGCCATCCTGGCCTTCGCCAAGGGCATGGGCGAGTTCGGTGCCACCATCACCTTCGTGTCGAACATTCCCGGCGAGACGCGCACCCTGCCGATCGCCATCTACACGCTGCTCCAGGTGCCGGGCGGGGAGACGGCGGCGGCGCGGCTGACCGGCATCGCCATCGCCCTCTCGATGCTGGCCCTGGTCGGGTCGGAACTGCTGGCTCGGCGCATCTCCAGGCGGATTCGCGGCCTTGACGCTGTTCGTTGACGTCGAGCGCCGGCTCGGCGCCTTCTCCGTCTCCGTCCGGTTCGAAGCGGGTGCCGGCGTGACCGCCCTGTTCGGCAGGTCCGGCGCCGGCAAGACCTCGGTCGTCGACATGATCGCCGGCCTGCTGCGCCCGGACGCCGGACGAATCGTCGCCGAGGGCGATGTCCTTTTCGACGCTGCCGCCGGCATCGACCTGCCGCCGCATCGCCGCGGCATCGGCTACGTCTTCCAGGACAGCCGCCTGTTCCCGCATCTCACGGTCCGGCAGAACCTGCTCTACGGCCGCTGGATCGGCCGGCGCGGTTCGCGCGCGACGCTCCGTCCGGTCATCGAGATGCTCGGCATCGGCCATCTGCTCGGCCGCCGTCCCGCCGCGCTGTCCGGCGGCGAGCGCCAGCGGGTGGCGCTCGGCCGCGCGCTGCTCGCCGCACCCCGCCTGCTGCTGATGGACGAACCGCTCGCCTCGCTGGACGGGCCGCGGCGCGAGGAGATCCTGCCCTATATCGAGCGCCTGCGCCGCGAGGCGGGCATCCCGATCGTCTATGTCAGCCATTCGCTGTTGGAGGTCGTGCGTCTGGCCGACACGATGGTGTTGCTGTCGGAGGGGCGCGTCGCCGCGGCGGGCTCCGTGGCCTCGGTCATGGCGCGCACCGATCTTCCGATGCTGACCGGCCGGCAGGAGGCGGGCGCCGTGCTCGACGCGCGCGTGGCGGAGCATGTCGCCGCCTTCGGCCTCACCGTGCTCGACACGCTGGCCGGGCGGCTGCGCGTGCCCCATGTCGACCTGCCGGTGGGATCGTCCCTGCGGCTGCGCATCCGTGCGCGCGACGTGATGGTGGCGACCGTCGCGCCGGAGGGACTGAGCGCCCTCAACCAGCTTCCCGCCGAGGTCGTCGAGATCGGTCCGCCGCACGGTGCGGCCGTCGAACTGCGGCTCGCCTGCGGATCCGTGCCGCTGCTCGCGCGCGTCACGCTTCAGTCGGTCGATGCGCTCGGCCTCGCGCCCGGCCGCCGCGTCTGGGCGGTGATCAAGAGCGTGGCCTTGGCCTCGGAGCCGGACTCGGACGCCGACCTCGTCGTGCACGAGACCTAACCGCCCGTCAGCTCGAGCGCCGGCCCAGCACCTGCAGCAGTTCGGCCACCTTGCGCCGCTGCTCGCCGGCGTCGCCGCTGGCGATGGCGTGCTCGACGCAGTGCTCGACATGGTCCTTCAGCACTTCCTCCTCGACGCGCTGGAGGGCGGCGCGGACCGCCTGCACCTGGGTGATCACGTCGATGCAGTAGCGGTCCTCCTCGACCATGCGGGCGATGCCGCGCACCTGGCCCTCGATGCGGGCGAGGCGCTTGAGGCAGGAACTGGTGGTTTCGCTTTTCACCTTGATACCATACCCCCCTAGAGTATATCTGCGGTCAAGAGATGAGGGCGCGGGATGCTTCCGTCAAGCATCGGCCATCCGCGCACCTGCGACCGCTCGCACCTGGAGGATGTATGTCGGCCTGCTGCCATACGCACGCTGCAAAGCATGATCACGCCGCGTCTGCCGGCGCGACCGTGAAGGATCCGGTCTGCGGCATGACCGTCGATCCCGCCACGGCGAAACACAGCGCCAGCCACGGCGGCGAGACCTACTGGTTCTGCAGCGCGCGCTGCCGCGAGCGCTTCGAGGCGGAGCCGGAGCGCTGGCTGAACCCGCAGCCGCAGGAACCGGCGGCCGGCAGCGAAGGCGCGCTGCACGTCTGTCCGATGTGCGAGGGCGTCGAGAAGATGGGTCCCGGCACCTGCCCGAAGTGCGGCATGGCCCTAGAGCCGGCCAATCCCGTGGCGGCGAAGACGACCCGCTACACCTGCCCGATGCATCCCGAGATCGTGCGCGACGAGCCGGGCGAGTGTCCGATCTGCGGGATGGCGCTGGAGCCGGTCGCCGTGACGGCGGAGCAGGGGCCCAATCCCGAACTCGTCGACTTCCGGCGCCGCTTCATCGTCGGATCCGTCTTCACCGTGCCGCTCTTCCTGCTCGCGATGGGCACCCATCTCGTCGACCTGCACGACGTCGTCTCCCCTATCGTCTCCCACTGGATCCAGTTCGCACTGGCGACGCCGGTCGTGCTCTGGGCGGGGCTGCCGTTCTTCGAGCGCGCATGGGCGTCTCTCGTGACGCGCAATCTCAACATGTTCACGCTCATCGGCCTCGGCACCGGTGCGGCCTATGCCTACAGCGTCGTCGCGACGGTGGCGCCCGGCATCTTCCCTGAGGGCTTCCGCCTGCACGACGGCGGCGTCGACGTCTATTTCGAGGCGGCGGCCGTGATCGTCGTGCTCGTGCTGCTCGGCCAGATCCTCGAACTGCGCGCCCGCGAGCAGACCGGCGGCGCCATCCGCGCCCTGCTCGACATGGCGCCGAAGACGGCGCGCCGGCTCACCGACGACGGCACCGACGAGGAGGTCCCGCTCGAGCGGATCCGCGTCGGCGACCGCCTGCGTGTCCGTCCCGGCGACCGGGTGCCGGTCGACGGCGCGGTCGTCGATGGCCGCAGCAGCGTCGATGAGTCGATGGTCACCGGGGAGCCGATGCCGGTGCAGAAGGCGGCGGGCGATCCGGTGATCGGCGGCACGCTCAACGGTGCCGGCGGCTTCGTCATGCGCGCCGACAAGGTGGGCGAGGACACGCTGCTCTCCGGCATCGTCCAGATGGTCGCGTCCGCCCAGCGCAGCCGCGCGCCGATCCAGCGCACCGTCGACCGCGTCGCCGGCTACTTCGTCCCGGTGGTGGTCGCGGCGGCCGTGCTCGCCTTCGCCGCATGGGCGATCTTCGGCCCGCCGCCGGCCCTGGCGCACGCACTGATCGCGGCCGTCGCCGTCCTGATCATCGCCTGCCCCTGCGCGCTGGGGCTCGCCACGCCGATGTCGATCATGGTCGGCACGGGCCGCGGCGCGGGCGAGGGGCTGCTGTTCCGCAACGCCGAAGCGCTGGAGGTCTTCGAGGGGATCGACACGCTGGTCGTCGACAAGACCGGCACGCTGACCGAGGGCAAGCCGAAGGTCGTCGCGGTCCGCACGGTCGGCGACCGCGGCGAGGACGACCTGCTCGCCCTGGCGGCCGGGCTCGAACGCGGCAGCGAGCACCCGCTGGGTGCCGCCATCGTCGCTGCTGCAGAATCGCGCGGTCTCTCCGTGTCGGATGCCGCCGACTTCGCCTCGGAAAGCGGCGAGGGCGTTCACGGCACGGTCGGCCGCCGCCGGATCGCGCTCGGCAATGTCCGCCTCATGGAGCGGCTCGGCGTCGATCCCGGCCCGCTCCTCGACCTCGCCGAGACGCTCCGGGCGGACGGGGCGACTGCGATGCTGGTGGCGATCGACGGCGCCGCGGCCGGCGTCGTCGCCGTGGCCGACCCGGTCAAGGAAGGTACCGCCGAGGCGCTGCGCGCGCTGCACGCCGAGGGACTGCGCATCGTCATGCTGACCGGCGACAGCCGCACGACCGCCCGTGCCGTAGCGGCCGGGTTGGGAATCGACGAGGTCGAGGCCGAGGTCCTGCCGGCCGACAAGGGCCGCACGATCGAGCGCCTGCGCGGCGAGGGGCGGCGGGTCGCCATGGCCGGCGACGGCATCAACGACGCGCCGGCACTGGCCGCCGCCGATGTCGGCATCGCCATGGGCACCGGCACCGACGTCGCGATCGAGAGTGCCGGGGTGACCTTGGTCAAGGGCGACCTGCGCGGCATCGTCCGCGCCCGCCGGATCAGCCGCGCCACGATGCGCAACATCCGCCAGAACCTGTTCCTGGCCTTCGTCTACAACGCCATCGGCGTGCCGATCGCCGCGGGCGTGCTCTATCCCGTGCTGGGCATCCTGCTCAGCCCGATGGTCGCTGCGGTGGCGATGAGCCTCAGCTCCGTCTCGGTCATCGGCAACGCGCTCCGGCTGCGGCGTGCGCGGCTTTAGGACGCCTCAGGGCGCCGGACCGTCGAGCGGGCGGTCCGGGCGCCTGTAGTGCGGGATCGACCAGCCGAAGACGATAGCGGCCGCGCGCAGGCCGAAGGCGACGGCGAATGCCGCCACCGCGCGCTCCGGCCCCTCCGGCGCGAAAGGCTGCAGCGACACGTAGGTGAGGGCGCCGGCGAGAGCCGCGGTCGCATAGATCTCCTTGTGCAGCAGCAGCGGCCGCTCGCCGCACAGAATGTCGCGCAGCACGCCGCCGAAGGCCGCGGTGATCACCCCCATGGTGACGGCGACCGAGGCGGAGGCGCCTGTCGCCAGCGCCTTCTCCGCGCCCGCGACGGCGAAGAGCGCCATGCCGAGCGCGTCGGCCCATAGCAGCGCCCGGTAGCGCGACGTTAGCAGCCGCGCCAGCCAGAAGACCGGCAGCGCCGCGGCAACGCACACCCACAGATAGACCGGCTTCTGCACCCAGAACACGGGGCCGATGCCCAGCAGCAGGTCCCGGATCGTCCCGCCGCCGATGGCGGTGACCGTGCCGATCACGATGAACCCGAACGGGTCCATCTCGCGCCGCGCCGCCGTCAGCGCGCCCGACACGGCGAACACGGCGAGCCCCGCCAGTTCGAGGGCGGAATAGGCCCCCTGCAGGATCTCGATCGTCGGCGCCATGCGCTCTCTCCGGTCGTCTCGGCAGCGGTCGTCGTCAATGCTCGTCGGCGGCGGCAGCGGCCCCGCATGGGGTCCGTTCACAGGGTGCCGCCGTGCCGCCATACTCGGCCGCGTCGCCACAGGAAGGGAAGAGCGCCCGTGCTGCAGCAGATTGCCGATCTTCGCGAGGAAGGCGCCGAACTCCACGCCCTTCTGGCCGGGCTGGCCGACGCGGACTGGGAGCGCGAGACCCTCTTCAAGCGCTGGACGATCAACGACATCGTCCAGCATCTGCATTTCGGCGACGAGATGGGCATGGCGTCGCTGCGCGGGCCCGACGATTTCACGGCGCTGATGGCCGACGTCAGGGCGCAGCGCGAGACCGGCCTGACCCGCGTGGAGGAGACGCGCAAGCGCCTGGGCGACCCGCGCGGCCACGCGCTGCTGTCCCTTTGGAAGGGCCATCTCGACACGCTCTGCGACGCGCTGGAGGCCCGCGACCCCGCCGCGCGGATCACCTGGGCCGGCCCCGACATGAGCGTGCGGATGTTCGCGACCGCCCGGCAGATGGAGATCTGGGCGCATGCTCAGGCCATCTGGGACGTGCTCGGCCTGGAGCGCGGCTGCGCCGAGCGGCTGCAGAACATCGCCGTCATCTGCGTGAAGACTTTCGGCTGGACCTTCGTGAACCGGAAGCTGCCGGTCCCCGAGACCGTGCCCCATGTGCGCCTGACCGCGCCATCGGGCACCGTCTGGGAGTGGAACGATCCGGCCTCGCCGAGCGCCGTCGAGGGCGATGCGGTCGCCTTCTGCCAGGTTTGCACCCAGACGCGGAACATCGCCGACACCGACCTCGTCGTGCGCGGCGACGCCGCGGAGCGCTGGATGGCCTTGGCGCAGTGTTTCGCCGGTCCGCCGGAGGATCCTCCGGCACCCGGCCTGCGCCGCCGCGCCGCGGAACCGGTCGCGCGCGCCGCGGCGACCTGATCGCCGCTCGCGTTCGCGGTTGCGGCGCCCGCCGGGCATCGTCATGTTGCGGCCATCGGCGCCGACGATCGGCGCCCGGAGTGGAGATGCATCATGCAGGCGCAGCTGAGCGACGACGAGATCGAGGCTCTCGACGCCTTCCTCATGTCGGATGCGGCCCCCGAGGACTGCATGCTCATCTCGGACCTCGACGGCTTCCTGACGGCCGTCGCGATCGGCCCGGATGAGGTGCAGCCGGCCGAATGGCTCCCGGTGGTGTGGGGCGAGGAGGAGCCGGAGTTCGAGGACGCGGCGCAGGCCGAAGCGATGGTTGGGCTGATGCATCGCCGCATCGCCAACATCCGCCGTCAGGTGGTCGAGGACCCGGACGAGTACGCGCCCTGGTTCTGGGCCGACGACGACGACAATCCGGTCGCCATCGCCTGGGCCGAGGGCTTCCTCGCCGCGATCGACCTGCGGCCGGAAGCATGGCAGCCGCTGCTGGAATCCGAAGAGGGCCTGCAGCTCGTCGGCCCGATCGCGATCTTCTGGCCGGCGGCGGAGGATGCGGCGCCCGCGGAGGACGACGGCGATCTCGAGGAACTGCAGCTGCAGATGGCGGAACTGATCCCCGACGCCGTCGTCGGCATCGGCAAGTTCTGGGCGTCCGCCAGGCTTCACTAATCGTTTCGGAGACGTGCGGATGGATGCGCTTTTCGACCTCAGCGGGAAGGTGGCGCTGGTCACCGGCGGCAGCCGCGGGCTGGGCTACCAGATGGTCAAGGCCTTCGCGGCGCACGGCGCAGACGTGATCGTCACCAGCCGCAAGGTCGACAACTGCCGGGCCGTCGCCGCCGAGGTCGAGGGCATGGGCCGCCGGGCGCTCGCCTATGGCTGCAACGTCGCCCGCTGGGAGGAACTGGACGGTCTGGTCGAGGCGGCCTACGCCGCCTTCGGCAAGGTCGATATCCTGGTGAACAATGCCGGCAGCTCGCCCCTGGCGCCCTCGTCGCTGGAGACGAGCGAGCAGCTGTTCGACCGTGTCGTGTCGCTGAACTTCAAGGGACCGTTCCGCCTCTGCGCGATGATCGGCAGCCGCATGGCGGCGGGCGACGGCGGCTCGATCATCAACGTGTCGAGCGCCGGGGCCCTGCGTCCGCGCCCGGAGATCGCGCCCTATGCCGGTGCCAAGGCGGCACTCAATGCCGTCACCACGGCCTTCGCCTTCGAGTACGGCCCGAAGGTGCGGGTGAACACCATCTCGCCCGGCCGCTTCCTGACCGACGTCTCCGAAGCCTGGTCGGAGGAGCACAAGAAGAACCCGACGGCCGCCCTGCGCCGCAGCGGCCTGCCGGAGGAGATCGTCACCGCCGCCCTCTACCTCGCGAGCGACCGGTCGAGCTTCACCACGGGATCGATCGTCAGGGTCGACGGCGGCATCGCCTGAGCTGGCGTACGTGCTTCGAGACGGGCCGCCCGTGGCGGCCCTCCTCAGCACGAGGGTGTGATGTTCATATCACCCCACGCCGGCCTCGTCCTGAGGAGCCCGCGTCAGCGGGCGTCTCGAAGGACGCCCCCGGGCACCGCTCTCACAGCCCCTCGCAGCCGAGCTTCCTGAGCGTCGCCTCGACCCAGCTGCGGTCGATGGTGCCGGCCTTCGTCGCGGCCATCTGCTTCTCCTCGGCGGCCTGCTTCGCCTCGGCGTCGCGCGCGACCGTCTCCAGCGCGTCGTAGGGCACGCAGAGCAGCCCGTCCTCGTCGCCGATCATCAGGTCGCCCGGCTCGACCACCATGCCGTCGATCGCGACCGGCACGTTGATCTCGCCCGGCCCGTCCTTGTAGGGGCCGCGGTGCGTGATGCCGGCGGCGAACACCGGAAAGGCGCCGGCGTGAATCGCGGCATAGTCGCGGATCGCGCCGTTGATGACGAAGCCGCCCAGCCGGCGGTGCTCGGCGAAGGCCAGCATCAGTTCGCCGATGATGGCGTTGGTCAGGTCGCCGCCGGCGTCCACGACGATCACGTCGCCGGGATCGGCGATATCGAGCGCCCGATGCACCATCAGATTGTCGCCGGGCCGCGTCTTCACCGTGAAGGCGGGTCCGGCCATCACGCCGCCGGCATGCATCGGCCGCAGCCGCGCGCCGCCCGCCGTCATCCGCGCCATCACGTCGCTGACGTTGGCGACCGGCAGCTTCGCGAACCGCGCGACCGTCGCCTCGTCGACCTTGCGCGTGCGCGCAGAGATCCTGAATCCCTGTCCCATTGCCGAATGTCCTTCCTGCGGCTTCCGTGTGCTGGCCGGCATCCTATAGGACGGCCGGGGCGGCGACAGCCCGTGTCGCGCCGGACGCTCCTCCTGCTAGACTGCCGGCTTGCGGCCGGGCACAAGGCCGGCATCGCGGGGAAACGGCGCCATGCAGGCCAGGGGTTCGCAGACCAGCGGTTCGAAGGCCAGCGATTCGATAGAGACACGCGCCTCCTGGGTCGTGGCGACGGCGGCGTTCACGATCATCATGATCTCGTTCGCCACGCCCTACATCGTCATCGTCGGGCTGAAGCCGATCGCCGAGGACATGGGCGGGCTGCGCTCGACGCCAGCACTCGCCGCGTCGCTGGCCTATCTCGGCACCGCCACCGGCGGCATCGGCATGGGCTGGTGGGCCGACCGGGCCGGGGTGATCCGTCCGGTGCTGCTCGGCGTGGTCATGGTCGCGCTGGGCGCGATGCTCGCCAGCACCGGCAGCATCTGGGCGCTCTATGTCGGCTACGGCCTGATGGTGGGGCTGCTCGGCAATTCCGGCCTGTTCGCGCCGCTCCTCACCTATGTCAGCCGCTGGTTCGACCGTCGGCGCGGCGTCGCGATCAGCCTCGTCACCAGCGGCCAGCAGATTGCCGGCGCGCTCTGGCCGCCGCTGTTCGGCCTCGCCATCGGCGCCTTCGGCTGGCAGCAGACGATGTTTTGGTTCGGCGTCCTGGCCCTCTGCGCCCTGCTGCCGCTCACCTGGTTCATGCGCCGCGAGCCGCCGGCGCCGTCTGCGAGCACCGTCGCCGCCGACCCGGTGAAGAACGCACCCGTGCTCGGGCTCCGACCGAACCTCGTCTTCGGCCTGCTGTGCACCGCGATCGTCGGCTGCTGCATTCCGATGTCGATGCCGATGGGCCACCTCGTCGCCTTCTGCAGCGACCTCGGCTTCGCCCCGGCGCGCGGTGCCGAGATGCTGTCGCTGCTGCTCTTCTGCGCCTTCCTCAGCCGCATCTTCTGGGGAACGCTGTCCGATCGGATCGGCGGGCTGCGCACCGTGCTCGCCGGGACCACCTGCCAGGCGGTGGGGATGGCGCTGTTCGGCGTCGTCGACGATTTCGTCGGCCTCTACATCCTGTCCGCCGCCTTCGGGCTCGGCTTCGGCGGCATCGTGCCGAGCTACGTCCTGACGGTGCGCGAGCACTTCCCGTCAGCCGAGGCGGGCTGGCGCATCGCCACGCTGGTCTTCTTCGGCCTCAGCGGCATGGCGGCCGGCGGCTGGCTCGCCGGCGTCATCTACGACTGGGCGGCGCATTACCAGCCCGCCTTCATGCTGGGCCTCGCCTTCAATCTCTGCACGGTCGCCATCGTCGCCAGCCTCGTCATGCGTGACCGCCGGCCGTCGCGCCGTGACGCCAATGAACTCCCGGCCACCGCTTGACAGCCGGATGCGGTGAGCCGCGTCATACGCCTGCGGTTGTGCCGAGGATAATTGAACGGTCACGGGCGCTGCACCGCTCCGGCCGGAGCGGTGCGCCGGAACGACGGCCGAGGTTCCAGCTGCGGAGGTCGCCATGCTCACGCTTCCAATCCTGAAGAAGCTCTACGAAACGGCGGAGGACGAGACCCTTTCGGTCTTCGCCGAGCAGGCCGAAGCGGTGCTCGGCGAGTTCGGCATCCTGGCCGCGCGCGAGCGCCTGCACTTCTTCCTGGCGCAGATCGGCCACGAGTCGGGCGGCCTGAAGATCCGCTGCGAGAACATGAACTACTCGCCCGAGCGCCTGATGCAGGTCTGGCCGCGGCGCTTCCCCGACCTCGCGTCCACCAACGGTTTCGCCCGCGCGCCGGAAGCCCTGGCCAACAACGTCTATGGCGGGCGCATGGGCAACGATGCGCCCGGCGACGGCTGGAAATATCGCGGTCGCGGCTTCATCCAGATCACCGGCAAGGACGGCTACCGCCAGGTCGGCGAGCGTGCCGGCCTCGACCTCGTCGCGGATCCGGACCAGGCGCTCGATCCCAGGAACTGCCTGCGCATCGCCTGCGCCTTCTGGGACTGGAAGCGGATCAATCCGCTGTGCGACGCGGGCGACTTCACTGCGGTGACGCGCCGGATCAACGGCGGCACCGTCGGCATGCAGGACCGGTTCGCCTGGCTGACCAAGGTCCAGGCGCTCGTTCCGTGGGCGCCGCGGCCGGGCGCGCGGCGTACGGAGGCCGATCTCTCGCTGGACGAGATCAAGGCCGCGCAGGCGTGTCTGAAGGCGTGCGGTTTCTACGAGGGCTCGATCGACGGCATCTTCGGCAGGAACAGCCGCGGCGGCCTGAAACAATTCCAGGCGGAAAACGGCCTGCCCGCCACCGGTCGTCTGGATCCGCAAACGCTGGAGAAGCTGAAGGCCGCGGCGGGCGAGGGGGCCGCGGCGGTGTCGGCGGCCACGCCTGCGCCTGCGCCTGCGACTGCCATGCCGGCCACCGCGCCCGCGGCCTCGGCGGCAGCCGGCGAGAGCGAGATGCTGCGCCGGGGACGCGAGATCCGGCGCGAGCTCATGGGCGACGCGCTCGTCGCGCGCATGGCGAAGAACACCTACGACAGTCCGCTGATGCGCAAGTTCGGCGACTATGCCAGCGAGGCGGTCTTCGGCCTGCTGTGGACGCGTCCGGGGCTCGACCTGAAGACGAAGACGCTGATCTGCGTCGTCTCCGACACGGCGACGGCGCGCTGGCCGGAACTGGCGATCCACCTGCGCATGGCGCGCCGCCAGGGCTGGACCGAGGACGAGCTGGCCGAGACGCTGCTGCACCTCTCCGGCTATGTCGGCCTGCCCCCGGTGCGCGAGGGGATGATCGTGGCGCGCGAGACGTTCGAGGCGATGGCGGCCGAAGAGGGCGGGGCACAGGGTGACGGCACCTAGCGGCGCGCTCGGCGGCGAGGTGGCCGGCGGCGGACCGACCGCCGGGACCGCCTATACCGCCGCCGGCGTCATGCTGGCGCAGCACACCTTCTCATCGATGACGAAGGCGACCATTCCGGTCGCCGCACCGATCATGCTGCCCGCGCTGGCGCTCGATCCGGCCTTTCTCGGCGTGCTGATGGCGCTCATCTCGGTCGCCGGCTTCGCCTCCATGCTGGGCGTCGGCTGCTTCATCCGCCGCTTCGGCGGCCTGCGGCTCGGGCAGGCGGCCCTGGCGATCAATGCGCTGTTCTCGGCGGTGATGGCGCTGGGCTTCGTCTCCCTGATGCTGCTCGCCGCCCTCGCCATCGGTGTCGGCGTCGGCATTTCGACCCCGGCGGGGTCGCAGGTCGTGGCGCGGCAGTCGCCGCCGCGCCTGGCGCCGCTGATGTTCTCGATCAAGCAGACCGCGGTGCCGCTCGGCATCATGATCGCGGGCCTGCTCGTACCGCTTCTGACGGTGTCGATCGGCTGGCAGGGTGCGCTGCTGCTGGTTGCCGCGTCCTGCATGTTTCTCCTCGCCCTGCTGCAGCCCTTCCGCGAGCGGTTCGACTCGGACCGCGACCCCGCCGCACGGCTGTCCGCGGTCGATTTCCTCGCCACCATGCGCGGCGTGCTCGGCGACCGCGCCATTCGCGAACTGGCCTTCGTCTCCTTCGCCTTCCTCGGCCTGCAAGCGGTCTTCACGTCCTTCTACGTCACCTACCTGACCGTCGGTCGCGGCTTTCCGCTCGCCTCGGCCGGGACCGCGCTGTCGATCGCCGTTTCGGTCGCGGTGGCCAGCCGCATCGTCTGGGGATGGGTCGCAGGCCGCGTCTCGCCGCGGGCCGTGCTCGCCGTCATCGGCCTGGTGTCCGGCGCGCTGACGATCGCCCTCGCGCTGTCCTCGGCCTCATGGGGGATCGTGCCGCTCGCAGCCCTCGGCATCGGGATCAGCGGCACCGCGGTCGCGTGGCACGGCGTGCTGCTGGCCGAGGTGGCGCGGCTGGCACCGCCCGGCACCGCGGGCGCCATGTGCGGCGGCGCCATCGCCGTGGGCCTCGTCGCCGAGGCGGCGTTTCCGCTGATCTTCGCCGGCTTCCTGACGCTCACCGGCAGCTTCGTGCCCGGCTTCCTCGCGGCGGCGGCGCTGCCGATCCTCCTCGGCCTGCTCCTGCTCCGACCCCGGCCGCTGGCCCCGGGCTGACCGGTTCTGCTATCGTTTGACCGGACAAGGGCGCACGCGCGCCATACTCTCTCACGACGACGGAGCAAGCCGCATGACGCAGGTCCCGCTGAGGCATGGCGTATTCCTCGCACCCTTCCACGCGATGGACGAGAACCCGACCGCCTGCCTGGATCGCGACCTGGAGCTGATGGAGTGGCTCGACCGTCTCGGGTTCCACGAGGCCTGGATCGGCGAGCACCATTCGGCGGGCTGGGAGATCATCAGCTCGCCCGAACTCTTCATCGCCGTCGCGGCAGAGCGGACGAAGTCCATCCGCTTCGGCACCGGCGTGATCTCGCTGCCCTACCACAACCCGCTGATGGTCGCGAACCGCATCATCCAGCTCGACCACCACACCCGCGGCCGGGTCATGTTCGGCGCCGGGCCTGGCCTGCTCGCCTCGGACGCGCTGATGCTCGGCATCGACCCCAGTACCCAGCGCGACCGCATGGCCGAGGCGCTCGACGTGATCGTGCGCCTGTTCAAGGGCGAGTACGTCACCGAGAAGACCGACTGGTATACGCTGGTCAACGCGCGCGCCCACATCCCGCCCTACACCAAGCCGCACCCCGAGATCGCGGTCGCCAGCGCCGTCACGCCCTCCGGCGGCAGGCTCGCCGGGAAGTACGGCTTCAGCATGATCTGCGTCGCCGCCACCAATCCCTTCGGCTACGACGCGCTCGCCGCCAACTGGCAGATCGCCAACGAACTGGCGGCCGAGCAGGGCCGCAAGATGGACCCGGCCAACCTGCGCCTCGTCGGCCCGATGCACATCGCCGAGACGCGCGAGCAGGCGATGAAGAACGTGAAGTTCGGCTTCGCCAAGTACATCGACTACTTCAACAACAACCAGCAGCGCTTCAACGTCCCGCCGGGACAGGACCCGGCCGAATGGTTCGTCGAGAACAAGTTCGGCGTGATCGGCACCCCGGACGACGCCATCGCGATGATCCAGCGCCTCTACGACAAGCAGGGCGATTTCGGCGTCTACCTGCAGCAGGCGAACAACGTCGCCGACTGGGAGGCGACGAAGCGCTCCTACGAACTCTATGCGCGCTACGTCATGCCCCACTTCTCCGGCGACAACCGGCAGCGGATCGAGTCCTTCGAATGGTGCGGCGAGAACCGCGGCGACCTCTCCGACAAGCGGTCCAGGGCGGCGAGCGCCATGTTCGACAAGCACGAGGCGGAACAGCGCGCCCGTAAGGAAGCGGCGGCCATGGCACGGCCGCAGAAGGGCCGCGAGGCCTGGTAACGGCATAGAGCAGGCGAAGGCGGAGCAACCGCCGGCCCAGGAGGAAGCCCATGCACGACATCGTCATCCGGCGCGGCACGGTTGTGGACGGAACGGGCGCGCCGCGCCGCATCGCCGACGTCGCGGTCGACGGCGGCATCGTCACCGCGGTCGGACCGGACGTCGGCCGCGGCCGGCGCGAGATCGACGCCGACGGCCTGCTCGTCACCCCCGGCTTCGTCGACATCCACACCCATTACGACGGGCAGGCGACCTGGGACTCCTTCCTGGAGCCTTCGTCGCTGCACGGCGTCACCACCGCCGTGTTCGGCAATTGCGGTGTCGGCTTCGCGCCGGTCCGCCCCGGCACCACCGACTTCCTCATCAACCTGATGGAGGGGATCGAGGACATCCCGGGCACGGTGCTCGCCGAGGGTGTCAAGTTCGACTGGGAGTCCTTCCCCGACTACATGAAGGCCCTTGAGGCGCGGCCGCATTCCATCGACATCGCCTGCCAGGTACCGCACACGGCGCTGCGCTTCTACGTCATGGGTGAGCGCGGCGCGGAGCACGCGGAGGTGCCGACAGAGGACGAGATCGACCGCATGGGCGTCCTCCTGGAAGAGGCGCTGCGCGCCGGCGCCCGCGGCTTCACCACCTCGCGCACCACCAAGCACCGCGCCAAGGACGGCCGCCTCGTCCCCAGCCTCACGGCCCGTGAGGCGGAACTGTTCGGCCTCGCACGCGCCATGCGCCGCGCCGGCCGCGGCGTGCTGGAGGTCAATTCCGACTTCGGTCCGGGCGAGCTGGAGGCGCTGGTCGCGGCGGCTGAGATCGCCGGCCGGCCGCTCTCCTGCCTGCTCGTCCAGGTCGACGCGCACCCGCGGCTGTGGCGCGAGACGCTGGACGGCATCCGTGCCGCCCGTGCCTCCGGCATCGCCGCCAACGCACAGGTCGGCTGCCGTTCGCCCGGCATGCTGATGGGGCTGGAGACGACCATCCATCCCTTCGCCGCGCATCCCGCCTGGCGCGCCCTGGAGACGCTCTCGCCGGCCGAGCGCTATGCGCGTCTCTCCGCCGATGCCGACCTGCGTCGCAGCCTCACGGAGGAGCGGACGGGCAAGCCGGCGGAAGCCTGGATGGCCAAGGCGCTGGAGCGCACCTTCGCCCTCGGCAGCGAACTCGACTACGAACCGCCGCCGGAACGCAGCATCGCCGCGCGGGCGCGGAACGAGGGCGGCAATCCCTGGACGCTGTCGCTCGACCTGATGATGGCCGACGGCGGCAAGGGCCTGCTGCTGCACCCGATCGAGAACTATCACGGCGGCAGCCTCGAAGACGTCCGCGAGATGATCGAGGACGACGCCAGCGTCATGGGCGTGGCCGACGGCGGCGCCCATGTCGGCATCATCTGCGACGCCAGCTCGCCGACCTTCCTGATGACGCACTGGGCGCGCGACCGGACGCGCGGCGCCACCCTGCCGCTCGAATTCGTGATCGCCAAACAGACCCGCGACACGGCGCTGTCCTACGGCCTGACCGACCGCGGCGTGCTGGCGCCCGGCATGCGCGCCGACATCAACGTCATCGACTTCGACGGCCTGCGCCTGCTGCCGCCTGAAGTCGTCTACGACCTGCCGACCGGCGGCCGCCGCCTGACCCAGGCCGCCAGCGGCTATCGCCACACTTTCGTCGCCGGTGTCGAGACGCGCCGCGACGACGCCTTCACCGGGGAGCTTCCGGGCAAGCTGGTGCGCTGACGGGCCCGGCCGGCAACGGAAACGGCGCGAGGGCGCTGGAGATGGCCCGCTACGTCCACCCGCGCTTCGCATGGCGCACCCCGCCGGAACTCTCCGGCGCGCCGGCCGGCCGCTACCCCGTCGTCATCGTCGGTGCCGGGCCGGTCGGGCTGGCCGCCGCGATCGATCTCGCCCTGCACGGCGTGCGCTGCGTCGTGGTCGACGACAACGACACGGTCTCGGTCGGCAGCCGCGCCATCTGCTGGTCGAAACGCACGCTGGAGATCTTCGACCGCCTCGGCGTCGGCGCCCGGATGCTCGCGAAGGGCGTCACCTGGAAGGTCGGCCGGCTCTATCACGGTGCGCGCGAGGTCTGGTCCTTCGACCTGCAGCCCGAGGCGGGCCAGAAGATGCCGGCCTTCGTCAACCTGCAGCAATATTACGTCGAACAGTATCTGGTCGAACGCTGCGCCGATTTCCCCGACCTGATCGACCTGCGCTGGAAGAGCCGTGCGACGGCGGTCGAGCAGGGCGAGGACGGCGTGCGTGTCGCCGTCCAGACGCCCGCGGGCGCCTATGTCCTGGAGGCCGGCTGGCTGATCGCCGCCGACGGCGTCCGCTCCACCGTGCGTGCAGCACTGGGCCTCGAACTCCAGGGCCGGACCTACGAGGAGCGCTTCCTCATCGCCGACATCGAGATGCCGAGCGTGGAGACGAAGGCGGACTTTCCGAGCGAGCGCCGCTTCTGGTTCGAGCCGCCCTTCCATGCCGGCCGCTCGGCCCTGCTGCACAAGCAGCCCGACGACATCTACCGGATCGACCTGCAGCTCGGCCCGGATGCCGATCCCGTCGCCGAGTCGCTGCCCGAACGGGTCGTGCCGCGCATCCGCGCCATGGTCGGCGACCGCCCCTTCGCGATCGACTGGATCTCCGTCTACACCTTCCAGTGCCGCCGGCTGGAGCGCTTCGTGCACGGCCGGGTGATCTTCGCCGGCGACGCCGCGCACATCGTCTCGCCCTTCGGTGCGCGCGGCGGCAACGGCGGCATCCAGGATGCCGACAATCTCTGCTGGAAGCTGGCCGCCGTCCTGCACGGCGAGGCGCCGCCGGACCTGATCGCCACCTACGACGAGGAGCGTATCCGCGCCGCCGACGAAAACATCCTGCATTCGTCGCGCGCCACCGGCTTCATGACGCCGAAGAGCGAGACCGACGCCGCCTTCCGCGCCGCTGCCCTGGACATCGCCGCCGATCTGCCGTTCGCCCGCCGGCTGGTCAATTCGGGGCGCCTCTCGACGCCCTGTTCGCTCGCCGGCCTCTCGCTGCAGACGCCGCCGGACCCCCCGCAGGCCGGGGAGGGGCAGGGCGTGGCGCCCGGCGACGTCTGTCCGGATGCGCCGCTGCGCGACGGGGACGAAGCCTGCTGGCTGCTCGAACGGCTCGGCGGCCGCTTCGCGCTGCTGGCGATGGGCGATGTGGCGGTGCCGCCGGACACCGGCCTGCCGATCCTGGGTGTCGGGCCGAACGGCCTCGCCGACCCCGACGGCATCGCCGCCGCCCGCTACGGCACCGGCCTGCTCTACCTGATCCGGCCCGACCAGCACGTCGCCGCCCGCTTCGCCGTCCCGACGCGCGAGGCGATCGCCGCATCCCACGCCCGCGCTCTGGCCCGCACACGAGCGGACGTGCCGCCGCCGATCGCGCCGCGCCCGTCGGATCTCGGCACCGACCGCCTCGGCGCCCGCGCCGACGACGTCTACGCCGCCCTCGTCGAAGCCCACCGCGGCCTCACCCCCGAAGCCACCGCCGCCCTCGACGCCCGCCTCATCCTGCTCCTCGCCAACCTCACCGCCGACCCCGACGCCGTCGTCGCCGCGATCCGGATCGCGAGAGCCGAAAAGGGGGCGTGACGAACCTCCGCGTGATCCGCGACCGCGGTGCCCGCTTCAGGTGACGCCGTGGGGTCATGGACGCGGCGGCGGGTCGTGGCCAGAATGTGCGCCGCCGCTGCTTGGGATGCGGCTGTCGGAGGGTACCGGGCATGCAGTACACGACGCTGGGGCGGACGGGGCTGAAGGTCGGCGTCGCGGGGCTGGGTGCCGGCGGCAACAGCCGTCTCGGCATGGGCCGCGGGCTGCCCGAGGACGCCTGCGTCGCCCTGGTGCGCGAGGCCTTCGACCTGGGCGTGAACTTCATCGACACCGCCGAGGCCTATGGCACCGAGGAGATCGTCGGCAAGGCGGTGGCGCAGGTGCCGCGCGACAGCGTCGTCGTCTCGACCAAGGCCGGTATCCGGCGCGGGGACCGCTGGGCGACCGGCCCGGAGGTGGTCGAGAGCATGGAGGCCTCGCTGAAGCGCCTCGCCATGGAGCATGTCGAGGTCTTCCTGCTGCACGCCGTGCCGCCGAAGGCCTACGAGCACGTCACGAACGAGATCCTGCCGCACCTGCTGCGCCAGAAGGACGCCGGCAAGGTCCGCCACATCGGCCTGACCGAGACGGCGCCGAACGACCCGAAGCAGGAGACGATCCGGCGCGCGGTACGCGACGATCCGTGGGAGGTGGTCATGCTCGCCTTCCACATGATGAACCAGAAGGCGCGGCGGCACGTCTTTCCGGTCACGCGGGAGCGCGGGGTCGGCACGCTGCTGATGTTCGTGGTGCGCAACATCTTCAGCAATCCGGACGCCCTGCGCACGGCCGTGCGCGAACTGGCCGCGGCCGGCAAGGTGCCGGCCGACCTCGCGGAGCGCGACGGTCCGCTCGACTTCCTCGTCCATGCGGGCGGCGCCGACAGCGTCACCGACGCGGCCTACCGCTTCGCGCGGCACGAGCCGGGGACGGACATCGTGCTGTTCGGCACCGGCGACCGCGGCCACCTGCGCACCAACATCGAGTCCATCCTGAAGCCGCCGCTGCCGCCCGCCGACGTGGAGCGGCTCTATGCGCTGTTCGGCGAACTGGAGGGCGTCGGCCTGGACCTCCCGGCGCACGTCGCCACCTGACGTTCCGACAGCGAAGCCGAACAGAACGAGGCCGGGCGCTGCGGGCGCGGCGAGGCCGTAACCGAGGGAACGACATGACGGACCATCCGCTTTCCGGCCTGCGGGTCATCGATCTGGCCAGTTTCATCGCCGGCCCGGTGGCGGCCACGGTCATGGCCGACTTCGGCGCGGAAGTGATCAAGATCGAGCCGCCGGGCGTGGGGGAGCCGTACCGCACGCGCAACCACAAGCCGGGCACGCCGAACCATCGCTACATCGTCGACAACCGGTCGAAGAAGGGTCTGGCGCTCGACCTGAAGAAGCCGGAAGGCCTGGCGGTGCTGCACCGGCTGGTCGAGCGCTCGGACGTCCTGGTGACCAACCTGCCGATGGAGATCCGCCGCCGCCTCAAGGTCGCCTACGAGGATCTGGCGCCGCTCAACGACCGGCTGGTCTACGCCTCGATCACCGCCTACGGTGAGGTCGGCCCGGAGGCGAACAAGACCGGCTTCGACAGCACGGCGCTCTGGGCCCGCACCGGCCTGATGGACGCTGTCCGCGCCAGCCCGGACACCAGTCCCGCCCTGCCGCCGGGCGGCATGGGCGACCATCCCACCGGCATGTCGCTCTATGCCGCGATCATGACCGCCCTCTACCGGCGCGAACGGACCGGCAAGGGCGGCATGGTCGCGACGTCGCTGATGGCGAACGGCGCCTGGTGGGGGGCGCTGCCGGTGCAGGAGATGCTCTGCGGCATGGAACCCACCTCGCGCGTCACCGGGCGCAGCGCGCGCAGCGCCCTCTACAACCTCTACCGCTGTGGTGACGACCGCTGGTTCCTGCTGGCTGTCGCCAGCGAGGCGAAGGAGTGGCCGTCGCTGGTGCAGGCGATCGGCCGGCCGGAACTGAGCGACGACAGCCGCTTCGCCACGCCGGCCGCACGGCTGGAGCACGCGCCGCTGCTGTTCGACATCCTGGAGCAGATCTTCGCCGGCCGTCCCTGGGCCGAGTGGCAGCCCGTGCTCGAGAAGGCCGGCCTGACCTTCGGCCCGATCGGCCGCATCGCCGACCTGAAGACCGATGCCCAGGCGCTCGCCACCGGCGTCCTCGTCCCCATGGGCGACCCCCGCGTCGGCGCCGAGATGACCGTCAACAGCCCGATCTGGATCGGCGGCCACGACAAGGTGGTGCCGCAGCCGCCGCCCGGCCTCGGCGAGCACACCGAGGCGATCCTGCGCGACAGCGGCTATGGGGAGGACGAGATCGTCCGCATGCTCGACGCCGGCGTCATCGGCGCCGGCGGCCGCTTCGGCTGACGCCGGTCGCCGCCGGGGACGGCCCTAGACGATGAAGCGGTCCCAGCCGCCGTAATGCTCGCCGCTCACCTTGCCGCGCGGCAGGCTGAGCAGGATCAGGGCGCCGCCGGCGAGCACCGACAGTGCCGTGAAGGGAAGCGGCGCGCCGCCCAGCAGGAACGGCGATACCGCAACCCAGAGGCCGACGGGCAGGTTCAGGAAGCGCGCGATCCGCGAGACCTCGGCCATGGCGATCACCGCCATGGACACGGCGATGCAGCCCGCGATGTGGTGGCTGTGCAGCAGCGTCCGGTCCGCGTCGACCAGGAGCGGCGCGGCGATCAGCACCAGGCCGACCGCGACGCAGGCGTTGAGCTGCCATGGATAGTTCACGCCGCCGGCGAGGAAGTTCCGCAGCACCGTCGTCAGGGGCAGGTCCAGATCGACCGTTTCGTCGCGCGCCTCGCTCAGTGCCGGCCCGCCGCGCATCAGCGTGCGCCAGAACGGTTGCCCGGCACGGCGGGCGCGCAGCAGATACTGGAGGCTCGCGCCGACCTCGTCGACGGCGTAGGGGATCATGATCAGTGTGATCGCCGCCTGGATCAGGCACAGCGCGCAGAGGGCGCCGATGACCGGCGGCTGGATGATGATGAAGCCGACGCTGACGACGCCGAGCGGCACGATCAGCAGGCCGAAGATCAGCACGATCCAGGGCATCGTCCGCCAGCGGCGGCGGTCGCCGATGGCGCCGGTGAGGATGTCGAGCAGGTAGGCGATGGCGCCCAGACCGGCGTCGGGAATGGGGAAGGCGCGCGAGACGCTGGATGTCACCACCGCTTCGGTGCCGTTCGAGGCACCCGGGCTGTTGCTGGCGAAGAACGGATCCCACAGCGAATCGATATGGCCCATCTGGTAGGCCGCCAGATAGCGCGAGACGAACAGCCCGATGAAGGCGAGGGCCACGATCGGAATGCGCTGGGTATAGGTCGACGGCGAGTAGCTCCAGCCGACCGGGCAGTCGGAGCGGGAAGCGAGCGCTTCGCGGGCGATGCCCGGCTGCGGTGCCACCATCACCGCCAGCACGATCACCAGCGAGCCGACCAGCGTGTCCATGCCGTAGGCGGCCGCACTCGGCGTCCAGACCAGCAGGGGGGCGAACAGCACCCAGAAGCCGACCGCGGCCATCGCCCACTGCGCCCAGGATCGGGTGTGCCGCAGCGCGACCAGCCCGAGCACCATGAGCGCCAGCCCGCTCGCGATCTCGCTGATCCCGAGCCAGAGGTTGCGGATCTCCGGCGGCGCGAGCTCGTGACCCGCCGCCGGCGGCGGGATGGCCGTCACCGGATCGAACAGGCCGAAGGTGAAGGGACTGGTGATCAGCCAGGCGCCCAGCGCGATGTTGACGAAATGCGCCCAGCGCGTGCGCTTCGCCTGCGCCCGCAATTCTCCCGCGACGGCCGGAAGGCGGGCCGCGGTCTCGCGGTCGGCCGCGCGCATCGACCGCTCCAGCGCGGCATCGTCCGCCGCCACCTTGGCGGGGTTGAGCTTGTTCGCCGCATACCAGCCCGGCGGGTCGGCCTTCAGCGCGGCCGTCATGTCGGCCAGGGTCTCGCGCAGCGAATGGTGCGGCGTCCATCCCAGGAGTGCGCGGGCGCGACCGATATCCAGTTCGAAATGGTCGCTCGACTGGTCGATCATCCAGGGCTGGATGAACGGGTCCTCCTGGAGCACGTCCTCCTGCACCCACTGCCCGACCTTGGCGAGCGCCTTCGGAACGCGGTGCGTCTCCCAATCCTCGCCGTGCAGCAGGCGCCCCACCCGCCGCTGGACCTCGTCATAGCCCATCGTCCGGGTCTCGCCGAGGAGCAGGGTGGTCTCCGTCGGCAGGTCCCGGCGGCGTTCCACGGTGCGGAAGACGGCCTCGGCCAGATCCTCGATGTGGACATAGGGCTGTCCCGCCGCCGGGTCGCCCGGATAGACGTAGGAGACGAACTGCTTCTCGTAGATGTTGGCGATCTGCTGCGCCAGGAAGGCGGCCCGGCACATGTCGTCATAGACGCCCGCGGGCCGCAGCAGGACGATCGGAACGTCGCCGTGCCGGGACTTCAGCAGTTCCTCGGTGTCGACCTTCGACTGCGGGTAGGGCGTCTTCGGCGCGACGGGCGAATCTTCGTCGATCGGCTGTCCGGGTTCCGTCGGCGCGTGCACCAGCATCGTGGACGCGAAGACGAACTGTTCGGGGCGATGCGGCGCCAGCGCGTCGAACAGGCGGCGGGTGCCCTGGACGGTCACCGCCTCGTATTTTGGATCGGGTTCGCCGGTCAGGTCGTAGTAGCCGGCCAGATGGATCACCGAGGCGATGCGGCCGCCGGCCAGCGCGACCGCTTCCTCGACCGCGGCGCGGGTGGACTCGTCGGAGGTGAGGTCGACTTCCACCGTCTGCATGCCGGGGAGGGGCGTCTTGGGCTGCGCCATGTCCAGGCCGACGACGCGCCACCGTTCCAGCAGGCGCTTCGCCATGGACTGTCCGAGGAAGCCGCTGCTCCCCGTGATGAGGACCGTGCCCTGTTCCGTCATGCCACCCCCTGCCGGCGCTTCGGCCGCCGGCTGGCTTGCCGACGGACCGAAGCGTAACTGGAGAGGCAGGCAGGAGTTCCCGCACCGAGCGGTGAAGCGTGCCCGATCAGCCGGACGGCACCGGCGCTGCGGGCCGGAAGAGAGGGACGGTCAGCCCGCCGCCTTGGCTGCCTCGATGCTCTGCAGGATGATGCTGCGCGCCTCGTCCGCACCGCGCCAGCCGAGCAGCTTCGTCCACTTGCCCGGCTCGAGGTCTTTGTAGTGCTGGAAGAAGTGCTCGATCTGCTGAATGGTGATCTCGGGGATGTCCTCGATCGACTTCACCTTCTCGTACCGCCGCGTCAGCTTCGTCGACGGAACGGCGATGATCTTCTCGTCCTGACCGCCGTCGTCCTCCATCATCAGCACGCCGATCGGCCGGCAGTTCATGATCGCACCGGGGATGATCGCCCGCGTGTTGACGATCATCACGTCGAGCGGGTCGCCGTCGTTACAGAGCGTGTGCGGCACGAATCCGTAATTACCGGGGTAGCGCATGGCCGTGTAAAGAAACCGATCCACATACATGGCGCCGGCGGCTTTATCCATTTCGTATTTGATGGGCTCTCCGCCGATCGGGACTTCGACGATGACATTGATGTCGTCCGGCGGATTCTTGCCGATCGGAACTGCGTCGATGCGCATCGAAATAAACTCTCCTTGGAAACCTGCGTCCGCCGGCCTTGTGCCCGGCCGGCGCGGCCCCATATGGGGATTGTTCGAACTTCTAGCCTGCCTTGTCGGCTGCCCGCCAAGGGTTTCTCTCCAGGACAACGCGGAATTCGGATTTTTCGCCCGCATATCTCGCGGGGCAATGCGCATTCGTGCGTTTCTACGAGGAGGCCTCTATGGCTACAGGTACCGTGAAGTGGTTCAACGCCCAGAAGGGCTTTGGCTTCATCCAGCCGGACAACGGCGGCAACGACGTCTTCGTCCACATCAGCGCCGTCGAGCGCGCCGGCATGTCTTCCCTCCAGGAAGGCCAGAAGATCAGCTACGACGTCGTCGCTGATCGCGGCAAGAGCGCAGCGGCGAACCTCCAGGCCGAATAGGCTTCGGGTTCCGTCGATCGCGACAGGAAGAGGCCCGGCGCTCACGCGCCGGGCCTTTTTCTTGTCCGGGTCTTTCTGTCCGGAGTCCGGCGCCCTCAGCCGGCCTGCGGGCGGATCTCCTGCACGAACCGCTCCATTCCGGCGACCGAGCGGTCGAGCGTGCGCCGCGCGAAGCTCAGAATCAGCGTCCCGACGCCCAGATCGCGCAGGGCGGCGATATCGTCGGCGATCCGCGCCGGTTCTCCCGTGAGCAGCCGCCGCGACCCGTCGGCCAGGATGGACGGCTTGGTCGGGTCGTACCAGGGCGCGATATAGGCGAGGCTTAGGCTCGCCGGATCGCGCCCCGCCTCCCGCGCGAAGCCGTGCAGGCGCTCCACGCCGCCGCGCAGCCGCTCCAGCGTGTCGAGCGGACGGCGCGGGTTCAACCCCATCGGATACCATCCGTCGGCCAGTCGTACCGCCCGCCGCATCGCGGCATCGCTCTCGCCGCCGATCCACAGCGGCGGGTGCGGCTTCTGCAGCGGTTTCGGCTCGAAGGCCAGGTCGCCGAAGCGGACGTGCTCGCCCTCGAACCGCGGATCCTGCTCCGTCCAGAGGGTGCGGAAGGCTGCCAGATACTCGTCGGCCACCTTGCCGCGCCGGGCGAAGGGCGGCGCGCCGAGCGCCTCGAACTCCTCCTTCATCCAGCCGACGCCGCAGCCCACGGTCACCCGCCCGCCCGACAGCACGTCGATCGTCGCCAACATCTTCGCCGTCAGCACCGCCGGCCGGTGCGGCAGCACCATGACAGAGGTGATCAGCCGGATCGTCTTCGTCGCACCGGCGACGAAGGACAGCATGGACAGCAGTTCCAGGCACTCGCCGCTCTCGCCGGCCGGGAAGGCGCCGTCCTGGGTGTAGGGATAGGCGGAGGCGATGGCATTCGGCACGACGACGTGGTCGGTCATCGACACATAGTCGAATCCCAACGTTTCGCCCGCCTGCGCCAGCGCCCGTACCGACGCTTCGTTGGCCAGCGGACCGCGCACCGAAACGACGAAGCCGAATTTCATGCGGCGCTCCCGATCTGTCGTCTTCTTATGGCCGGGGCATCGTCGGTCATCGGCGCGCGGCCGACAATGGGTGCACCGCCGACAGTGGCAGGAGGGCCGCGTCGCGCCTCAGGCGGGAGTGCCGCCCGTCGCCGCGTCGCTGACGGCGCGAAGAAGGGTGAGCAGGGTGCGGTTCAGCGGCGTGCCGATGCCGTGCCGGTCGCCTGCCGCGACGATGGCGCCGGTCAGCGCCTCGACCTCCAGCGGCCGCCCCGCCAGACAGTCGAAATACATCGACGTGCCGGCCTCCTCGGGGAAGGTCAGGATCTGCGCCATGATCCGCTGCGCCTCGTCGTTGGCGAGGCGCGCGCCCGCCGCCCGTCCGACCGCCGCCGCCTCTTCCAGCACGCCCAGGCCGAGTTCGCGCATGTCCTCGCGGCGCAGCACGGCCTGGCGCTGACGCGTGAGGGCAGTGAGCGGGTTGCAGACCGCGTTGACCAGCAGCTTGCGCCACATCAGCGTGACGAAGTCGTCGCTCAGCCCCGGCCGCAGCGACGTGCCGTCGAGCAATCGCGCGAACGCGCGGCCATCGGGATCGTCGGGAACGATCAGATCGTCGGCGGAGACGTGGCGCAGGCGCACGCTCTCCGGCCCCGTCCGCTCCCCGTTGTAGTAGACGCCGCTCGGCACGACGGCGCAGCCCGGCGCGTAGGGTGCCACGCGCGCGGCATGGTCGATCCCGTTCTGGAGGACCGCGATCCGTGTCGCCGGGCCGCAGAGTGCCCGCAGCCAAGGGCCCGCGGCATCGGTGTCCTGGGCCTTCGTGCACAGCAGGACCCAGTCGACCGGCCCCCTTTCGACCGTGCGCGGATCGACCGGATCGGTCAGCACGTCCAACACGACGGTGACCGTTCCCTCCGGCCGCTCCAGGGTCAGCCGCTCGATCGGCCGCCGGACGCAGGCGATGACGTCGTGCCGGTCGGCGTCGCGCAGGCAGGCGGCGGCGACGCCGCCGATGCTGCCGAGGCCGACCACCGCCACGGTGGCTCTATGTTGCGTGTGCGAACTGGGCATCCCCGGAGTGTGCTGCCCGGGCCGCTCCCGTCAACCCGCTTTCGCCCGCCTCTATCCGACCGTCCGCCACTGCAGCAGCGTATGCGGCGTGCTGGCGTTCGGGTGATGCTCGAACACGCCCTCGACCGCGGCACCGATGGTCACCGTCTGCCGCGGGTCGCCGATCAGGTTGCCGATGAGGCGGACGTTGTCGGCGTGCGGCAGTTCGACCAGCACGACGATGTATGGCCCGTGCCCCTTCAGCGCCGGATGCACGGGATGCCAGACCCGCTCCCAGCTGAAGATGCGGCCGCGCGGCTCGACCGTTTCCCAGCCCATGTCGAAGGATAGGCACCGGTGGCAGATCCACTCGGGCCCCCACTGCCAGCCGCCGCACGACTTGCAGCGCTGGATCGTCAGGACGCCGTCCTTGAGGCCGTTCCAGTAGGGTGCCGACAGGCCGTCCGTCTCCGGCGTCGGGATCGGCAGGCCTTCCGGCAGGTAGGATTGCGTGGCGTTCATCAGAGGGTGGCCTCCGAGCCGAAGATGCAGGAGCTGACCGGCGTCACCATCGGGCCGGCGATGACCATGGACACATCGACCTTCGGCACTTGGCTGGTCGACTCGCCGCGGATCTGGCGCACGGCCTCGATCTGCAGCTCCAGGCCGTGCATGTAGCACTCGGCCAGATTGCCGCCGCTGGTGTTCAGCGGCAGCTTGCCCGAGGGGGCGTACAGGTTCTCCGGCACGAGGAAGTCGTTCGCCTCCTCCGGCGCGCAGAAGCCGTGTTCGACGATGCTCATCATCACGCCGCCGGTGAAGTTCTCGTAGCTCTGCAGCACGTCGACGTCCGACGGCTTCACCCCGGCCATCTCGTACAGATGCGGTGCCACGCTGGTGAAGTTCGCGCTGGCATAGGTGGGGTCGTTGTGCGACGGCGCCCCGCAGCGATGGTGCGATCCGCCGGCGGCCGAGAGCAGGTAGCTCGGCCTGTGCTTCAGGTCCTTGGCCCGCTCGGCCGGCACGATGATGACCGCGGCCGCGCCGTCGTTCTCCATGCAGCAGTCGTAGAGGTGGAACGGTTCGACGATCCAGCGCGACTCGTCGTAGGTCTTCTCGTCCAGCGGCTTGCCGTGCATCACCGCCCGCGGGTTGGCCTGGGCGTGATGATATGAGGCGAGCGCGATGGCGCGCAGCGCCTCCTGCTTCACGCCGTGGTCGTGCATGAAGCGGTTCACCTTCATGGCGTAGCGCTGCCCCGGCGACATCAGGCCGTAGGGTGCCTGGAAGGCCATGTCGCCCTGGATGGTCGGCGACTGCGGCCCCTGCCCGAACCGCGCGAACTGGCCCTGTGCCAGCGAACGGAACACCACGACGCAGTCGGCGAGGCCGGTCGCCACCGCGGCCGAGGCGTTGCCGATCGCCGCCGCGCCGCCGCCGCCGCCGCCGCCCCACTGCATGTTGGAGAAGCGCAGCTCGCGTGTGCCGAGCGCCGCCGCGATCCGCGACGGGTCGTTGCGGTCGTTGCTGTAGGAGGCGAAGCCGTCGATCTCGCGCGGGTCGATGCCGGCATCCTTGCAGGCCGCGAGGATCGCCATCAGCGCCAGCTTGAATTCGGAATCCGGCGCCTTGCCGTGCTTGTAGTAGGTCGTCTCGCCGATCCCGGCGACGGCCACCTTGCCGCGAAGCGTGCGCTCGCGCATTGCGTTCACTCTCCTCTCTGCTTGTCGGTTCTGGTCTCGCCGGTCGCGGGCGGCTATTTCAGCCGCCGCTTCCACATGGCGAAGAGCTTGCCCCAGGCGGCTTCGGATGCGGCGGCGTGGTAGGCGGCGCGCTCGGCGAAGCAGTAGCCGTGGTGCGTCCCGGGCACGACCTCGACGTCGTGCCTCACGCCGGCCTTGTCGAAGATCGCGGTGATGTCCGGCACCACGTTCGCCGGCACCAGCTCGTCGACCTCGGCGAAGGACAGGTAGACCTCGCCCTTGATCCGGTCGGCGATCAGGTGCGGCGAATCCGGCTGGTCGGTGACGATCTGCACGCCGTAGAAGGCGGCCGCCGCGGCGATGCGCTCCGGGAAGCGTGCGGCGACGGTTACGATGAACCGCCCGCTCATGCAGTGGCCGACGCAGCCGACCGGGCCGGGCTTCACCTCCTCCTGGGCATCCAGGAACGCCAGCATGCCCGCGGTGTCCTCGGCGATCATCGCGTTCGTCAGCGTGTTGCGCGCGGCGCGGATGACCGAGGACAGCGACTCGTCGCGGCGGTGCAGGTCGAACCGCACCGTACCGAGCCGGTAGTAGAGGTCGGGCAGCAGGCAGTAGTAGCCGGCGCGCGCGATGCGCCGCGCCATGTTCTTCAGCTCCTCCCGGTATCCCGGAGCGTCCATGTAGAAGATGACGGGCGGGTAGGGGCCGCCGCCGTCGGGGCAGACGGCGAAGGCGTGCATCTGCCCATGCTTGGTTCCCACCAGGACGTCGCGCTCGATCAAGGCCGTCTCCTCGGCTGTGGCGACGTCTCCCTGGCCGTCGATGGCCCCGCGCCGCTGCCGGCCAGTCTGCCGCCTGCGTGCGCGCCGCGCCAGAGACCCCCGCTGCGACCCTCCCGCCTCGACCGCTCGCTGCGGAACCACGTAGCGGTCCGGGGTGTTGCTCCGACAACGAAAATGACCGAAAGGCCAATGGCCGTGCGCGCTTCCGACGCGATGATCCCGTCGCACTACGACATCCATCCCGACCATCCTCTCACCGAGGCGATCGAGCGGATGCGGCGCGACCGGACCGAGGTCCTGCCGGTGGTCGACGGCGACGAGATGATCGGGCTGCTGACGCTCGCGGATGCCTCCGGCGACACCACCGTCTGGGACATCGATCCGGCGAAGGCCGCGGTCCGCGACGTCATGCAGGCGGAATTCGTCTGGTGCTACGAGGACGAGCAGCTCGATCGCGCCGCGGCGTCCCTCCGGGACGCGGGCCAGAAGCACGGGGTCGTGCTGAACAGGGACAACGAACTGGTGGGGCTGATCGGCGCCGACCGGCTCGAAGATGCCGCCTCGAACTCGTCCCCCACGGCGGAGCATGCGTCGTCCACGGCGGGACGTGCCGCAGGCAGCGCCGATGCCGGGCGCGGCCAGCGAAGCGACTACAGCGTGCGCCCGCGTGTACGCCCGCGCACCGCCACTCACACTTGATAGCAGGAGTTTGACCGATGTTGGGTTGGGCACTCATGTTTCTGATCGTCGCGCTCGTCGCCGGCTTCTTCGGCTTCGGCGGCATCGCGTCGGCGGCGGCCGGGATCGCGCAGATCCTGTTCTTCATCTTCATCGTGATGTTCGCGGTGTTCCTGATCATGGGGCTGGTCGCCGGGCGGCGGGTTTCGCGCGGGCCCTGATCCTCATTCCGAAGCGGTTGCCGACGGCGCCGTCCCCAGGGGCGGCGCCGTTCGCTTGTCATGCTTCCGCCGGGGAAAAGGCGGTATAGTCCTTGCTTCGACGATGTCGGCCGTCCGGCGGACGGCCTTTCCAAGCGGAGCATCGGCAGGATGGTCGGCAGCCGTACGAAGATCGGGCACATTTCCCTGACGTCGCATCCGCGCGGCGGGCGGGTGCCGCAGCCCATCGTCTGGGGCGCTTCGGACCCGATCGAACGCGGGCCGGTCGTCGGTTCGCGCAGCGACCTGACCAAGCGCAACGTGATCGGCGCGCACTCCGGCTCGTATGCGCTCTACCGCGCCCTCGCCATCGCCGCCGGGCAACTCGATCCGGTGCACCGGCCCGACCTCACCAACACGTCGCCCGCCGTCCAGGTCGGGCCGCACGCCGCCTGGGCGAACCCGGAGCGGATCGTCTCGCTCGACCCCTGGGGCCACATGGTCAGCGAGGTGTTCGCCGAGCAGCTCGCCGCCGGGCTCGACATCCGCCCGACGATCGCGATCACGCGGGCGCGCCTGACGATCCCCGAACTGACCGCGCGCATGCGCCTGGGCGCGCTCGTCCCCGACGGCGCGATCCTGGCGCCGACCGGCGAGGTGTCGGTCACCAAGGTCGCCATCGAGCCGGTCTGGTACCTGCCGGGGGTCGCCGCGCGCTGCGGCATCGACGAGAGCGCGCTGCGCCGCAGCCTGTTCGAGCAGACGGGCGGCATGTTCCCCGAACTCGTCACCCGTTCCGACCTCAAGGTCTTTCTCCCGCCGATCGGCGGCATGACGATCTACGCGTTCGGCGACCTCGCCGCGGCACCCGATCCCGCCCGCAAGGTCGCCTGCCGCGTCCATGACGAGTGCAACGGCTCGGACGTGTTCGGCTCCGACATCTGCACCTGCCGCCCCTACCTCATCCACGGTATCGAGGAATGCGTCCGCACGGCACAGGAGGGCGGGCTCGGCGTCATCGTCTACAACCGCAAGGAGGGACGCGCGCTCGGCGAGGTGGTGAAGTTCCTCGTCTACAACGCGCGCAAGCGCCAGCCGGACGGCGACCGCGCCGACGCCTATTTCGAACGGACCGAGTGCGTCGCCGGCGTCCAGGACATGCGCTTCCAGGAGCTGATGCCCGATCCGCTGCTCTGGCTCGGCATCACCCGCATCGATCGGCTCGTCTCGATGAGCAATATGAAGTTCGACGCCCTGATCCGGCAGGGGATCGAGGTGGTCGAGCGTGTGGCCCTGCCCGACGACCTGATCCCCGAGGATGCCAAGGTCGAGATGGAGGCGAAGAAGGCGGCCGGATACTATGCCGGTAAGGTCGAGGCCGGCGAGATCGGGCGGCTGCCGGAAGACCTGTCGACCATCAAGGGCCGCGGCCTGGTCGACTATTGAGGATGAGTGCCTGACCATGGACGCCGAGACCGCAGAGGCATTGGCGCTGCTGCGCCGGCCGCGCTCAATCCGCGACCGTTGCGGCCAGATCCTCGCGGCCGGAGAGGCGGGCGGCCTGCGCAATTTCGAGGTCGCGCCGGCGGGTTTGGCGCATGCGGTCGACCGCGTCGTCGACGAGATCCGGCTGACCTATCCCGACCTGGACATTCCGTATCACAGTCGCTGGCGGCATTTCGTCGTCGCCGATGAGGACCGGTGGAACGGCCTCGCGGCGGCTCTGCAGGGCGACGCCGCCGAACGGCTGCGCGCGCGCTTCGACCTCGCCGTCGTCAGCGTCCTGCTCGATGCCGGGGCCGGCAGCCGCTGGGCCTATCGCGACCCGCGGAGCGGCGGCCTCGTCGGCCGCTCCGAGGGACTGGCGCTCGCGAGTCTGGAGATGTTCGCCGCCGGGTTGTTTTCCTCGGACCCCGCCACGCCGCTCCGCATCGATGCGGCGGCTCTGTCGTCTCTCTCCGAGGCGGATCTGGCCGCAGGCTTCCAGGTCGCGCCCGACAACGCGCTGGAGGGCATGGCCGGCCGCGCCGCGCTGCTGCGCCGGCTCGGCGACGCCGTCGCCGCGCGGCCGGACCTGTTCGGCAGTCCGGGGCGTGTCGGCAATCTCGCCGACCGCCTCGCTGCGACGGGGACGGTGGCTGCCGCCGACATCCTCGCGGCACTGCTCGACGGCCTCTCGCCGATCTGGCCCGGTCGCCTGACCTTGGGCGGGCAGGGGCTCGGCGACGTCTGGCGCCATCCGGCGGCGCGCGGACCGGAGGCCACGGACGGGCTGGTGCCGTTTCACAAGCTCACCCAGTGGCTGACCTACTCCCTGGTCGAGCCGCTGGAGGAGGCCGGCGTCGAGGTGACGGGGCTCGACGAACTCACCGGCCTCGCCGAGTACCGCAACGGCGGTCTCTTCATCGACACCGGCGTTCTCGTCCCGCGCGACCCCGCCCTCTGCGTCGAACCCCAGGCCGTGGACAGCGAAGCCGTGGTGGAGTGGCGCGCCCTGACCGTGGCGCTGCTCGACCGGCTCGCGGTCGGCGTCCGCGAGAAGCTGGGCCTCACGCCCGCGGCACTGCCGCTGGCGAAGGTGCTGCAGGGCGGCACCTGGACCGCCGGCCGCCGCATCGCCCAGGATCTGCGTGCCGACGGCGGCCCGCCCATCCGCATCGTCAGCGACGGGACGGTGTTCTGACAGTCCGAGTTTCGAACGGGGCCCGCAGCGGCCGGAGAAGCGCATGCCCGAGAACGCCCCCCAGAGCGTAACCGTCGTCGATCATCCGCTGGTGCAGCACAAGCTGTCTCTGATGCGCCGGCGCGAAGCCTCGACGTCGGACTTCCGCAAGCTGATGCGCGAGGTGGCGCACCTGCTCGCCTACGAGGTGACGCGCGACCTGCCGCTGACCACCGACATGATCGAGACGCCGATCGCGCCGATGGAGGCGCCGATCCTGGCCGGCAAGAAGCTCTGCTTCATCTCGATCCTGCGCGCCGGCAACGGGCTGCTCGACGGCATGCTCGACCTGCTGCCCTCGGCGCGCGTCGGCCATGTCGGCATCTATCGCGACCCGGCGAGCCTCGTGCCGATCGAATACTACTACAAGGTTCCGACCGACATCGCCGAGCGCCCGGTCATCGTCGTCGACCCGCTGCTCGCCACCGGCAATTCGGCGGTCGCCGCCATCGACCGGCTGAAGGAGGACGGTGCGACGCGCATCAAGTTCGTCTGCATCATCGCTGCCCCCGACGGGCTCAAGGCGATGGCCGAGTCACACCCCGACGTGCCGATCTTCACCGCCGCGATCGACGAGCGGCTGAACGATCACGGCTACATCGTCCCGGGCGTCGGCGACGCGGGCGACCGCCTCTACGGCACCCGCTAGGGGCCGGGTCGCTCGTTCATCAGGGCCACGCGCCGACCAGCTTCGCCTTTATCCAGTCGAGTGCTTTCGCATCGAGCGCCAGCGCGCGCGCCATCTCCGGCAGCTTCGGCCAGCCGGGATCGTCGACGGGGGTTCCGTTCAGGTCGCGCGACCCGTCGTAGCGCGGGACGACGTGGAAGTGGACCTGCGGGTCGACCATCATCAGCGCAAGGTAGTTGATCTTCTGCGGCCCGAACGTCGCCGCCAGCGCCGTCTGGATATCCTTCGTCACCGTCGCCATCTCGGCGAATGCGTCGGGGCCGACCTCGCCGAGGGTGCGCACGTCGGCCTTCAGCGCCAGCACCATGCAGCCCAGCGTCACCTGCTGCGGGCGCAGCAGCACGACCCAGTGGGCATAGTCGCGGATGACGGTATCGGGGTATCCGAACTTGTGCAGGGTCTCGTGCATTGCTACGCCCTCTCTGCCTCGACATTGCCGCACTGCCTGTGGATGACTCGGGGGTCGGTGGCCGCGCGGTGGCGATTCGAGTCTATCGAACAACACCGGAAATGTGCATGATACAATATCCAGTGTAGGAAGATTACGTGACCGCAATATCTGCGAGGCATCTGAACCAATCGGAGCGCCGCCGTGGCTAGGCCGGAACCGCAGAGCGTCGCACCGACCTCCGTCGTGCCGTTCCAGATCCGGGGCCGCAGCTTCACGGCGGTGGTCCTCGAACTGACCGGGGCCGCCGACGCGGCCTTCTATGCGGCGCTCGACGCCAAGCTGTCGCAGGCACCGCATTTCTTCTCCAACGCGCCCTTCGTCATCGATCTCGACCGGGCGAGCGGGCTGGCGCGGTCGGGCGACTTCACCGGCCTCGTGCGCGAACTGCGCAGCCGCCGGCTGTCGATCGTCGGCGTGCAGAACGGCACGATGGAGCAGAACACGGCGGCACTCACCGCCGGCCTCATCCCGCTCCAGGGCGGCCGCGACATCGCCGTCGCCGGCGGCACGGATAGCGGGGGCACGGACGCGGGCGAGGCGGCGAGCGGCGACCGCGCCGCCACCGCCATCGCCGGACAGGCGGAACCGGAGCACCGGCAGGGCACGCTCGTCCTCACCGAGCCGGTGCGCTCCGGCCAGCGCGTCTTCGCCGATTCGGGAGACCTCGTGGTCGTCGCCTCGGTGGGCTCGGGTGCCGAACTGATCGCGGTCGGCAACATCCACGTCTACGGCAGCCTGCGCGGCCGGGCGCTGGCGGGCGTCAACGGCGATCTCTCGGCGCGCATCTTCTGCGCCAGCCTGGAGGCGGAACTCATCGCCATCGCCGGTCTCTACAAGACCAGCGACGACATCGGCGGCACGCACCTGAAGCAGCGGGTGCAGGCCTATCTCAGGGACGAGGCCCTCGTGGTGGAGCCCCTGAAATGACGCGTGCAGCGACCCGGACCCCGACGACCGGAGTGGACATCATCGAGACCAGCGAGAGCGGAGACATCTAGTGGCAAAGACGATCGTGATCACATCCGGCAAGGGCGGCGTCGGCAAGACCACGTCGACCGCCGCGCTCGGCGCCGGCCTCGCCCTGGCGGGCAAGAAGACCGTCGTCATCGATTTCGATGTCGGCCTGCGCAACCTCGACATGATCATGGGATGCGAGCGCCGCGTGGTGTTCGACTTCATCAACGTGATCCACGGCGAGGCGAAGCTGAAGCAGGCGCTGATCAAGGACAAGCGCCTGGAGAATCTCGCCGTCCTGCCGACCTCCCAGACCCGCGACAAGGACGCGCTCACCCGCGACGGCGTCGAGAAGGTGATGGAGGAACTCCGCGACGAGTTCGACTACATCCTCTGCGACAGCCCGGCCGGCATCGAGCGCGGCGCGCACATGGCGATGTATTTCGCCGACGAGGCGGTGGTCGTGACCAATCCGGAGGTCTCCTCGGTGCGCGACAGCGACCGCGTCCTGGGCCTGCTGTCGAGCAAGACCCGCAAGGCGGAGAAGGGCGAGGGCGCGGTCCCCGCGAAGCTGCTGCTCACCCGCTACGACCCCGCCCGCGTCGCCAAGGGCGACATGCTCAACGTCGACGACGTGCTGGAGATCCTGGCGATCCCGCTGCTCGGCATCATCCCGGAGAGCCCGTCGGTGCTGAAGGCGTCGAACCTCGGCATGCCCGTCGCGATGGACGAGGAATCGAACGCCGGCAAGGCCTATCGCGATGCCGTCCAGCGCCTGATGGGCCAGCAGATCGAGCACAAGGTGCTGTCGCCGGAGCGGCAGGGCTTCTTCGCCCGCATCTTCGGGAGGACGGCATGAACCTGCTCAGCCTCTTCCGGCGCCACCAGGAGAAGACGCCCGCGGCGGCTGCCAAGGATCGCCTGACGATCCTGCTGTCGCACGAGCGTTCGGATCTGACGCGGCCGGACTATCTGCCGATGCTGCAGAAGGACATCATCGCGGCGATCCGGAAGTATGTGGACGTCGACGACAACAAGGTCGACGTGAAGCTGGAGCGTGCCGAAGGCATGGCGATGCTCGAGGTCGACATCGAACTGCCGGGCGGCGCCGGGCCGGTGCGCCTGCGCAGCGGCGGCCGCAGCGTGGAAGCGCCGGCCTGAGGCCGGCGTAGTCTTTACGTCGCGGCCATCAGGCTGCGGGGGCCCGGGTGCCGATGTTGGCGGCGATCATCAGCAGATAGCCGTCGGGGTCCTGTACGAAGATCTCGCGCTGCCCCGACTCGGTGTCCCCGGTGCGGCGCCAGACCTCCCGCGGACCGGTGTGGATTGGCCAGCGGTGTGTGGAGATGCGCGCCTCGATCGCATCCAGGTCGCGAACGTAGATCTGGAACATCGCCCCGCGGCCGAAGGGTGGTTCGAGTAGGCCGGTCTCCCAGCGGCCGTTGCGCTGGCAGAGCATGATCTGTCCGCCCTCGGGCCGCTCCAGATAGACGAACCGCTCCGCGGGCCGGCGGTAGGCGACGGTGAAGCCGAGAACGCCGCACCAGAACGCCAGGCTGCGCTCCAGATCCTCGACATGCAGTTCGCTGACCAGCGGCGCCCAGCCGCCGCGCGGCGCCTGTCCGAACGCGTCCGACATTCCGCGACCTCTCGCCAGACAGTCACTGCCGCAGGCTACCAGCGCAGGCGCAGTTCGTCGCCGACCACCTCGTAGCTCTGCAGCAGGCGCAGAAAGCTCATGCCGAGAAGCGATATGCTCGAGCCCTCACCGCCGATCACGACCGCATCGACGTCGTAGGCGACGAACGATCCCAGCCGCACCTCGCGCAGCTTCACCGGCGCGTAGGTGCCGGTGCCGTTCGCCGTGCTCGTCCTGCCCGTGTAGTCGCGCGGCCCCGGCCGGATGCCGGCGGCTTCGGCGGCCTTCTTGGTCAGGGCGATCGTGAAGGCGCCCGTGTCGACCATGAACGGCACCCGCGTATTGTTTACCGTCACGTTGAGCATGAAGTGACCGTGCCCGCCGGCCAGCACCCGCATCTCGGAGCCGAACTGATCGGAGCTTCGGGGGACCTCGCGCTGCACCGGCGCTGACGCCGGAAGGACCGACTCCAGCCCGCGGCTCGCGATGAACTGGGCGCCGAAGAAGATCACGGCGCCGAAGATCAAGGCCGTGCGGATGAGTGCCATCATGGGTCGCATTCCGTTGGGTCCGGACGATCGACCATCGGCAATTTCGGGTAACGTCGGGTTAACGGACTGCGCCCGATCGGCGCGCGCCGGCGCCGCCTGCGTATTTAAGCCGAAGTTTACCTCGTTGCTGCAGGATCCTCGGACAACGCGGGCGGCCGGCGCCCGTGTTCGGTCAGATTGGACGGACGTCGAACATGGAGTGGCAGCCCGCCCCCATCCGCCGCAGGGGCATCGACCAGGAGCAGCAGCTGCTCGAGGCGGCGCGGACCCTGCGCGACGGCTGGTACGTCGCCCATGTGCACCTCTCCCGGATCTCGTCCGTCAAGCGCAACGAGAACGTCGTCTTCGCCCTCCAGATGTTCGAACAGGCGATCCGCGGCATCCAGGGGCGGCTCTACGTGCTGCGCAACGGCGACTGGGTCTACGTCTATGCCGGCGGCCACGGCGCCCAGGTCGCGAGTGCGGTGAGCCGGCTGCGCCAGCTCTTCGCCGGCGACCCGCTCTACTACAACGAGGAGAAGTACGAGGCCGACTTCGCCACCTGGTACGATCTCGGCCACGACCGCGAGACGTTCCTCGCCGTCGCCGAGGAACTGGCGGGGGTCGACGACGCGCCGCAGGAGCCGCCGCGTCCCGGCGCGGTCGAGGCGGTGCGGCCCGCACCGGCACCGCCCATGGTGTCCACGCGCGTTTCGGAGCTCAGCGGCCTCGCCGCCGTGGTCGACGCGCTCGAGCGGATGAACCTCGCCGCCTTCCTGCGCCGCCAGCCGGTCTGCGCGCTCACCTCGGCCGGGCTCCTCGAGAAGCGCTTCGACGAATTCTACTTCTCGATCGGCGACATCGAATCGTCGCTCAACCGCACGCCCATCATGACCGGCGAGGCGCTGCTCCTGCAGTACGTCACCAAGTCGCTGGACCGCAAGCTGCTGGCCCTGCTGAAGCCCGCCTGCATGACGGGCGAGAGCGCCGGCCTCAGCATCAATCTCAACGTCGCCTCGGCGCTCAGCAACGAGTTCGCGGGCTTCGACGCCGGTATTCCCGCCGCCGTCCGCGCCACCATCGCCTTCGAGTTTCAGTTCATCGACGTCTTCTCCGACGTCGGCGTCTACCTCTACGTGCGCGACCATCTGCGGGAGCGCGGCTACCGGGTCTATCTGGACGGCGTGACCGATGTGAACCTGCCGTTCGTCGATCCCGCCGCCCTCGACGTCGACGGCTTTAAGATCCGCTGGAGCGAGAGCATCGCCGAGGCGCGCGGCGGCAGCTTCGCGCAACTGCTGGCGCGGTTCGATCCCGCCCGGATCATGTTCTGCCGCTGCGACTCTCAGCGCGCGATGGCACTGGGTCAGAGTCTCGGCGTGCGCCTGTACCAGGGGCGCTACATCACCGAGATGCTCGACGCTCAGCGCGCTGCCGCGGCCCGGCATGCCAAAGTGCACACAGGGGGGGCGGGTGCCGCATAAATTGCCTGTTAACCGGGCCGGGCGCAGCATCGGCTCGTGGGGCGTTCCCTCCGCGAAGCGCGAGGGAACGGTGGCGGGAGCCCTCCCCGCCGCGGCTCTGTCGCTCCTTCTCACGCGTTTCCCTCGGGTGTAGCGAATGCTGGACATGCGTAGGCGGCGCGGACCGTCCAACTCACTGCTGTATCGCTATGGCGACCAGCTCGGGCGCATCGTCGAGCGCCATCGCGCCGAGGCCGCCCTGAGCGTCGCCAAGCAGGAGGCCGAGGCCGCGGCCGACCTCGCGCACAAGTCGATGCTGGAGGCCCAGGCGGCGAACCGGGCGAAGACCGAGTTCCTGGCGAACATGAGCCACGAACTGCGCTCGCCGCTGAACGCGGTGATCGGCTTCTCCCAGGTCATGATCGACCAGCTCTTCGGTCCCCTCGGCACGCAGAAATACGAGACCTACGTCCGCGACATCCACGCCAGCGGCAACCACCTGCTGTCGGTCATCAACGACATCCTGGACCTGGCGAAGATCGAGGCGGGCAAGATCGAACTCGACGACCAGGAGGTCGACGTCCACGACGTCTGCGAGTTCTCGTTGTCGCTCATCCGCGAGCGCGCCGAGCAGCGCGGCATCCGCACGGTGACGGAGTTCCCCAACGACCTGCCGATGATCGTCGCCGACGAGCAGAAGCTCCGGCAGATGCTCATCAACCTGCTGTCGAACGCCGTGAAGTTCACGCTCGAGCAGGGCGAGGTCCGGCTGATCGCGCATGCGGTCGAAGGTGGCGGATTGGCCCTGTGCGTCCGCGACAATGGCATCGGGATCAAGAAGGACGACATGGCGAAGGTGCTCCAGCCCTTCACCCAGGTCGACGGCGGGCTGAACCGCAAATACGAGGGCACCGGTCTCGGCCTGCCCATCACCAAATCGTTCATGGAACTCCACGGCGGCTCGCTGGTCATCGAGAGCGAACCGGGGCAGGGGACGTCGGCGTCCCTCGTCTTCCCGGCCGACAGGGTCGTCCCGGGCACGACCTTCTTTCATGGGGATCATTCGCATGCCGGATGACGCGACGTTGGTACTCCCGCGCAGTGGTACGTCGATCAAGATCGGGCGGGTGGTCTCCGTCTCCGGTGCGCAGATCATCGCGCTGATACGCGATCCACGCTCCAACGGCGAGCATCCGGCGGAACAGACGGTCCAGGTCGGCTCGCTGGTCAAGATCTACACCGCCGACACCATCGTGTTCGGCATGGTGAGCGGCTTCAGCATTCCGATCCCGACGCAGGAGCCGGGCGACACCGAGCTCAAGATCGCCGAGGTCGACCTCGTCGGCGAGGAATCGACGGAGGGCGGCGACTTCCAGCGCGGCGTCTCGCAGTTCCCGGCGCTCGGCGCCGACGTGTACAGCGCCACCCAGGAGGATCTGGGCAATGTCTATGCGCGGCCGGCGGTCGCGACGGTGCGCGTCGGCACGATCCATCAGGACAAGACGATCCCGGCCTTCGTCGTCCTCGACGACCTGCTGGGCAAGCACTTCGCCATCCTCGGCACGACCGGCTCGGGCAAGTCCTGCGCCGTCGCCCTGATCCTGCACGCCCTCCTCGACAAGCACGACAATGCGCACGTCGTCCTGCTCGATCCGCACGGCGAGTATGCGAGTGCCTTCGGCGAGGCGGCGGAGGTGCTCGACTCGACGAACCTCCAGCTTCCCTACTGGCTCTTCAACTTCGAGGAACTGGCCGAGATCATCTTCGGCTCCGCCCGCGCCGATTGGGAGGGCGAGGCGGCGATCCTGCGCGAGACCATCACCCAGGCGAAGCTGCGGCTCATCCCGGATCCCGAGGACGCCAACTTCGTCACGGTCGACACGCCGGTGCCCTACAAGATCAGCGAAGTGACCCGCGCCATCGACGAGGCGATGGGCAAGCTCGAGCGACGCACCGACGTCCAGCCCTACATGCGCCTGAAGAGCCGGCTGATGGTGCTGCAGTCGGATCGACGCTTCACCTTCATGTTTCCGCAGGGCGTCGTCCTGCGCGACAACATGGTCTCGGTCCTGTCGCGCATCTTCCGGCTGCCGGCCAACGGCAAGCCGATCGCGATCATCGACCTGTCCGGCATTCCGTCGGAGGTGATCAACGTCGTCGTGTCGGTGATTGCGCGCATGACGCTCGACATCGCGCTGTGGAGCGAGCGCCAGATGCCGATCCTGCTGGTCTGCGAGGAGGCGCACCGCTATGCGCCGCAGAACAGCGATCTCGGTTTCGAGCCGGCCAAGCGCGCCTTGTCCCGCATCGCCAAGGAAGGCCGCAAGTACGGCCTGTCGCTCTGCGTCATCACCCAGCGCCCGTCGGAACTCGAGGCGGGCCTGCTGTCGCAGTGCAACACCATCTTCGCGCTGCGCATGACCAGCCAGAAGGACCAGGAGTTCGTCAACGCCGCGATCTCGGATGCCACCCCGGGCCTGATGGGATCGCTGCCGTCGCTGCGCAACGCCGAGGCTATCGTCGTCGGCGAGGGCGTCACGGTTCCGATGCGCCTGCATTTCGACGAGCTTCCCGAGGATCGACGGCCGCGCTCGGGCAATGCCCACTTCTCGGCGCTGTGGCAGACCGACGACAGCGACACGACCCTGCTCGCGAACGTCGTGGATCGCTGGCGCCGCCAGCGTCGCTGACGCCGGCTTTCGTCCCGCGGAACTACAGCCGGCTCCGGGTGTTCTCCAACCGGGGACTTCCTGGAACCGGTGCCATGGCCCATTCTCTCCTGAACCGCGCGACGCTCGGTCTCGCCGCCGGCATCCTTGCCGCCACGACGGGCGGTGCGGTCGCCGACCGCGTTCTGACCGACCCATCCTCCGGCCAGCGCTTGCTGCTCCGCGACAACGGCACCTATACGCTGCTTCCCCCGATGGGTGGCGGCGCATCCGGCGCGTCGACCGCGCCCGGAAATGCGTCCCGGCAATCGTCTGCGCCCGGTAACGCGACCGCCGGCCGTGCCTCCGCTGGTTCCGCGGCCTCCAATTCCGCAGCCTCCGCCACAGGGTCCGGAAGCGATCCCGGCGCTTCTTCGACCGCGTCTCGGGCGGGCGGGACGGGTCAGGTCGCACCTTCCGCACCTTCCTATCCCGATGTGACGTTCGACGACATCGCCCGGGCGACTGCCGGCGAGCGGGTGTCGCTCGACGGTTGGATAGGCAATTTTGGCACGGGCGACCGCTTCCTGATGTTCCGCGACCGGACGGTTTCGCCGCCCTACGTCGTGGTCCGGATGTCCGGAGGTGTCGGTGGCGGGCCGTCTCCGGCAGGATCGTCATCGATGTCTTCGAACGGTTCGGTCGCTTCGTCGCGTGCGGCCGAGGCGTGGGCCTCCGACGTCAATCAACGGTGCCGCGAGGCCTGTGCCGCGCGTGTCCAGGGGGAGGTCGCTCCGGCGCCGCCGGGTGGTGCCCCGGAGGTCATAGCGCATCACGTCGACGTGAGCCGTTGACGCCGAACGGCGCCGTCGGACGTTCAGCCAGGGTTCAGGCGGTGTGTGGCAGCCTGTACCTCAGCGTCCGCTCAATGCGGCTCACAGCTCGGGGAAGATACTCATGATGCGGGTTCTGCTCGTCGGCGCAGCACTCATCGGTCTGGCGGGTTGCGTCACGGACGACGGCTACTACGACGACGGATACTATGGCGGTTCGCCGGCCTACTACGGCGGCTCGTCCTACTATGGTGGCGGCTACTACGACCGCGGCCCGATCTATTATGTCGACCGCGACAATGACCGGCATCGCCGAGACCGCGACCGCTGGCACCGCGGCCGCAAGGACGACGATGACGACCGCAGACGTGGCCGCCGTGACCGCGACGACGACCGCCGCTGGGACCGCAATCGGCACGATCGCGATCGAGATCGCGGCTCCTGGTCCGGCAACCGGCGCGGCGACGACCGTCGGGGCTACGATCGCCGCAACGACGACGACCGGGATACGGGCTCGCGCGGCGGGTTCGACAACCGTCCGTCGCGCCGCGAACTCAACGACGCGATCCGAGAACAGCAAGGTTCCCGCGGTGAATAGGGCCGTTACCAAGATTTAATCGGCCGAGCGAGGCACTAAAGCCGGCGCCGCTACTATCTAGCCTGTGGGACGGCGACACGCGCCAGGCGCGGCGGTCGCCACAAAAAGATAGGAGAGACCGAGCACATGTCCGAGCTCCCGACCAAGAAGCGGCGCCGTTCCGGCGCACTGACGGCGGCGATGCTGGCGCTGGCGATCGGCGGCGGCGGCGTTGCCTTCGTTTCGACCCACGACCTCATGGCGCAGACGGCGCTGAACCCGCCGACCGCCCAGGCGCCGGGCGGCGGCCTGCCGATCAGCTTCGCCGACGTCGTGGAGCGTGTCGGTCCCGCTGTCGTCAACGTCCAGGTCCAGAAGAACGTCGACGCCTCGGGCGGCGGCGCCGACGGCCTGCCCGAAGGGGCGCGCGAGTTCTTCAAGCACTTCTTCGGCGACCAGTTCGGCGAGCGGTTCGGCCAGGAGGATGATGCCCGCCCTTCGCCCCAGCGCCAGCGGCGCATGATGGGCGTCGGCTCCGGCTTCGTCATTTCCGCCGACGGCTTCGTCGTAACGAACAACCACGTCGTCGAAGGCGCCGACGAGGTGACCGTGACCTTCCAGGATCAGCGCGAGCTGAAGGCGAAGGTCGTCGGCACCGACCCGAAGACCGATCTCGCCCTGCTGAAGGTGTCGTCGGACAAGGAGTTGCCCTATGTCGCCTGGGGCGCCTCGCACTCCAGCCGCGTCGGCGACTGGATCATCAGCGTCGGCAACCCGTTCGGCCTCGGCCATTCGGTGACGACCGGCATCATCTCGGCGCGCGGCCGCACCATCGGCGCCGGTCCGTATGACGACTTCCTGCAGATCAGCGCCCCGATCAACCGCGGCAACTCGGGTGGCCCGACCTTCAACATCGACGGCGAGGTCGTCGGCGTGAACACGGCGATCTTCTCGCCGTCGGGCGGAAGCGTCGGCATCGGCTTCGCCATTCCCTCGGACATGGCGCAGCGGGTCGTCGCCCAGCTGAAGGAGCAGGGCTTCGTCGAGCGTGGCTGGCTCGGGGTCATGATCCAGAACGTCAACGAGGACATCGCCGCCAGCGTCGGCCTGGACAAGGCCGAGGGTGCCATCGTGGCGCAGGTCACGCCGGACAGCCCGGCAGCCAAGGCCGGCCTCCGCCAGGGCGACGTCATTCTCGCGGTCAATGGCGAGAAGGTGGACAAGATGCGGGAGCTGCCGCGTCTCGTCGCCGACCTGAAGCCGGGGACCAACGCGAAGCTGACGGTCCTGCGCGAGCGCAGCCGGCGCGAGATGAACGTCAGCATCGCGAAGATGCCGAACGACCCGCAGATGGCGGCGGCGCAGACCGGCCCGTCGTCGAGCGACACGGCGTCGAGCGAGACGGCGCTCGGCCTGAAGCTGGCACCGCTCGACGACCGTGCGCGCAAGCGCTTCGGCATCGAGGAGGGCGTCCAGGGTGTCGTCGTGGCCGACGTGGCGTCGGACAGCCCGGTCGCCGAATCCGGCGTGTCGCGCGGCGACGTCATCGTCTCGGTCGATCAGAAGGCGGTGTCCAGTCCGTCGCAGGTCGTCTCGCAGGTCGAGGCCGCCCGCAAGGACAAGCGTCGCGCGGTCCTGCTGCTGGTCAACACGAACGGCCAGGAGCGCTTCGTCGCCCTGCCGCTGAACAAGGCCTGAGCCACAACATCGGCTCGGACCTTCGCGCCCCTCCCTGTCCCCCCGCAGGGAGGGGCGCACTCTTTTTAGCCCCTGCATCGGCGCGCATCGCACTGGTGCCGCGGGCGTTCCCGGCGCTACCCTTCGGACATCATGCAGATCCTTGTCATCGAGGACGATCGCGAGGCGGCCCGCTTCATGGTGCGGGGTCTGCGCGACAGCGGCCACGTCGTCGACCATGCCGCCGACGGGCTCGACGGCCTGGCAATGGCCAAGGCCGGCCACTACGACGCTCTCGTCGTCGATCGGATGCTTCCGGGCATGGACGGCCTCGGCATCGTCTCCACGCTACGCGGTGACGGCATCGACACGCCGATCCTCTTCCTCTCCGCACTGGGTGAGGTCGACGACCGGGTGCGCGGGCTTCAGGCCGGCGGCGACGACTATCTGGCGAAGCCCTACGCCTTCGCCGAACTGCTCGCCCGCCTCGAGGCGCTGGTCCGTCGCCGCGAACCGCCGCAGGTCCAGACGCGGCTCGTCGTGGGCGATCTCGAACTCGACCTGCTGACGCGCTCGGTCCGACGCGCCGGCCATCGGATCGACCTGCAGCCGCGCGAGTTCCGGCTCCTCGAATATCTCATGCGCCATGCGGGGCAGGCGGTCACCCGCACCATGCTGCTCGAAAACGTCTGGGAGTATCATTTCGACCCCCAGACCAACGTCATCGACGTCCACATCAGCCGCCTGCGCGCCAAGATCGACAAGGGCTTCGAACCCCAGCTGCTGCACACCGTGCGCGGCGCCGGATACATGCTGCGTGCCGCCGATCAGACCGCCTAACGGCACGGCGCTGTTCCGGACGTCGACCTTCCGGATCGCCGTCCTCTATCTCGTCCTTTTCGCGGTGTCGGCGCTGGCGCTGCTCGGCTTCGTCTACGCCACCACGGCGGGCTTCATGTCGCGCCAGACGGACGAGACGATCCAGGCCGAGATCACCGGCCTCGCCGAGCAGTATCGCCGGTGGGGCTTGGTCGGCCTGACCCGCGTCGTCATCGAGCGCAGCCGCAACCAGCGGCACAGCCTCTATCTCCTCGCCGAACAGTCGGGAAATCCGCTGGCCGGAAACCTGGACGCATGGCCCGACGTCACGCCCAACGAGGAGGGCTGGGTCAACTTCACCTATGAGCGCCCAATGGGCGGCGAGACCGAGGATCGTGCCGCGCGGGCGCGTACCTTCCGCCTGCGCGGCGGACTGCAGCTCCTGGTCGGGCGCGACGTGGCCGAACGGCACGAACTGGACTCGCTCCTCCGCGCGTCGCTCGCCTGGGCGGGCGGCATCACGATCTGCCTCGGCCTGCTCGGCGGCATCCTGATGAGCCGCAACGCCCTGCGGCGCATCGAGGCGATCAACCGCGCCAGCCGCGACATCATGGCCGGCGACCTGTCGCGACGCGTCCCGCTCTCCGGCAGCGGCGACGAACTCGACCGGCTGGCCGAGAACCTCAACGCCATGCTCGCGCAGATCGAGGAACTGATGACGGCGATGCGCGAGGTTACCGACAACATCGCGCACGACCTGCGCAGCCCCCTGTCGCGCCTGCGGAGCCGCCTCGAGGTCACCCTGATGGAGCCGCCGTCGGTCGAGGCGTATGGCGACGCGCTGCGCTCGACCATCGAGGACGCCGAGCAGCTTCTCGCCACCTTCAACGCGCTGCTCGACATCGCCCGCGCCGAGGCCGGCGCCGAGCGGCAGGCTATGACGCGGCTCGACCTCGCCCTGCTGGTCCACGACGTCGCCGACCTCTATGGCCCGGTGGCGGAGGACGACGGCAAGCGGCTCGTGGTCGCGGCCGACGGACCGGTCGAGGTCCGCGGCAACCGGCACCTGCTGTCCCAGGCGCTCGCCAACCTGATCGACAATGCCGTCAAATATTCGCCGACGGGCGGCATCGTCTCGATCGCGGTGCACGCCACCGATGGCGGCGCCGAACTGATCGTCACCGACACGGGGCCGGGCATTCCCGCAGCCGAGCGCGAGCGCGTCTTCGATCGCTTCGTCCGTCTCGAAGCGAGCCGGCATACGCCCGGCTCCGGCCTCGGGCTCAGCCTGGTCCGCGCGGTCATCCGGCTGCATCGCGCGACGATGACCCTCGAGGATGCCGCGCCGGGCCTGCGCGTCCGCGTCGTCTTTCCCGACGAGGGCTAGGTCCGCTTGCTGACGTTTTACGCCGAAGGGCTGACCCGCGCGGTCCGAGCCCTCATATGAGGCGGCGCACGCCCCCGCCGCCGCCCGTCCTGGACCAACGAACTTGAAGCCCAACGCCAAACGCAGACTGGACCAGCTCCTGGTCGACCGCGGCCTCGTCGAGAGCCGGGCGCGCGCCCAGGCGCTGGTGATCGCCGGCTGCGTCTTCTCCGGCGAGCGCCGCCTGGACAAGCCGGGCACGCCGACGCCGGAAGACGCGCCGCTGGAAGTCCGTGGCCAGGATCATCCCTGGGTGTCGCGCGGCGGGCTCAAGCTCGCGCACGGGCTGGAGGCGTTCGGCTTTCCGGTCGAGGGCCGTGTCGGCCTTGACGTCGGCGCCTCGACCGGCGGCTTCACCGACGTGCTGCTCGCCGCCGGGGCCAGGCGGGTCTACGCCGTCGACGTCGGCCACGGCCAGCTCGCCTGGAAGCTGCGCCAGGACGCGCGCGTCACGGTGCTGGAGCGCTGCAACGCCCGCCACCTGACGCGCGAGCAGGTGCCGGACCCGGCCGACCTCGTCGTCTGCGATGCCAGCTTCATCGGCCTGGAAACCGTCCTGCCCGCACCCCTGTCGCTCGCCGCACCCGAGGCGGTCCTGGTGGCGCTCATCAAGCCGCAGTTCGAGGTCGGCCGCGAGCGTGTCGGCAAGGGCGGCGTCGTCCGCGACCCAGCCCTGCACGCCGAGGTCTGCGACCGCATCGCCGCCTGGGTGGGCGGCCTGCCGGGCTGGACCGTGAAGGGGATCACCGAGAGCCCGATCAAAGGTCCGGAAGGCAATGTCGAGTTCCTGATCGGCGCCGAGCGGCATGCAGGCTGACGTCACCATCGAGTCCGTCGGGGCGCGCGGCGACGGCATCGGCCGCATCGGCGACCGGCGCGTCGCCGTCGAGGGTGCGGCACCCGGCGACCGGGTGCGCGTGCGCGTCACGGCCGAGCGCGCCGACACGCTGGTCGGCACGGTCGCCGACCTGCTGGAGGCTGGGCCGCTCCGGCGCGAGCCGCCGTGCCCGCACTTCGACGCGTGCGGCGGCTGCGCCACCCAGCATCTCGAAGAGTCGGCCTATGCCGACTGGAAGCGCAGCCTGCTGCTCACCGCACTGGCGCGCAACGGCCTTGATGCGGCTTTGGTGGAGCCCACGGTGCAGGTTGCACCGGCCACCCGCCGGCGCGCGCGGCTGTCGGCCCTCGGCACGGCCCGCGGCGCCGTCCTCGGCTTCTCCGAGCGCGCCAGCCGGCGCCTCGTCGATGTCGCCGTCTGCCCGATCCTGACGCCGCGTCTGGAAGCGCTGCTGCCCGGCCTGCGCGCCTTCCTCGGCGATGTCCTGCCGTCGGGCGCCCGGCTCGACGTCGACCTGCTCGACATCGGCGGCACGGTGGACATCGGGCTCGTCGGCGGCGCCGAACCGGGACGCGAGGCGGGTGCCGCGGCGGCGGCCATGGCACGGCGGGCCGGCGCCGGTCGCATCGGCTGGCGCCCCTCGGACGCCGCGGCGCAGGTGCCGCTGGCACAGCTCCGGCCGATCGCGGCGAACTTCGGCGGCGTCGCCGTGGCCGTGCCGCCCGGCGCCTTCCTCCAGGCGACCGCGGAGGGCGAGGCGGCGCTCGCCGCCTTCGTCCGCGCTGCGGCCGGCCAGCGCGTCGCGGAACTGTTCTGCGGCCTCGGCACCTTCACCCTGCCACTGGCGTCCGGCGGGGCGCGCGTCGTGGCGTTGGACGGTGCCGCGCCCGCCGTCGGCGCCCTGATGGCGGCGGCACGCGGCGCCTCCCTGCCGGTGGCGGCCGAGACGCGCGATCTCGTGCGCCGCCCGATCGCCGCCGCCGACCTGAAGAAGGCCGACACCGTGCTGCTCGATCCGCCGCGCGCAGGGGCGCGCGAACAGATGCCGGCGGTGACGGCGAGCCGGGCCGGCACCGTGATCTACGTCTCCTGCAATCCCGTATCCTTCGCGCGCGACGCCCGCATGCTGGTCGACGCCGGCTTCCGGTTGGAGCGCATCCTGCCCGTCGACCAGTTCCTCTGGTCGCCGCACCTCGAACTGGCCGCCCTGTTCCGCCGTTGAGACGGGGAGGGCCCGCCGCCCGCTCCGGAGACGCCGTGACGCGCAGCATCCGCAACCTGGTCATCGTCCTCGGCGACCAGCTCGACCCAGGCAGTGCCGCGTTCGACGGCTTCGATCCGTCCCGGGACGCCGTCGCCATGGCGGAGGTGCGCGAGGAGACCGACTACGTCCCCCAGCACAAGGCGCGCATCGTCCTGTTCCTGGCGGCGATGCGGCACTTCCGCGACGACCTCTGCGGGAAGGGCGTCGACGTCCGCTACACCGCCCTCGACGACCGCGCCAACCGCGGCGCGCATCGCGCCGAATTCGCGCGGCTGGCGCGTCAGGCGAAGCCGGAGCGGCTGATCGTCTGCGAGCCCGGCGACTGGCGCGTGCTGGAGAATCTGCGCGCCCTGGCGGAAGACCTGTCGCTGCCGCTGGAGGTCGTCCCCGACCGGCATTTCCTCTGCTCCACGGACGACTTCGCGCAATTCGCCGAAGGCCGCCGCGGCCTCGTCATGGAGACCTTCTATCGCTGGAATCGCGGCCGCCTCGGCCTGCTGATGGACGGCGGCGATCCGGTCGGCGGCCGCTGGAACTTCGACGCCGAGAACCGCAAGAGTTTCGGCCGCGACGGGCCGGGCCACATCAAGGCGCCACGCCGCTTCACCCCCGACGAGACGACCGCCGCGGTCGTGCGGCTGGTCGACCGCCTGTTCCCCGACGCCCCCGGCCGCAGCGACCTGTTCGACCTGCCGGTGACGCGCGCCCAGGCGCTCGCCGCCCTGCGCGATTTCGTCGAGCACCGGCTGGAGGGGTTCGGCCGCTACCAGGACGCGATGGCGACCGGCCATCCCTACCTCTATCACGCGCGCCTCTCGACGGCCCTGAACCTGCACCTCATCCATCCGCGCGAGGTCGTCGACGCCGCGATCGCGGCGTACGCGGCGGGCGGGGCGGCCATCGAATCCGTCGAGGGCTTCGTGCGCCAGATCGTCGGCTGGCGCGAGTTCGTGCGTGGCGTCTACTGGCGCGAGATGCCCCACTATGCCGAGCGCAATGCCCTGTCCGCCGACCTGCCGATGCCGCGCTTCATGTGGACCGGCGAGACGGAGATGAACTGCGTGCGGCAATCGGTCGGCCAGCTCGTCGACCATGCCTACGCCCATCACATCCAGCGTCTGATGGTGCTCGGCCTGCACGCCCTGCTGCTCGGCGTCCGGCCGCTCGACGTACACCGCTGGCACATCTCGATGTATGCCGACGCCGTCGACTGGGTGTCGCTGCCCAACACGCTGGGCATGAGCCAGCATGCCGACGGCGGCCTCGTCGGCACCAAGCCCTACTGCGCGTCGGGCGCCTATATCAGCCGGATGAGCGACTATTGCCGCGGCTGCCGCTTCGATCCGCGCAAGGCCGAGGGCGAGGATGCCTGCCCGTTCACGACGCTCTACTGGGATTTCCTCGCGCGGCATCGCGGCCGCTTCCGCAACAACCAGCGCATGACGATGCAGATCCGCAACCTCGACCGCCGCGACGGCGGCGAGATCGCGGCGATCCGCAGGCGCGCCGACGCGTTGAAGTCCGACTTCACCAAGGAGAGCTATCCGTGAACATCTCGGCACGCGACTGGACCGTGCTCGGCGTCCTCGTCGCCATCACCCTCGTCGTGCCCTGGGCCGTCCAGCAGTTCGGGATCGACGACTGGAACGCCTGGTACGCCAGCCTGGAACGTCCCTCCTGGAACCCGCCGCGCTGGGCTTTCCCGGTGGTATGGCCGTTGCTTTATGTGATGATGTCGGTCGCTGCCTGGCTGGTCTGGCGCCGGTCCGGCTGGTCCGGCGCCTCCGGTGCGCTGACGCTCTTCGGAGTGCAGTTCGCCGTCAACGCCGCCTGGATGTGGATCTTCGGCGGCCTGCAGAGCCTAGCGGGAGCCTTCTGGTGGATCGTCCTGCTCTGGGTGCTGATCGTCGCCACGGCCCTGGCGTTCCGCCGGCACAGCGGGACGGCCGCCCTCCTGCTGCTGCCCTATCTTGCCTGGGTCAGCTTCGCCGGCATGCTCACCTGGGCGATCTGGGACATGAACGCCGCGCGGCCTGGATTCTGAGCGACCTTTCCGTGCGAACCCGGTCGAAGGGATCGCGACCATGACGTCACCGCCCCTGGTGTTCGCCGATCCGCCCATCCTCGACCCGCTGCGCCGGCGCATCGCTGAGATGTGGCGCGCCGACGAGACCGCCCGGGGCGAGGCGCTGATGGCGGAACTCGACGCCGCACCGGAGGTGCGGGCGCGGATCGAGGCGCGCGCGGTGGCGCTGGTCGAGGAGGTGCGCCGCCGCTCGGCCGCGGTGGGCGGCCTCGATGCCTTCCTCCACGAGTACGACCTGTCCAACCGCGAGGGCGTCGCGCTCATGTGCCTCGCCGAGGCGCTGCTGCGCATCCCCGACGCGGGCACCGCCGACCTGCTGATCGCCGACAAGCTGCTCGACGGCGACTGGCAGCGCCATCTCGGCCACAGCGGCTCGCCCTTCGTCAACGCCTCGACCTGGGCGCTGATGCTGACCGGCCGTCTCCTGCGTCCCGACGAGGAGCGCGACCTGGGCGCCGTGCTCCGCGGGCTGGCGGCACGTGGCGGCCGGCCCGTGGTGCGCCGCGCCGTGCTCCAGGCGATGCGCATCATGGGCGGCCAGTTCGTCATGGGCCGCACCATCGCCGAGGCGCTGAAGTCCGCCGGCGAGGCCGAGCGCGCCGGCTACCGCTTCTCCTACGACATGCTGGGCGAGGGCGCGCGCACCGCCCACGACGCCGAGCGCTACGCCGCCGCCTACGCCGGCGCCATCGACGCCATCGGCCGGGCGGCGCGCGGCGGCGACGTGTTCGCCCGGCCGGGCATCTCGGTGAAGCTGTCCGCCCTGCACCCGCGCTACCGCTACGCCCAGCGCGATCGTGTCATGGCCGAACTCGCGCCCCGCCTGCGGGACCTCGCCCGCGCGGCCCGCGGCCACGGCATCGGCCTCACCGTCGACGCCGAGGAGGCCGATCGGCTCGACCTGTCCCTCGACGTCTTCGCGTCGCTCTGCGGCGACCCGACGCTCGCCGGCTGGGACGGCTTCGGTCTGGCACTGCAGGCCTACCAGAAGCGCGCGCCGTTCGTGCTCGACTGGCTGGTGGATCTGGCCGCCCAAAGCCGTCGCCGCATCCCGGTTCGCCTCGTGAAGGGCGCCTACTGGGACGCCGAGATCAAGCGCAGCCAGGTCGCCGGCCACGACGGCTATCCCGTCTTCACCCGCAAGCAGGCGACCGACGTCTCCTGGCTCTGCTGCGCGCGGCGCATGCTGGAATTGCGCGACCGCCTCTATCCTCAGTTCGCGACCCACAACGCGCACAGCGTCGCCGCCGTCCTCGACCATGCCGGCGACGACCGGCGCGGCTTCGAGTTCCAGCGCCTCTACGGCATGGGCGAGGCGCTGCATGACCAGCTCGTCGCCCCGGAAGGGCAGGGCGGCTTCGGCGTGCCGTCGCGCATCTACGCGCCCGTCGGCGGGCATGAGGAGCTGCTGGCCTATCTCGTCCGCCGGCTGCTCGAGAACGGTGCGAACACCTCCTTCGTCAACCGCATCGTCCACGAGGACCTGGCGCCGCGCGAGCTGGCGGCCGACCCCGCCGAGCGCCTGCGCGCGCTGCACCCGCGGCCGCATCCGCGCATTCCGCTGCCGGCGGACATCTACGGCCCGGGGCGGCGCAACGCCGCCGGCCTCGAACTCGCGGACCCGCTGACGCTCGAAACGCTGAAGGCCGCGCTGGAGCGGGCCGCCGCGGTGCCGCGGACGGCCGCGGCGCTCGTCGGCGGCCGCGAAGCGGGACAGGCGCCCCGTCCCGTGCTCGACCCGGCCGATCGCGGCCGCACCGTCGGCACGGTGCGCGCCGCCGGCGAGGCCGAGGTCGAGCGCGCCCTGTCGCTCGCCGCCGGCGCGGCTCCCGACTGGGACCGCATGCCCGCCGAGGGCCGCGCGGACATCCTCGGCCGCGCCGCCGACCTGTTCGAGGCCGAGCGGGCGGATCTGATGTTCCTCGCCATCCGCGAAGCCGGCAAGACGATCCCCGCCGCCCTGGCCGAGGTGCGCGAGGCGGTCGATTTCCTGCGCTACTACGCGGTGCGCTGCGCTGGCGATTTCGGCGCCCGGCCGCTACCCGGCCCGACGGGTGAGGAGAACCGGCTGCAGCTGCACGGCCGCGGCGTCTTCGCCTGTATCAGCCCCTGGAACTTCCCGCTGGCGATCTTCACCGGACAGGTCGCGGCGGCACTCGCCGCCGGCAACGCCGTGGTGGCGAAGCCGGCCGGGCAGACCCCGCTCATCGCCGCGGTCGCCGTGCGGCTGCTGCACCGCGCCGGCGTCCCGGAAAACGTGCTGCACCTGCTGCCCGGCGGCGGCGAGGTCGGCGGCCTCCTCGTCGCCGACCTGCGCGTCGCCGGGGTCGCCTTCACCGGCTCGACCGACACGGCGCGCGGCATCGGCCGCGTCCTGGCCGCGCGTGCCGGGCCGATCGTGCCGCTGATCGCCGAGACCGGCGGCCAGAACGCGATGATCGTCGATTCCTCCGCCCTGCCGGAGCAGGTGGTCGACGACGTGATCCTGTCCGCCTTCGACAGCGCCGGACAGCGCTGCTCCGCGGCGCGCGTCCTGTTCGTGCAGGAGGATGTGGCGCCGCAAATCCTCGCCATGCTGACGGGCGCCATCTCCGAACTGCGGATCGGCGACCCCGGTCTGCTGTCGACCGATGTCGGCCCGGTCATCGACGCCGAGGCGCTCGCACGGCTGCGCGACCATGTCGGCCATATGAAGCGCACGGCGAAGATGCTCGCCGGCCGCGACCTGGATCCCGAGGCGGCTCGCGGCACCTTTCTCGCGCCGCACGTCTTCGAAATCGACGACATCGGCCTGCTGGAGCGCGAGGTGTTCGGGCCCGTCCTGCATGTGGTGCGCTGGCGGGCCGGCCACCTCGACCGCGTCGTCGACGCGATCAACGCGACGGGCTACGGCCTGACCCTCGGCATCCACAGCCGCGTCGAGGCCACCGTGCGGCGGATCGCGGCGCGCGCCCGCGTCGGCAACCTCTACGTCAATCGCAACATGATCGGCGCCGTGGTCGGCGTTCAGCCCTTCGGCGGCGAGGGCCTCTCCGGCACCGGTCCGAAGGCCGGCGGCCCGCACTACCTGCCCCGCTTCGCGACCGAGCGGGTCGTGTCGGTCGACACGACGGCGGCCGGCGGCAACGCCTCGTTGATCGGCCTCAGTGACGTCTAAATAGACGTCTGATTTCGTCTCGCATCGTGGAAATAGAGGCCGAGTCTCCGCCGCGTCCGCAGGCTGGTTTACTGCTCCTCGAATCCCGTTAACATGCTCGAAGCCCGCCGCGAAGACGGTGGGGTCGAATAAGTCACGGGGAGGACATCATGCGGATCTCGGGAAGCGTCGCCGGCTGGGCGATTGCGGCGGCGATGACGGTCGGTCTGGCGGCGATGCCCGCCGCGGCGAAGGTCGTCATCAAGGCCGGAACGGAAGTGAACGAGAAGCACCCGGTCGGTGCCGGCATGCAGTGGTTCGCCAAGCGCGTCGACGAACTCTCCAAGGGCGACATCGAGGTGAAGCTGTTCCTCGGCGAGTCCCTCGGCAAGGCGCGCGAGATGGTCGAAGGGCTGCAGCTCGGCACCATCGACTATGTGACGGTGACGGCCGGCATCGTCGCGAACTTCGCGCCCTCGCACGACTTCTTCTCGCTGCCCTTCCTGTGGGACGACGGCGCGCACCTGCAGCGCGTGATGGACGGCCCCCTCTCCGAGGACCTCGCGAAGAGCCTGGACGAGGTCGACATCGTCGCCCTGGGCTACGGCACCAGCGGCGCGCGCCAGCTCTACAGCTCCAAGACCATTGGCGGCCTGGACGACATCAAGGGCATGAAGGTGCGCACCATGGAGGTGCCGCAGATCGTCGAGACCTGGAAGGCGCTCGGCGCCATTCCCGTCCCGGTCGCCTTCGCCGAGGTCTATCAGGCGCTGCAGACGGGCGTCGTCGACGGCGCGGAATCGAGCTTCCTCGGCTGGATCTCGATGAAGCACTACGAGCCGGCGCCCAAGGGTTACCGCATCAACTACATCGACTCCGGCCGTGCCTACATGCTCTCGAAGTCGAAGGCCCAGCAGATCGGTCCGGAGCGTGTCGCCATCCTGCGTCAGGCGACCCAGGAACTGATCAAGCGCGTCGCCGACGAGTATGAGCGCCAGGACAACGAGGCGGCCGAGAAGGTGAAGAGCCTCAACGCCGAGGTCATCGTTCTCGACACCAAGCCCTTCCGCGAAGCGGTGAAGCCCGTCTACGAGAAGTTCAAGCCCAGCCTCGGGCCGAAGGTCTTCGAACGCGTGGAAGCCGCGCGCCAGCCGTGACAGTGAGCCGGGTCGGCGTTCGGCGCCGAGGCTGAAGCGATGCCCTCGGGACTCCGCCGGGTCGTCGATCTGCTGCTCGACGCGATGTGTGCGCTGGTCATGGCGGCGATCGTCGCCATGACCGCCTTCCAGGTCGCGAACCGCTTCCTGATCCAGTATCCGATCACCTGGACCGAGGAGATCGCGCGGTTCATGGCGGTCTGGATCTGCCTGCTCGGCGCCGCGCGCTGCGTGCGCGAACGCTCGCACATCGAGATCGACCTCCTGGTGAACTTCCTGCCGGCGCGGGCGCAGTGGCTGCTGGCGCTGGTCGTGCACGCGCTGTTCCTGCTGCTGTGCGCCATACTGATCCAGCAGACGGTTTCGATCCTGCCGATCGTCGGGCGGCAGACCTCGCCGGCGGCGATGCTGCCGATGTCGTGGGTCTACCTCGCGACGCCGGTCAGTGCGGCGATCATGATCTTCTACCTGCTCGACAGCCTGATGGAGCTGCTGCGCGGCTGGCGGCGGCCGCGCTCCAAGCTCCGCCGCGGCGAGGATGCCGACATTGTTTGAGCCCATCCTCGACACGCTCGCCGGCCAGCCGCTGTTCATGATGGTCGGCCTGCTGCTCCTCATGATGGCCATCAAGGTGCCGATCGCGGTCGCGATGGGCATGGCCAGCATCGCCTATCTGCTCGTCACCGGCGCCAACCTGCGCCTCGTCGCGCAGACGACGATCAGCAACCTCAACTCGTTCACGCTGCTGGCGATCCCCTTCTTCGTGCTGGCCGGGGAGCTGATGAACGCCTCGGGCGTCAGCGAGCGCCTGATCGGTCTCGCCCAGGTGTTCGTCGGCCACGTCCGGGGCGGGCTCGCCCACGTCAACGTCGTCACCAGCACGCTCATGGCCGGCATGTCCGGTTCCGCCGCGGCGGACGCCGCCATGACGTCGCGCGTGCTCAACCCGGTCATGGTGAAGCGCGGCTACTCGCCCGAATATGCGGCAGCCGTCACCGCCGCCTCGGCGACGATCGGGCCGATCATCCCGCCCAGCATCCCGATGGTGCTCGTCGGCGTCGTGAACGAGCTGTCGGTCGGCCGCCTGTTCTTCGGCGGCGTCGTGCCCGGCCTGCTGATGACCGGCGGCATGATGGTGCTGATCTGGCTCCAGGCGAAGCGCCACGGCTTCGAGGCCAGTCCCCGCGCCACCTTCGCGCAGATCGTGACGGCGACGCGGCGCGCCATCCTGCCGATGTTCGCGCCGGTCATCATCCTCGGTGGCATGATGGGCGGCCTGTTCACGCCGACCGAGGCGGCCGTCGTGGCGGTCGTCTACATGGGCGGGCTCGGTGCCTTCGCCTACCGCACCATCGGCTGGGCGGCGCTCAACGCGGCGCTGCTGAACACGGTTAGCATCACCGCGCGCATCATGTTCATCGTCGCCATGGCCGGCCTGTTCGGCTGGGTGCTGACCGCCGAGCAGGTGGTCAACCGGATGGGCGACTTCCTCGGCGCCAACATCGGCAGCGGCGCCATGCTGCTGCTGTGGCTCAACGTCCTGTTCCTGCTGCTCGGCTGCCTGCTGAACCTCGTGACGCTGGTGATCCTGCTGTCGCCGGTGGTGTTCCCGCTCGTCTACAGCTTCGGGATCGACCCGATCCATTTCGGCGTGGTGATGGTGCTCAACCTGATGATCGGTCAGCTGACGCCGCCGGTCGGGCTGATGTCGTTCGTCGTGCTCGGCGTGACCGGCGTCGACCTCGCCGCCTTCATCCGTCAGGTCTGGCCGTTCATGGTGGTGCTGGTCGCGGTGCTGATGCTGATCACCTACGTCCCCGGCCTGGTGCTCTTCGTCCCCGATCTCCTGATGGGCCCGCGGCTCGACTAGGAAGCCGCGTGACCTGGCGCGTCAGTTGATCGGCCCGAACGCCTTCTCCAGGAGGGCGGCGAGCAGGTGCGGCTCGCACGGCTTCGTCAGGAATCCGACCGGATCGGCGTCCTTCATGCGCGAGACCGTCGCCGGGTCGGTGTGCGCGCTGATGAAGATCGAGCGGATGCCGAACCGCGCCAGGATCGTCTTCGCCGCCTCCACACCGTCGCTGCCCTGGGCGAGGCGCACGTCCATCAGCACGATGTCCGGCTGATGACGCGACGCGGCCGTGATTGCGGCGGGGCCGGTGGCCACGCAGTCGCACACGGCGAAGCCGAATTGCTGGACCATCTCCTCGATGCCCAGCGCCAGGATGAACTCGTCCTCGACTATCAGCACGCGCCTTACCGTCGGCGTCGAACCGGGCATGTCCGATGCGTCGCCGGGAACCGGCCGTTTGCGCGGCACGTCGTCGGAAAAGAGTCGACCGCTCGAAAACCGTGACAAACCGTTCTCCATGAGATGGTGGAGCAGTCGTTGTGACCCCAATTCACGCCGCTTCCCCCTGTCAAGAAGACCGCTGCTCCGCGGTCGCCGGCCGGGGCGGCCCCTTCAATTCGACCACGTTTCCTTCGGGGTCCTCGATATAGAGGGATGGGCCTTCGCCCTCGGCGCCGTAGCGGCTGCCGCTCTCGCCGACCTTAACGCCCGAATCCGCCAGATAGGTCCGCAAGGCCGTTTCGTCGTAAGGCTCGATCGTCAGCGCGAAATGATCGAGGTTCCGGTCGTCTCCGCTGCGGCCCGGCACCAGGTCGATCAGTGCCGTGCCGGCGCGAAGCTGCACCAGCCCGATCCGCTCGACCTCGCGTTCCTTACGGCAGCCGAGGACGCCGGTGTAGAAGCCGATCATCCGCTGCATGTCGCGCGTCCGCAGGACCACATGGTCGAGCGTCCGCAGCCGGAAGGGCGGGTTCTGCATAGCGGGTTCTCCCCTCATTATTCTTCTGCGGGCATGGCGGCGCCCCCCTGTTGAAGGAGGGCGGCCGACATCAGGCGGCGAAGCTCGTCCAGCGCGCGCGCTTCAAGCTGCCTGACGCGCTCCTTCGACAGGCCGACGTCGCGCGCCACGGCTTCCAGCGGGATCTTGCGGCCGTCCAGGTAGCGGCGGCTGATGATCCGCCGCTCGCGCTCCGGCAAGGCCGCGAGCGCGCGGTGCAGCTTATCGCTCCAGAAGCGGCCGTCGCGCAGCGCCGCCGTCTGGGCCTCGGGGTCGGGCCGGCTGTCCGGCACGCGGCCCAGCCAGTCGTCGCCGGCGCCGCTGCGGGCGATCGGCTGGTTCAGCGACTGGTCGCGGCCGGCGATGCGGCGTGCCAGGGTCTGGAGCTCCTCGGGCCGGATCCGCAGGCGCGTCGCCAGCCGCCGAAGGGCCTCCTCCATCGGGCCGTCGTCGCGGGACAGGTCGCTCGCCAGCTGGCGCAGGCGGAAGAAGAGGCGCTTCTGGGCCGACGTCGTCCCGATGCGGACCAGCGACCAGGACGACACCACATGCTCCTGGATGGCGACCCGCACCCACCAGCCGGCATAGGTCGACAGGCGGACGCCCGATTCCGGATTGAACTTGCGCACTGCGTGGATCAACCCGATCACGCCCTCCTGGACGAGATCGTTGACCGGGGCGCCATAGCGGCTGTAGCGCCGCGCCACCGCGCGCACGAAGGGCAGGTGGCTGCTGATGAGGCGGTCGGCCGCGGCGGCGTCGCCCTTGGCGGCGCGGGCTGCCAAGTCCGCCTCCTCGTCGCGGCTCAGAAAGGTCTCTGCCATCGGTCATACCTCCGGCGCGGCAGGCAGCGGTGGCATGCGACTGATGCACCCACCGATCTTCCGACAAGCTGCCGGTTGCGGCGAACCCCTGGAGACCGTCCGCTTCACCTCTAAGATAGAGCGGTGACGGCCGCAAGATTTTGCCAGATTATCGGGAGACAGACCATGGCGAAGACCGCCAGACCAGCACGCAAGCCGGCCGCGGCGTCCGTCGACATCGGCGCCCGGCGCGACGCCGTGGTCGATGCGGCGATGGCGCTCGCGGCGACGCGCGGCTGGCGGGGCATCGCCCTGGCCGACATCGCGGCCGAAGCGGGCCTCTCACTCTCCGAACTCTACGAGGCGTTTCACGGCAAGGGCGCCATCCTCGCTTACTTCGGGTCGCGCGTGGACGCGAAGGTTCTGGCGGGAACTGGAACCGACATGGCTGAGGAGAGCCGGCGCGACCGCCTGTTCGATGTCCTGATGCGCCGCTTCGACGCCGCTGCGCCCTACCGTGCCGGGGTGCGGGCGCTGCTCGCCGACGCCCGGCGCGATCCGTCGATGGCCCTGTGCGCCGCGCCGCGCCTGCTGCGCTCGATGACCTGGTCGCTCGAGGCGGCAGGAATCCGCACCGGTGGGATCGTCGGCACGGTGCGGGTCAAGGCGCTGGCGGCGGTCTACCTGTCGGTCATGCGGGTGTGGGTCGACGACGAGAGCCCCGACATGGCGGCGACCATGGCCGCGCTCGACGGACGCTTGCGGCGGGCGGAGCGATTCCTCGGCGCCTAGGCGTTTTGTGCAGTGCACAAGAAATTCTTGACTCTGCACCTCGCAGGTGCAATATGCCTCCTGCGTCCACGGCATGTACAGAAAACCGCCCCGGCGCAACAGGAGGGAAAGCAATATGAACAAGGGCACATACCCGTACTTCGATCTCGACATGTCCAAGTATCTTGGCCAGTTCAAGATGCCGACTCCGGACGTCGACGCGCTGTTTGCAGCGCACCGCAAGAATCTCGAGGTCCTGAGCGCCGCGAACCAGCGCGCGTTCGAGGGCTATGGCGCGGTCGTCCGTCGCCAGGGCGAAATCGCCCGCGAGGCAATCGAATCCTACACGGGCATCCTGTCGGACATGATGGCCGAGGGCTCGATCGAGGATAAGGCCGGCAAGCAGGCCGACGTGGCGAAGCAGGCCTACGAGAAGGCCATCGCCAACTCCCGCGAGCTGGGCGACATGGTCGCCAAGACCAACGAGGAGGCTTTCGGCCTCATCAACGACCGGATCCGCGAGGGTTTCGGTGAGGTGAAGGAGCTGGTCGTGACGAACGTCGCACGTGCCGGCGCCGCCGCCGATCAGGCCACCAACGGCATGGCGACGGCCGCGAAGGCGCCGAAGGCCGCCGCGAGCAAGTAAGCCCTTCCCTCCGAAGGTATCGGGCGCCGTAGGGCCGCTCCCGTCAGGGAGCGGCCCTTTGCGCGTCCGCAGCCCGAGTCGTGCCGATCTCCAGGGACCGTTTTCAGCGTGACGGCCAACCGCTAGGGTGCCGGACCGCCAAACCAGACGAACCGGCCATGACCAGCGAAACCCCGAAGATCGAATTTGCCGACTTCATGAAAGTCGACATCCGCGTCGGCACCATCGTCGACGCCCAGGCGTTCCCCGAGGCGCGCCGCCCGGCCTTCAAGCTCTGGGTCGACATGGGCCCCGAACTGGGCATCCGGAAGACGTCGGCGCAGATCACCCAGCGCTACCGGCTGGAGGAACTGGTCGGGCGGCAGGTCGCCGCGGTGGTGAATTTTCCGCCGAAGCAGATCGGGCCGTTCATGTCGGAGATGCTCGTCCTGGGCTTCCCGGACGCGGACGGCAACGTTGTGCTCGTCACGCCCAGCCTCGCCGTGCCGAACGGCGGCAGGCTCTACTGAGCCGCCGCCCGATCGGAGAGGGGCGCGGCTACGCGGCCTTCTCGGCGTTGCTGCCCGCGTTGGCGCCTGCATTCGCACCGGAATTGTTGCCGGCATTGCTGCTGCCGCCGCTGCTGCGGGTATAGGCGCTGGCGCAGTGGCTGCCGCAGTAGGGCTTGCCCGGAAGGGCGGCCTCGCCGCAGAAATGGAAGCCCGGCAGGCGGGGGTCTCCGATCGGCCACTGGCACACGGGGCCGGTGACGATCCGCCGGGCCGGACGGGCCTGGCGTGTTTCGCGCCGGATGGGCGAGGGACGGCCGCTGAGTCCCAGGCGGTGCGCCTTGCCGATCACCGCGTTCTTGGACATGCCCAGGCGCCGGCCGATCTCTGTCGTGGTCAACCCGTCGTTCCAGAGATTTTCCAGCGACGCGATCAGTTCGGGTGTCCAGCTCATGGTCCGCTCCCGCACGAGGTCTAGTATGTGACTGGGGGGGAACCCTACAAGATGCAGCGCACTCGCTGCAAGCTGAGTCGCATCGGGTTATTCACAGGGCAGCAGGACGCGCGCCCTCAATCCGCCGCGCGGCGAATCCTCCAGGCGGACGTCGCCGCCGTGTCCGCGCACGATGTCCCGGGCGATGCTCAGGCCCAGGCCGGTCCCGCCGGTGCCGGGATTGCGCGACGCTTCCAGCCTGTAGAAGGGCCTGAAGACATTCTCTCTTTCGCCGGCGGGAATGCCGGGACCGTCGTCGTCGACCCAGATCTCGATCTGCCGCCGCGCGCGCCGGGTGCCGAGCCAGACGCGGCCGCCGTGGCGCTGGCCGTTGCCGACCAGGTTGTCGAGGGCGCGGCGCATGGCGTTCGGCCGCAGCGGCACGGCCGTTTCCGCCGAGATCGTGTCGAGGGTCACGGTCCCGCCGGCACGCCGGGCCGACTCGGCGACTTCCGTCAGCAGCGCCGCGATGTCGACCGGCACCGTCGCCTCCTCGCCGTCGCCGCGGGCGAAGGCGAGGTAGCCGTTCAGCATCGTCTCCATCTCCTTCAGGTCGGCCTCCAGGTCGACCACCGCGGGAGACCGCCGCAGCAGGGCCAGCTGCAGCTTCATGCGGGTGATCGGCGTGCGCAGGTCGTGCGACACGCCGGCCAGCAGTTCCGTGCGCTGCTGGATCTGGCGGCGGATCCGCTCGCGCATGATCAGGAAGGCCGACGCCGCCTGCTTCACCTCGACCGCGCCGGTCACGCGGAAGCCGGTGACGTCGCGGCCCTTGCCGAAGGCGTCCGCCGCCGCGGCGAGTCGGATGATCGGGCGGATCTGCTTGCGCATGAAGATGCCGGCGACGGCGACGAGCACCAGCGACGATCCGACCATCCACAGGATGAAGATGTAGGTGGTCGTCGTGAACAGGCGCGAGCGCGGCACGATGACGTGCAGCACGCCGTGCGGCAGCTGCACGTCGATCATCACGAAGGTCTCGCTGGTCTCCGTGTCCAGGCGGAAGGGCCGCCGGACCTGGTCGTTCATCGCCCGGGTCAGCTTCTTGCCCAGATTGTGGTCCGGCCAGGGCTGCTCGCCGCCCGGCAGGATCGCGTCCTGCTCGATGGTCGCGTACAGGTTCGCCGACCGCGACAGGGTTTCCAGGATGGCCGCGACGGTCGGCTCGTCGGCGGCCCGGTCGATCATGTCGATCGCCACGGAGATGTCGCCCGCGACCGCCTGCGCCAGCCGTTTGCTGACGATGTCCCAATGCCGGTCGAAGAAGATCCAGGTCGCGATGACCTGCAGCAGCACCAGCGGCGTCACGATGATCAGCAGCGACCGGCCGAAGAGGGTGCGCGGCAGCGCGCGATTCATGGGGTGGAGCAGCTTGCGCCGGGGGGGCGGCCCCGCCGCGCCGTCGGCCTCGACCGGGAACGGCGGCTGCGGCGGAGGGGCGGCGTCCGGCGGCGGCAGCGTGGCGTCGGGATCGAGCGGGATCAGCTCGTCCTCGTCCTCCGGCGCGTCCGGTTGCTGCCGGGTGGCCATCTAGCCGCCCTCGATCGTGTCGGGCCTCAGCACGTAGCCGCGGCCCCAGACGGTCTGCAGCCAGCGCGGCTGCCCCGGGTCCGCCTCGATCTTGCGGCGCAGCCGCGTCACCTGGACGTCGACCGTGCGCGCGTTGCCCTCGATCCGGCTCGACTCGATCAGCTCCTCGCGCGACAGCGTGCGGCCCGCCTGGACGGCCAGGGCCTTCAGCAGACTCGCCTCGGCGGTCGTCAGGTGCACCGCTTCGTCGCGCTCCGTCAGCTGTTCGCGCTCCACGTCGAACGCGAAGGGGCCGAAGGTGACGCGGCGGACGCCGCCCGTCGCCTCCTCCTCGGCCGGCCGCCGGCGCAGGATGGTCCGCATCCGCAGCACCAGCTCGCGCGGCTCGAACGGCTTGACCACATAGTCCTCGGCGCCGGTCTCCAGGCCGCGGATGCGGTCTTCCGCCTCCGCCATGGCGGTGAGCAGCAGCACGGGCGTGCCCTCTGCGTTGCGCTGCAGGTGTCGGGCGAGGTCGAGGCCGCTCTCGCCCGGCATCATCACGTCCAGCAGGACGAGGTCGAAATGCATGGCGGCCAGCCGCGCCCTGGCCTCCGCCGCGTTCGGCGCCGTGGTGACGCGGAAGCCGTTCGCCGACAGGAACCGGCGCAGCAGGTCCAGCAGGCGCGGATCGTCGTCGACGATCAGCACGTGCGCCAGTGCCGCCTCGGGGTGTCCCGGCCGCTCGTCGAGGATGGCGCCGCTCATCCGCGCCGCACCCGCGGCAGCGGATCGGGCGCGGGCACGGCGGTCGCGACGCGGGCGCGGTCGCTCTCGCGGATCATCCCGACCAGCACCGTGCGGAAGCCTTCGACCGCCTCGGCGCCGGCGGCGCGATAGGCGCGCGCCAGGAAGGCCCGTTGCCGCGTGCCGATCTCTCCCTCCAGCGTCTCGCCCAGGGCGGTCAGCCGCAGCAGCCGCTGGCGGCGGTCGCGCGTGCCCGGGCGCTGGGTGATCAGCTTGCCCTCCTGGAGCCGCCCCAGCACGCGGCCCAGGCTCTGCTTGGTGACCCGCAGGATCGACAGCATCTCGCCGACGGTGATGTCCGGATGGCGCGCCACGAAATACAGGGCGCGATAGTCGGCCCGGCCCAGCCCGTGCTTCTCCAGCAGGACGTCCGTCTCCGCCATCAGGTCGCGGTTGGCGTAGAACAGCAGCTCGATCCCCTGGCGAAGATATTCTTCGCGCAGGAACAACGGGTTCACGCGCGTGCCGAGATCAGCCATGGCGCCACAATCGCGAAGGATATTGCGTGCCGCAAGTCGCGGACGACATACTGCGACCCCATATGGCGCCGCAACGCCGAAAGCTACAACCGAATCACCGAGAAAGCCGCCCAATGGAAACGATCCTGCCTTTCGACGACCGCGATGGTTCCATCTGGATGGACGGCCGCCTCGTGCCCTGGCGCGACGCCAAGCTGCACGTGCTGACGCACGGCCTCCACTATGCGAGCGCGGTGTTCGAGGGCGAGCGCGTCTATGCGGGCACGATCTTCCGGTCGCTCGACCACACCAGGCGCCTGTTCGCCTCCGCCAACGCCCTCGGCTTCGAGATCCCCTTCACGATCGAGGAGATCGAGCAGGCGAAGCGCGACACCGTTGCCGCGATGGGCTTCAACGAGGGCTATGTTCGGCCCATCGCGTGGCGCGGCTCGGAGATGATGGGCGTTTCGGCGCAGGCGAGCAAAATCCACGTCGCCATCGCCGCCTGGGAGTGGCCTGCCTACTTCTCGCCCGAGGCGAAGCTGCAGGGCATCCGCATGAAGACCGGCCGCTGGCGCCGCCCGGCGCCCGACACCGCGCCGGTGCATGCGAAGGCGACGGGCCTCTACATGATCTGCACCATGAACAAGCACGAGGTCGAGGCGCAGGGCTATCACGACGCCCTGATGCTGGACTATCGCGGCTTCGCCGTCGAAGGCACCGGCGCCAACCTGTTCATGGTGAAGGAGGGCAAGCTCTACACGCCGAAGCCCGACTGCTTCCTGAACGGCATCACGCGCCAGACCGTCATGGCGCTCGCCGACAAGCGCCAGATCCCGATCGTCGAGCAGCACATCACGCCGGAAGAGCTGATGAAGGGCGAGGAAGTCTTCGTCACGGGCACCGCCGCCGAGGTGACGCCGGTCGGCTCCATCGACGACCACGCCTTCACCGTCGGCCGCATCACCCAGACGCTGATGGAAGACTATTCGACCCTGGTGCGGAACCCGGCCGCCCAGAAGGCGGCCTGAGGCAGGCCGCTTCCCGAGTCCCGCGCGGCGGCGGCTACTTCGCCGCCGGCGTCGCGAGCGGTTTGTCCGCATCGACGATGTAGATCGCGATGACGCGTGCCGGCTTGTCGCCGACGGCGCGCGCATCGTGGATCGTACCGGCCGGGATGACGTAGCTCTCGCCGGCCTTGATCTCCTTCGGCGGTTCGCCGTCGAACTGCATGATCGAGGTGCCCTCGAGCATGTAGCCCATCTCGTATCCCGGATGGCTGTGCCGGCCGGCCGCGGTGCCGGGCTGGATCTCGGCGATGCCCATCACCGCCGTCTTGCCGGGCACGTCCGACAGTGCGACCCGCTGCAGCGGAATGCGCTTGATGCCCTGCTGCGCGTGCAGCGCCTCGCTCGCCGCCATACCGGCCGCGGCACCGACGACCAGTGCCGCGGCGGCGATCGCCGCGGTCCGCAATTCCATCCTCTTCATCCGATCCTCCGTGCGGCGTGCCCGTGCGGACTTCCGCGCGGCCGTCGCTCCTCCTAGTATCGCCGCGGAAACGAAGTCAGGGGAGCGAATATGCCAGCCGAAGCCGCGACCGCCGACGGTCCCGCCTGGACCCATCAGATCTACGACCTGCTGCGCAAGAAGGGCGTGACGCAGTTCGCCTACGTGCCCGATGCCGGGCACAAGGCCATCATCAACCTGTCGCTCGCCGATCCCGACGTGCACTCCATCCCGCTCACGACCGAGGAGGAGGGGGTCGGCATCATGGTCGGCGCCCATCTCGGCGGCGAGAAGGCCGTGCTGTGCATGCAGTCCAGCGGTGCCGGCAACTGCATCAACTTCCTCTCGTTCGTGAAGAACGGCCCGTTCCCGATGCTGATGCTGCTGTCGATGCGCGGCGAGTTCGGCGAGGGCAATCCCTGGCAGATGCCGATGGGCCAGGCGACGCAGCCGGTTCTGGAAGCCATGGGCGTCATCTGCCTGCGCGCCGAGCGCGCGGACGAGGTGCTCGACGTGGTCAACGCCGCCGCCGACATGGTCTGGAAGTCGGGGCAGGCGGTCGCCGTCCTGCTGACGCAGCGCCTGATCGGCGCCAAGGCATTCTGAGGAGACCCCGATGGCCGTACAGCAATCCCTCGACGAGCGCGCCAAGGCGATGAGCCCCGCCTTCGTCCTCGACCGCATCACCGCCGTGCCGAAGCTCATCGGCGACCCGAAGGACATCCTGTTCGTCGCCGGCCTCGCCGGCACGGCGAAGGACATCGCCGCGATCTGCGGCGACATGCCGAACTACTACGCCATGGCCGGCACGATGGGTGCCGCCGTCTCGGTCGGCATCGGCCTGGCCCTGGCGCAGCCGAAGAAGCGCGTCATCGTCGCGACGGGCGACGGCGAACTGCTGATGAACGTCGGCGCCCTGGCGACGGCGGCGATCATGAACCCGCCGAACCTCAGCATCCTCTGCGTCGACAACGGGCACTACGGCGAGACCGGCTACCAGAAGAGCCACACCAGCCTGGGCGTCGACCTGGAGAAGATGGCGATCGGCGCCGGCATCATGTCGACCCGCACCGTCTCGGAAGAGGGAGAGATCGAGAGCGCCGGCAAGCTCCTGCGCGAATCGAACGGCGTCTCCTTCGTGCTGCTGCGCGTCGCACCGACCGACGGCCCGAAGTTCAAGCGCTCCCTTGACGGCGGCCTCGCCATGCGCCGCTTCATCGACGGCCTGCAGGGCGCCTCGGCCTAGTCGCCGCCGCCCATCACAGCCGCCCCGTCGCGCGACGGGACCGGCGCAGGGAAGGGCGGGGCATGGCCTCGCCCTTTTCGCATCCGGCGGCTACTGCCGCATCGCGAACAGCTCCTGGCTGAGCGGGATCTTGCCGAGGCTCGGATCGAGCCGCCAGTTGTAGACGTGCATCGCCTCGAAGACGCGGTGGACGTAGTTCTGCGTCTCCTCGAACGGGATGCTCTCGATCCAGTCGATGACGTCGATCCCGCCGGTGCGCGGGTCGCCGTAGCGGTCGAGCCACTTGTCGACGTTGCCCGGCCCGGCATTGTAGGCGGCGACCGCGAGGATGGTGGAACCGTAGCGGTCCTGCATCTGCGCCAAATAGCTCTGGCCCAGCAGCATGTTGTAGGTGGGATCGGCGTTCAGCGATCCTGGCGCGTAGTCGACGCCGATGCGCCTCGAGACGTATTGCGCCGTGCCCGGCATCAGCTGCATCAGGCCGCGCGCTCCGGCGCGGCTGACGGCGCCCGTGTCGAAGCCGCTCTCCTGGCGGATGATCGCCAGCACCAGCGCCGGATCGATCATGTAGCTTCCCGGCACGTCCAGCACCGGGAACAGCCGGTCGGGCAGGACGATGTCGCGCGTGCGCAGCCGCCGCGCCGCCCACAGCGACAGGCTGGGATGGCCGATCTCGATCGCGAGGTCGGCGATCATCTGCCCGCGCGCCGGCGTTGCGGCGTCGGTGGCCAGCTGCGTGATGAACGGCGCCGCCCGCCGACGCTCGCCGATCGCTGCCAGCAGCCGCACCAGACGCACCTGCTCGTCCGCATCGAAGGCCGCCCGCTCCGCGGCGGTCGGCGGTGGCGGCGGGTTCAGGTTCGGCAGCAGTGCAGCGCCCGTGCGGCCCGCCGCCAATTGGCCGTAGAAGGTGGTGGCGTCGCTGGCGGCGATGGCGAACCACCGTTCCGCCGCGGCGGGGTCGCCGGCCCGCTCGGCGGCGCGGCCCGCCCAGTAGGCGCCGCGCGACTTGCTGACCGGGGTCTCCACGCCCTCGAAGAACCGTTCGAAATGCGCGCGCGCCCGGGCCGGATCAGCGAGCTGGCGCAGCGCGATCCAGCCGGCGAACCACTCGCCCTCGCGGAATCCGCGGCCCGACGTCCGGCCATGATTGGCGGCGAGACGATAGGCCAGCTGCTCGTTGCGGTCCGAGAGAGCCTGCTGCAGCGCCCATCGCCGCAACATCCACCAGGCGTCGGGGTCGCCGACCGGCGGTGTCGTCTCCAGGAGTTCGACCACGCCGCTGAACTGCCCGGCGACGCGGCGCCACAGGGCACGGTCGTAGAGCAGGCCCGGATCGTTCTGCAGCCGTCCCGGGACGGCCAGGACAGCGGTGTCGACGCCGGCTTCGCGCTGGAAGAGCTTGATGCGCGCCTCGGCCAGGAGCTGCCACGACCGGTCGAGCCGCGCCGCCTGGCGCCGGGCGGCGGCGGCCTGCCGGTCCCAGAGCAGCCGGTCCAGGCGGGCGACCTGATCGTCCTGCGTCAGGTGGCGGCCGTAGCGCGCCAGGATGTCCGCCTCCAGCACGCCGTCCAGCCGATCCGTGCGCCATGCGTCGCGCACCAGTGCCACCGCCCGATCGGCCTCGCCGGACGCCGCCAGGGCATCGGCGAAGCGCAGCTTGCCGTAGCCGCTCAGCGGCGGCAGGCTCGCGAAATAGGCGCGGACATAATCCGGCGGCAGGTCGGCCGGCATCGCGGCCTCGGCGTTGCGCCGGATCGCCGTCTGGCGCGGCCAGTCCGGCGCCTGGCGCATCAGGTCGATGGCGTCCTCGAACAAGACGGTCGCGTCGGGGCGTCCCGCCTCGACCCAGCGCACATACCGCTCCAGCAGCGGGTCGCCCAGGTTCCGCGCCATCAGGCGCGCGTTGACGTAGTCGTCGATCTCGACCAGCGAGATCACCGCGCGGTAGTTCGCCTCCGGCGCCACCAGCTGCTGCGCGGTGGCCGGCATCGTCGCAGCGGCACTGCCGGTGGCCAGCAGTCCTGCCATGGCCAGGGCGGCCAGTGAAGCTCGCACGTGAAGCACCCGTCGGTTGCGGTCGCGACGCAGGCGAGCGGCCGGGCCCTCTTCAAGGCGGGACCTGTCGTGCCCTCGCTCGGTGCCGCAACCATAGCAGAAGGCGGGGTGGGCGCGCACGCGGCGCGCGGCCCGTCGTCGTCGCGGCTATGCCGGATAGCAGCAGGTGAGCAGCATGTCGGTGCCGCGCCCGTCGCGGGACAGCGGCAGCACCAGTTCCGACAGCCGGATCGTGCGCCACGCCTCGTGCAGCGCCGGGGTGAAGGTGGCGGGCGCCCCGGACCGCGCGACTTCCACATAGCCGGGGCGCAGTCCGTCGCGCAGCCCGCCGTCGATCTCGGACAGGCGCCGACCTGTCAGTTCGCACCCGATCAGGCTGGCGATCCGGGTGCCGAAGATCCGGTAGCGGAAGTCGCGTCCCTGCTCCTCGATGTCGACCAGGCAGAGAAAACCCAGCCAGGGTCGCAGTTCGATGACGTCGAACGCCCGCCGCAACGGCACTGCCCCGCTGCCCCGCTTCGATAGCCACAGCGCGTGCAGGTCGCGCTGAAGCGTGGAGGGGGAGGGGGGCATCTAGGCGGGTTCCGTGACCGACGGTCTGGCGTGACGCGGCTGCATCATCCGTCCGGCGAGCGATCACCGCGAGTGACGGCCGTCACTACGCGCGGTAACATCCTACGAATATCGGAAACTTTTCCGCGGAAGATCAGGGCGCCCGGGCGATGAGCATGCGGGCCGCGCCGTACCGGCGCTCGCGCAGCGCGGTGAACCCCTCGGGCAGTTCGGGCAGCGGCCCCTTCGCGGTGCACTCGATGGCGACGATGGCGCCGGGCGCCAGCCAGCCGTGGCTGACCAGTGCGACCAGGGCCGGTACCGCCGCCCCGCTGTCATAGGGCGGGTCGAGGAAGACGAGGCTGTGTGCCCGCGGCGCCGGTCCCGGCGCCGTCGCGTCCTTCGCGGCGACCGCGACCCGGTCCGATTCGCCCAGCGTCCTGGCCGTGTCGCGCACCGCCTCCAGCGCTGCGGTGTTGAGATCGATCAGCGTCGCCGCCGCGGCGCCGCGCGACAGGGCCTCGAAGGCCAGCGCGCCCGTGCCGCAGAAGGCGTCCAGGACGGTCGCGCCCTCGACGATCGAGGCGCCGCCCGCCCCGAAGCCGCCATGCTCCAGCATGTTGAACAGGCCCTCGCGCGCCCGGTCCGAGGTCGGACGGATGTCGCGCCCGGCCGGCGGCTGCAGCAGCCGTCCGCGGTGCTTGCCGGCGACGATCCTCATCGGCGATCCGCGGCGGTCTTGGCCGTCCCCGCCTGGCGGCCGCGCGGCGGTGCGGGAATGCTCGCCTTCGTCAGGCCTAGCTGGTCGCGCAGCACGCGGCCGCGGACCTCCTCCACCATGCCCCGCTCGAGCTGGTTCAGCTGGAACGGGCCGTACGCCACGCGGATCAGCCGGCTCACCTCATAGCCCAGATGTTCCATGACCACGCGGATCTCGCGGTTGCGGCCCTCCTGCAGGCTGACGGTCAGCCAGGCGTTGTCGCCCTTCTGCTGGTCGAGCACCGCGGTGATCGGGCCGTATTTCTGGTCGCCGACCGTGACGCCGTTCGCCAGCTTGGCCAGCCGCGCCGGGTCGACCTGCCCGTGCACGCGCACGCGATAGCGCCGGATCCAGCCGCGCGCCGGCAATTCCAGGGTACGCGCCAGGCCGCCGTCGTTGGTCAGCAGCAGCAGCCCCTCGGAATTCATGTCGAGCCGTCCCACCGTCACGACCCGCGGCAGGTCCGGCGGCAGCACGTCGAACACGGTCTGTCGCCCCTCGGGATCCCGGTTCGTCGTCACCACGCCGCGCGGCTTGTGATAGCGCCACAGCCGCGTGTGCTCCGGCTCGGCCAGCGGCTTGCCGTCGATGGTGATGCGGCTCGCCTCGGTCACAAGGAACGCCGGCGTCTTCAGCACCGCCCCGTCCACCGCCACCTTGCCGGCCAGGATCAGCTTCTCGGCGTCGCGGCGCGAGCACACGCCGGCGCGCGCGATCCGCTTGGCGATCCGCTCCCCCACGGCCGGGATTTCTGTCGCAGTCTCGCTCATCGGGCGGCCGCCACCAGGGCGGCGAAGATCTTCGGGTCGGCGGCGCTGATCGCGTATTCGGGGTGCCACTGCACGCCCAGGCAGAAGCGGTGCGCCGGCGACTCGATCGCCTCGATCACCCCGTCCGGCGCGCGGCCGCTGACCACGATGCCCGCCGGCTCGTCCTTCGCCGCCTGATGGTGCGCCGAGTTGACCGGCAGTTCGGCCGCGCCCGCGATCTGCGCCAGCAGCGTGCCCGCCTTCACCGCCACCGTGTGGCCCGGCTCGGTGCGCGGGTTCGGCTGCTCGTGCGCCAGGGCGCCCGGCACCTCGTCCGGAATGTGCTGGATCAGCGTGCCGCCCAGTGCGACGTGCAGCAGCTGCTGGCCGCCGCAGATGCCCAGGATCGGCATGTCGCGCGCCAGCGCGCCGCGCGTCACGCCCAGCTCGAAGGCCGTGCGGTTCTCCTTCAGCGTGACCGTCGCATGCCGGCTCGAAGCACCGAACAGGGCAGGGTCGACGTCGAACGCGCCGCCGGTGACGACCAGCGCGTCGATCCGGTCCAGGAACGGCTCGACCAGATCCACCTCGTGCGGCAGCAGCATGGGCAACCCGCCCGCCCGCGCCACCGCCGAGGCGTAGTTCTGCCGCAGGGCATACCAAGGCAGCTTCGACCAGCCGCCGGCGGGTTCGGCGTCGACGGTGATGCCGACGATGGGGGTGCGTGTCATGCGTTGCATATAGGCGATTCGATGTGATCGTGCAGCGCCGTTTCTTCAGTCGCCGCCAACGTGCGACGAGCGCATCGTTGGACCTGTCCGCTTCTCGTGCGTGGGCTTGTGCGTATCTCATTTGAGATGCAGAATGGCCGCGTCGAAACGGGATCGGTGCGATGGCTGCAAAGACCTCGATGCTGCATATCCGCGTGGACGACCGGCTGAAGGCCGAAGCGTCGGAAACGCTCGCCAACCTGGGCCTGACCATCTCGGACGCCGTGCGCATCCTGCTCACCCGCGTGGCGAGGGAGGGGGCACTGCCGCCCGGCCTGACGGCGGACCCGGAAGCCTACGATGCCTGGTTCCGACAGAAGGTCCAGGACGCCCTGGCCGATACCGGCCCCGCGGTGCCGCACCGCGACGTCATGGATGAAGTTCAGGCCGTGATCGACAGGAAGCGCGGTGCCCGTCGTTGAGTGGCGCCAAGCCGCGCGTGCCGATCTGCTGGCGATCGTAGATTTCATCTCGGACCACAATCCCGACGCCGCGCAGCGTCTGAAAGACGAGATCGAGGTAAAGACGTTGAAGCTGCTGGAGCGTCCGAAACTTTACCGGCCGGGGCGTGTGCCGGGGACACGGGAGATGGTCGTCGCGCAGCCACGTCTCGACGGCGGCATCCGGCTCGATCGGTCCCTCGGCACAGCCTCGGCTCATCACGCCCGCTCCACGAAGTGCACCAGCAGCCCGCCCAGCGCGTCCGGGTGGACGAAGCCGATGCGGGCGCGGCGGGAGCCGGGGCGGCCGGTGCGGTCGATGAGCGGGAGACCCGCCTCGGCCAGTCTCGCCAGGGCGCCGTCGATGTCGCGCGTCCGGAAGGCGAGGTGGTGCAGGCCCGGGCCGCGCCGGGCGATGTAGCGGCCGACGGCGCTGCGGTCCTGGCGCGTGTTGCCGGCCTGGCCGCGGTCGAGGGACAGGTCGCCGGCCGGGTTCAGGTCCTGCAGGAACTCCAACTCGCAGTCGCCGACGGTCACGAACAGCACGTGCAGCCCGCCCACCACCTCGGGCGGCCGCGAATGATAGACCAGCCCGTATTTGTCCGACGTGAAGCTCTCGATTGCCGTGCGGATCTCCACGTCGCGCTGCTGGCTCTCCAGCGGAAAGCCGAGCCCGTCCACCAGCGCCGCGACCGCCGCGCCGTTGTCCGCGCTGGCGACCCCGATATGGTCGAAGCCGCTGATCATCCCGTCGCTCGGCCCCGGGGCCGGGGAGTCCGCGTAGACCCGCACGTTCATCCCCGTGCTCTCGTGCAGCATCGCCGCCGCCGCCGCGGTCATCCCGGCCGTCTCCACGAAACCCAGATGATCCACCCCGGCGCGCCCTTCCGCCGCGAGCGGGTCGTCGGCCGCCAGCAGCGCCAGTCCGGTCGCGCCGACCGCGAAGGCCGGTCGGCCGGGCAGGGATGCCACTTCCGTCCGCCGCAGCCCGAAATGTCGCTCCAGCACCGCCGCAACGGCGTCCGGGTCCGCCACCACCGCCGCGATGTATGCGAGCCGGTTCACCGCTCCACCTTGCGGAACGGGTCTTCGAGCAGGCCCGGCTCCTCGATCGGGATCTCGAAATTCTCCAGGAAGGCGCAGGTCATCTGGTAGTAGCCGATGGTCAGCACCAGTTCGGCCATCTCGCGGTTCGACAGATGCTCGTTGAGCGCGCGAAAAGTCTCGTCGCTGGCCTTCACGTTGCGCACCACCTCGTCGGTGAAGCGCAGCACCAGCTTCTCCAGGTCGTCGAAGACCGGCGACTCGGCGCCGTCCTTCAGTGCTTCGATCTTCTCCGCCGGCATGCCGACGCGCGCGCTGATCCGCTCGTGCTGGTAGACCTCGTAGCCGGCGCGGCAGAGATGGCCGACGCGCACGATCGCCATCTCGCGCAGCACCGGGTCCAGCGCCGACTTCTGCAGCAGCGCGTTGCCCAGCCGGTGCCAGTGTTCCGTCGCCGTCTCGGCCCAGGGCAGCATCCGGAACACGTTCACGTTATTGTCCACCCGGCTCATGAAGTCCTTGAGCTTCGGCGGAAGCGCGTCCAGATCGGGGTACGGGATGCGTGGCATGGGCTCGATCCTCGGAAGGCTGATCGGGGGAAGTATCGATGCGGCGCGGTTTGCCCCTCGTGGGCAGTTTGGTTTCCGCCATCAAACGCAGTTTCGGCGGGACGCACAACGCCCCCCATGGGCCGGCGGCGGGGGGCGCCGACGCGTCCGTGGCCCCCGCTCCGGCGGAGCCGGCTGCGCGCACCGCCGGTGCGGACCAGCCGACGTCCGAGCGGATCCTCGACGCCCTGCGCCGGGTGATCGACCCCGATGCCGGCCGCGACGTCGTCGACCTGGGCATGATCTCCGGCATCGTCGTCAAGAACGGCAACGTCCACTTTGTGATCGAGGTCACGCCGGAGGAGGGTGCGCGCAAGGAGCCGCTGCGCCGGGCATGCGAGCAGGCGGTCGAGGCGGTTCCGGGCGTCCTGTCGGTCACCGCCGTCCTGACCGCGGAGCGTGCCGGCTCGGCAGCCTCCGCTGCCCCGCCAGCGCCGCCGCGGACCGGCGGGCATAACCATGCGCACGGCGCCCACGGCCATGCGCACGGCGCCCCCGCCCAGGCCCCCAAGCAGCAGCGCCTCGACCTCCCCGGCGTGCGCGCCATCGTCGCCGTCGCCTCGGGCAAGGGCGGCGTCGGCAAGTCGACCACCGCCGTCAACATCGCCCTCGGTCTGGCCGCACTCGGCCGCAAGGTCGGCATCCTCGACGCCGACGTGTTCGGCCCGTCGATGCCGCGCATGCTCGGCGTCTCCGGCCGTCCCGACATGGCGGCGGACGGCAACCGGCTGAAGCCGATGCAGGCCTGGGGCATCAGCGCCATGTCGATCGGCTTCCTTGTCGCCGAGGAGACGCCGATGATCTGGCGCGGCCCGATGGTGATGGGTGCGCTGGAGCAGATGCTGCGCGACGTCGAATGGGGCGAACTCGACGTGCTGATCGTCGACATGCCGCCCGGCACCGGCGACGCCCAGCTCACCATGGCGCAGCGTGTGCCGCTCGCCGGCGCCGTCATCGTCTCGACGCCCCAGGACATCGCGCTGCTCGACGCGCGCAAGGGTCTCAATATGTTCCGCAAGGTCGAGGTGCCCGTCCTCGGCATCGTCGAGAACATGAGCTACTTCCTCTGCCCGCACTGCGGCGGCCGTTCGGACGTGTTCGGCCACGGCGGCGCCCGCGACGAGGCGGCCAAGCTCGGCTGCGATTTCCTGGGCGAGGTGCCGCTGCACATCGCCATCCGCGAGACCTCCGACGGTGGCCGGCCCATCGTCGCCAGCGCGCCGGACAGCGAGCACGCCAAGGCCTACATGGCGATCGCCCGCAAGGTCGACGCCAAGATCGCCCAGTCGCTCGGCGAGCAGGCGCGGCGGCGCCCGCGCATCGTGGTGGAGTAGGCGATGGGCGGGAGCGTTTCGGGACCTCGCGTCCTCGACATGCGTGGCCTGAAATGCCCGCTGCCGGTGCTGCGCACGCGAAAGGCGATGCGCGAGGTGCCGCCGGGGGAGGTCGTGCTGGTCCTGGCCGACGACCCGGCCTCGGTCATCGACTTCCCGGTCTTCTGCCATCAGGCCGGGCTGGAATTGGTCTCCGAGCGCCGCGACGGCGCCGAACTCACCTTCGAGATCCGCAAGCCCTCCGAGATCGACGCACCGGGCGAGCCGGCATGAAGATCTTCGGCCTCGCCGGCTGGAGCGGCAGCGGCAAGACGACCCTGCTGGTCCGGCTGCTGCCGGCGCTCGCCGCCCGCGGCCTGTCCGTGTCGACGGTGAAGCACGCCCACCACGATTTCGACATCGACCGCCCCGGCAAGGACAGCTTCCGCCACCGCGAGGCCGGTGCGACCGAGGTGATGGTCGCCTCCGGCTATCGCTGGGCCCTGATGCGCGAGCATCGCGGCGCGGAGGAGCCGACGTTGCCGGACCTGCTCGCCCGCATGGCGCCGGTCGACCTCGTCATCGTCGAAGGCTTCAAGTTCGACCCCCACCCGAAGCTCGAGGTCCACCGCCCGTCGCTCGGCAAGCCGCTGATCTGCCTGCAGGACCGCCACATCGTCGCTGTCGCCAGCGACGCCCCCCTGCCGGACGTGACCCTGCCGGTACTCGACCTCGACGACGCGGCCGGCATCGCCGGCTTCGTCGCCGACTGCTGCGGGTTGGGGTGATGGAGCGGCGCCGGGCCTTCGAGACGCCGGCTTCGCCGGCTCCTCAGGCCGAGGGACCTGTTCCGATCGGCGGCGCCCTTCCAGTAGCCCCTCTCCCTGAGGAGCGCCCCCAGGGCGCGTCTCGAAGGGCGAGGGGCGGGCCCAAAATCCGCGCCGCACGACCTTCGCCCCCATGACCACCCCCCTCGTCATCCTCGCCGGCGGCCGTGCCGCCCGCATGGGCGGCGGCGACAAATGCCTGCTCGCCGTCGGCGGCATCCCCATTCTTCGCCGCATCCTCGACCGGCTCGCCAGGCCCCACCGCCCGGTCGTGCTCAACGCCAACGGCGATCCCGGCCGCTTTGCCGCCTATGGCCTGCCGGTGGTACCGGACGGCATCGCGGAACAGCCCGGGCCGCTCGCCGGCATACTCGCCGGCATGCGCTGGGTGGCGGCCAACCTGCCGGATGCCCGCGACATCGTCACCGTCTCCGGCGACACGCCCTTCCTGCCCGCCGACCTGGTGGAGCGCCTCGTCGCCGCCCGCGCGGCGTCCGGTGCCGACATCGCCGTGGCGGCCAGCGCCGGCCGCACCCACCACACCGCGGCCCTCTGGCCCGTCGGTCTAGCCGACGCCCTGGAGCATGCGATCCGGGAAGAGGGGATCCGCCGGGTCGGCGCCTGGGCCGCCCGTCATCGCGTCGCCGTCGCCGACTTCGCCTGCGACCCCGTCGACCCGTTCCTCAACGTGAACGACCCGGCCGGCCTCGCCGAGGCCGAGCGCTTCGCCGCCTCAGCCGGCTGAGCCGTCTTCCCGGCGGAAGGGCGAGAACTCCGTCAGTTCCTCGATCCCCGCGGCGACGGCCGCCCGCTCGCGCTCCAGGAAGTCCGCCACCGCCCGGCGGAACCGCGAATCCTCGATCCAGTGCGCGCTGTAGGTCGGCACGGGCAGATAGCCGCGCTGGATCTTGTGCTGCCCCTGCGCCCCCGCCTCGACCCGCTTCAGCCCGTGCCGAATTGCATAGTCGATCGCCTGGTAGTAGCAGGCCTCGAAATGCAGGAACGGATAATGCGCGCTGCACCCCCAGTTCCGGCCGTAGAGCGTATCCGTGCCGCGCAGGTTCAGGGCACCCGCGACGATCTGGTTGCCCGCCTCGGCCACGACCAGAACGATCTTGTCGGCCATCGTCTCGGCGATGCGGCTGAAGAAGTCGCGGGTCAGGTAGGCCTGCCCCCACTTGCGGTCGCTGGTGTTGCGGTAGAAGCGCCAGAAGGCGTCCCAGTGCCGCTTCTCGATCTCGCCGCCGCTCAGCGCACGCAGGGTCACGCCGGCATCGACGACTTCGCGGCGCTCCTTGCGGATCGCCTTGCGCTTGCGCGAATTCAGGCTCTCCAGGAAGCCGTCGAAGCTCTCATAGCCGCGGTTTTCCCAGTGGAACTGCTGCCCCGTCCGCTGCAGCAGGCCCATCTCGCCCAGCCGCCGCCACTGGTCTTCCGGCAGGAAGTTGATGTGCACGGAGGAGGCGCCGATCTGCCGCCCGACCTCCACCATGGCCGCACCCAGCGCCTGCTCGATGCGTGCCGCGTCCGGTCCCGGCCGCACCAGCAGGCGCGGACCCGGCACCGGGGAGAACGGCACGCCGCACAGCAGCTTCGGATAGTATTCGCCGCCCGCCCGCTCCCACGCGTCGGCCCAGCCGTGGTCGAACACGTATTCGCCGTAGGAGTGGCTCTTCACGTAGAGCGGCGCGCAGCCGACGATGCCGCCGGCCGCGTCGTGCACGATCAGGTGCTGCGGCAGCCAGCCGGCCTCGGCATCGGCCGACCCGCTCTCCTCCAGCGCCGAGAGGAAGGCGTGGCCGACGAACGGATTGTCGGCGCCGGCGCACGCGTCCCAGTCCGCGGCGGACACGTCCGCCATGCGCTGGATCGTCCTGATCGTGATCTGGTCGTCGCTGTCCGGCATCACGAACGCCCATCTGGCCCGGAAATCCGGCCCTGCAAGGGCCGCGCCGCCCGCTCTCGCCGCCCCTGCCTGCCGCGCCTCTACGTGCCCCTCTACGTTCGAGGTGCCGCCGCGGTTCAGGCGATCTCGAACACCGCGTCGATCTCGACCGCGAAGCCCAGGGGCAGGGCGGGCACGCCGACGGCGAAGCGCGCATGCCGGCCGGCATGGCCCAGCACGTCGACCATCACGTCCGACGCGCCGTTGATGACCTTCGGATGATCCTTGAAGTCCGGGCCGCTGGCGACGAAACCGCCCAGCTTCACGCAGCGCTTCACCCGATCCAGGTCGCCGCCGCACGCCGCCTTCGCCTGCGCCAGGATGGTCAGCGCACACAGCTTCGCCGCCGCCTGTCCCTGCTCGACCGTCAGGTCCTTGCCGACCGTGCCCATCACCTTCTCGCTGCCCGCCATCGAGACCTGCCCCGAGACGAAGACGAGGTTGCCCGTGACGACATAGGGCACGTAGTTCGCCACCGGCGCATTCGGCGCCGGCAGTTCCAGTCCGAGTTCCTTCAGGCGCGCGTCGATCTTGCCGGCCATGGGCTCAGCTCCCTGTTCCGAAGTCAGCGCGCAGGATACGGGCATGCGCCGCCGAGGGCAAAGCCGGCGGCATCCCCACCTTGTGCCCCCGCCGCGGCGCTGTAGGATCGCGCGGTCTCACACCCGGAGCCCGCCCGATGATGCGCTACGCCGCCCGCACCCGCCGTTTCGACCGCAGCCCCAGCCAGATCGCCAGCGCCCGGGCGCGCGACCTGCGGGCGCAGGGGCGGGACATCGTCACCCTGACGGCGGGCGAGCCCGACTTCCCGACGCCGGACCACGTCAAGCGCGCCGTCATGGCGGCATTGGAGCGCAACGAGACGAAGTATACCGCGGTCGAAGGCACCCTGGCGCTGCGCGAGGCGGTCAGCGCCAAGTTCAAGCGCGACAACGGCCTGGACTATGCCCCCGACCAGATCCTCTGCGGCGCCGGCGCCAAGCAGGTGCTGTTCGACGCGCTGATGGCGACCGTTGAGGCGGGCGACGAGGTGATCGTGCCGCTGCCCTCCTGGGCCTCATATCCGGACATGGTGAAGTTCGCCGGCGGCACGCCGGTCTTCATCCACTGCTCGCAGAACGCCGGCTTCAAGATGCGGCCGGAGGAGCTCGAGGCGGCGATCACGCCGCAGACCAAGTGGGTGATGTTCTCGTCGCCCAACAACCCGACCGGCGCCACCTACAGCCGCGAGGAGCTGAAGGCGATCTCCGAGGTGCTGCTGCGCCACCCGCACGTCTGGGTGATCAGCGACGACGTCTACGAGCACATCCTGTTCGACGACCGCGAGTTCGCCACGCTCGCCCAGGTCGAGCCGCGCCTCTACGACCGCACGCTCACCGTGAACAGCTCGTCCAAGGCCTATTCGATGACCGGCTTCCGCCTGGGCTTCGCCGGCGGCCCGCGCGAGCTGATCCGCGAGATGGGTAAGATGCAGTCGCAGTCGACCTCCGGCCCGTCCTCGATCTCCCAGGCCGCGGCGCTGGAAGCGCTCAGCGGCCCGCAGGATTTCATCGCCGAGCGCCGCGCGAAGATGCAGGAACGCCGCGACGTCATCTGCGACCTGCTCGCCCAGTGCCCCGGCCTGATGCCGTCGAAGCCCGAGGGCGGCCTCTACGTCTACTGCTCGGTCGCCGGCACCCTCGGCAAGCGCACGCCCCAGGGCAAGGTCATCGAGAACGACCAGGACTTCACCCTCTACCTGCTGGAGCAGGCCGAGGTCGCGGTCGTCCAGGGCTCGGCCTATGGGATGTCGCCCTACATCCGCGTCTCCTTCCCGGTCGCCATCGAAACCCTCCAGGAAGCCGGCCGCCGCATCAAGAAGGCCTGCGAAGCGCTCACCTGAGCCGGCCGCCTCGAAACTCTCTGCCCCGTCATTGGCCGCCGGCGCCGCCTATCCCCCCGCCACCTCCCTGAACCGCTCCAGCAGCGCGATCTGGTCGTCGAACTTCGGTATCCGCCACATCGGATAGAGCGTCACGGTCTCGGCGCCGTGCGCACGCCAGCCGTCGGCGGCCGCGGCCCAGCGCTGCGGGTCGAAGTCGTGCATGCGCAGCCATGCGGCGACGCCGAAGTCGGCCGGGTTGCGCCCGGCCTCCTGCAGGTGGCCGTGCAGCGCGTCGAGCTTCGGACCGGCTTCGTCCGGCGGCATGATCGGGATCCAGCCGTCGCCCAGGCGGGCGGCGCGCTTCACCACGGCGTCCGACGACCCGCCGAACCAGATCGGGATCGGCCGCTGGACGGGCAGGGGGTTCAGGCCGGCCTCCTCGATCCTGTCCCACCGGCCTTCGAACGTGACCAGTTCCTCGGTCCACAGCCGGCGCAGCAGGCCCACCTGCTCGGCCTGGCGGCGCCCGCGCGTGTGCCAGTCGGTGCCGAGCGCCTCGTACTCGACCGGGTTCCAGCCGACGCCGATCGACAGGCGCAGCCGGCCGCCCGACAGCACGTCGACCTCCGCCGCCTGCTTCGCCACCAGAGCCGTCTGGCGCTGCGGCGCGATCAGCACGCCGCTGGCCAGCCCGATCGAGCGGGTGCAGGCGGCGAGGAAGCCCAACGTGACGAAGGTCTCGTGGAACGGGTCGGTATAGGCGTAGGTCGGCTTCCAGTCGGGCCGCGAGGCGGTGCCGGCGCCGAGCACATGGTCCGGCACCTCGATTCGCACGTAGCCCAGCGCCTCGGCCGCCTGCGCCCAGTCGCGGATCTTCGCCGGGTCATTGCCGATGTCGCGGGTCGGAAAAAAGGCCGAGAGCTTCATGACGGATGCTCCTGCGCTGGTGGCGCACCAGTGTCGGCGCGAATCGCGCCGATCGCCAGAGGGCCGGCCGCCAGAGGTCCCGGCCGGGCGGCACCCGAGTGTCGCCGGGGCGCTACACCCCCGCGGTTCGTGCGGCGCGCGCGGCCGGTCCGTGCCGATGCGCGCGAAAATTATCCGATGTTTGCGTAACGTCTGTCACACCGCTGCGAACACACTGCCGACAGCCCGCGTCGCCGGTAGTAAGCGGGCCGTCCCCCGGCGCGCGCCGGAGCGGCTAATCCGCAGTTCACGAGTTCGAAACTGTTGTGCTTTCACAGTGGCGTAGAGCGAAGGGCGCAGCTAGGGTGCCGGCGCGCCGGCCGAGGCCGGCCGGGTGCCGGGCGCTGCGTGTCGCGGAACGACCGGGAAGACGGAGCGCCTAGGTGTCGCAGCAGCGTGTATCGGCCCATCCCATGCTATCGGTGACGCCCGCGCCGGACAGGCACTATCCGCGCACGACGGTCTTCGGCGTCGACATCGACGTGACCACCTCCGCTTCCGCGGTCGAGCGCATCCTCTCCTGGTGCCGGCTCGGCTGGCGCCAGCTGGTCGTCACGCCGAATCTCGACCACGTCGTGGCGCTGCGCTCCAACCCGAAGCTCGCCGCCGCCTACGAGCGCGCCGGGCTGGTGCTCGCGGACGGCATGCCGCTGGTCTGGGCGAGCCGCCTGGGCGGACCGCCGCTGCCCGAGCGCGTCACCGGCGCCGACCTGATCCAGCCCTTGTGCCGCGCCGCGGCGCAGGAGGGCCTGTCGGTCTTCTTCCTCGGCAGCCGCATGCCGGTGCTGGAGGAGGCCGCCCGCCGCCTGTCCGCCATGGCACCCGGCCTGAAGGTCGCCGGCCTGTACGAGCCGCCGCACGGCGCCGACTTCGACGCTGCCGAGGACGACCGCATCGTCGAGCTGATCCGCGCGGCGAAGCCCGACATCCTGTTCCTCGCCCTCGGCATGCCGAAGCAGGAGATCTGGGCGGCGCGCAACATGGACCGCCTCGAGACGCACGCCGTGCTCTGCATCGGTGCCGGCCTCGACTACATCGCCGGCAAGGTGTCGCGCGCGCCGCGCATCCTGCAGCGTACCGGCCTGGAATGGGTCTGGCGCCTGCTCAGCGAGCCGGCCCGCCTCGGCCCACGCTACGGCCGCGACATCGCCTGGGTGCCGCGCCTGTTCCTCGAACAGCTCCTCCACGTCTGGCGCCGCCGCCCCTGACGCCCAGCGTCTCCCGCCGAAATTCATCCGGACAAATCGCGCCGTCGCCCCCCTGTCGCCGTTGACAGGCGGCGGCCCTCGGCTAGGTTGGCGCGGCGCTGCACGGTGCCGCGCCGATGTGCACGAACATGCCGCGCCCCGCACGTTCCGGAGGCAGGCCGAGGAGGATGGATGCCCCGTATCGCGGTCGACCAGCTGAAGCCGTTCTTCAGTCCCGAAGCCGTCGCCATCATCGGCGCTTCCTCCGACCGGACCAAGATCGGCGGCCGTCCCATCCACAACATGAAGATCGCCGGCTACAAGGGCGGCATCTACCCGATCAACCCGAACTATCCCGAGATCCAGGGCATCAAGGCCTACAAGTCCCTGGCCGACGTCGACGCGCCTGTCGACATGGCAATCGTCGTCGTGCCGCAGAAGCTGGTGAAGGGGGCCATTTCCGACTGCATCGCCAAGGGCGTAAAGGCGGCCATCGTCCTCTCCTCCGGCTTCGCCGAGATCGACGAGAAGGGTGCCGTCGAGCAGCGCGAGATCACCGCGATGGCGGCCAAGGCCGGCCTGCGCGTGCTCGGGCCCAACTGCATGGGCACGATGAACGCCTATAACGGCATGATCGCCACCTTCTCGTCGGGCATCATCGACAAGGGTCCCGACATGGGCGGGATCAGCATCGCCAGCCAGAGCGGCGCCTTCGGCGCGCACTGCTTCCTGCTGGCGCGCGAGCGCGGCTACGGCCTGAACCTGTGGGCGACCACCGGCAACCAGTCCGACGTCGAGTTCTCCGACTGCCTCGCCTACATGGCCCAGGACCCGAACACCAAGGTCGTGCTCGGCTACATGGAGGGCATCCAGGACCCGGCCAAGCTGGTCGAGAGCCTGGAGATCGCCCGCGCCCACAAGAAGCCCGTCGTCCTGATGAAGGTCGGCCGGTCGGACGTCGGCTCCGCCGCCGCCGCCTCGCACACCGCCTCGCTCACCGGCTCCGACGCCGTGTTCGACGCCGTGCTGCGCGAATACGACGTGCACCGCGCCCATTCCATCGACGAGCTGTTCGACGTGGCCTATGCCGCCTCCTTCGGCCGCTTCCCGCAGAAGGCCGAGCTCGGCATCATCACCGTGTCGGGCGGCGTCGGCGTCATCATGGCGGACGCCGCGGCCGATGCCGGCCTGGAACTGCCGCCGCTGCCCGAGGCGACGCAGAAGGCGCTGAAGGTGAAGGTGCCCTTCGCCGGCACGCGCAACCCGCTCGACGTGACGGCACAGCTCGTCAACGAACCCGGCCTGATGCAGCCGATGTTCGAGGCGCTGCTCGACGAGGGCGGCTATCCGGCGGCGATCTGCTTCATGGCCGGCGTCGGCCTGAACGACGCGATGATGGACAAGCTGATGCCCAGCTTCGAGAACATCGCGAAGAAATACACCGACCGCGTCATGGTCATGTCGATCATGGTCCGCCCGGAGCGCCGCCATCAGCTGGAGGCGATGGGCTACCTGATCTACGAGGACCCGACGCGCGGCATCAACGCAATGGCCGCCCTCACGCGCTACGGCAAGGCGTTCGCGGCGAAGGACGGCCGCCAGGCGCTGCCGGCCCTGCCGTCCGCCGCGACGCCGCTGGCATCGGGCAAGGCGCTGGACGAGGCCGAGGCCAAGGCGGCCCTCGCCGCCGCCGGCGTACCGGTCGTCGAGGAAGTCACCGTCCAGTCCGCCGCCGACGCCGCCAAGGCGGCCGAGCGGCTGGGCTTCCCCATCGCGATGAAGGTCCTGTCGCCCGACATCCTGCACAAGTCGGAGATCGGCGGCGTCGTCCTCAACGTCGCCGACGCGGCCGGTGCCGCCGAGGCGTTCGACACCATCATGGCCCGCGCGAAAAAGGCCGTGCCCGACGCGAAGATCGAAGGCGTCCTCGTCGCCCCGATGATCAAGGACGGCGTCGAGACCATCATGGGCGTCTCGCGCGATCCGGTCTTCGGCCCGGTCGTCATGTTCGGCCTCGGCGGCATCTTCGTCGAGATCATGAAGGACGTGACCTTCCGCATCGCGCCCTTCGGCGTCGACGTGGCGCGCGAGATGATCCGCGCGGTGAAGGGCTTCCCCCTCCTCGACGGCGCCCGCGGCCGTCCCAAGGCCGACGTCGAGGCCCTGGCCGACGCCCTGTCGCGCCTCTCCGTCTACGCCGCCGCCAACGCGGACACGCTGGAGAGCATCGACGTAAACCCCTTCCTCGTCCGCCCCGCCGGCAAGGGCGCCGTCGCCGTCGACGCCCTGATCGTCCCCCAGGGCGTGGAGACGAAGGGCCACCACTGACGGGGGCGGGGCGCACCCGCCCCAACGCACCAGCCACCACCCCACCTTCCCGGACGAGCGCATAGCGCTCGCGCCGGGACCCAGCGCCGGCGCCGCCCTGCTCGACACCCTCGAACGCGAAGCCCGCGCCCGCGGCCAGGAGCCGCGCTTCAAGGCGAACATCCGCTAGTCCGCTCGGCGAGCGCCCCTTCCGCCTGTCACCGCGCCCTCCCGCCGGGCTACACTCCGCGCGGCTGGGAATCCGGAGAGAGAACGGCGGGCAACGGTGGTACGCGAGGCACTGCGCGAGCGCTTTCTGGCGGCGCTGCGCGAGAAGGGGGGTTCGGCCGGCAACGGCCGGCTTCAGGCGGAACTCGGCTGGCAGGACGGCACCTATGCGGCCGTCCGCGACGAACTGCTCGAAGAGGGCCTGGTCGTCCGCGGCCGTGGCCGCGGCGGTTCCGTGGCGCTGACCGGCGAGGGCGGGGCAAGCCCCGCCCCTACGGCCGCCGGCCCCGAACAGCCACCCGACCCGGCACCTTCCCGTAGGGGCGGGGCTCGCCCCGCCCAGCGACCCAACGGCGGCTCCGGCTTCGAACAGACCTTCCGCGCCATCGACAACGTGCTGTGGAAGGAAGACGGGCCGACGACCGAGCTCGACTACACCGAGCAGACGTCCTGGATGCTCTTCCTCAAATATCTCGACGACGTGGAGGCCGAGCGCGAGGCGGCGGCGATGCTCGACGGCCGCCCCTACCGGCCCGTCCTCGACGCCGACTACCGCTGGGGCGCCTGGGCCGCCCCGCGCAAGGCGGACGGCAGCTTCGACCACGACACGGCGCTGACCGGCGACGACCTGATCGCCTACGTGAACGGCACCCTCTGGCCCTACCTCCAGTCGTTCAAGCGCAGCGCCGCCGGCCCGGACACGATCGAGTACAAGATCGGCGAGGTCTTTTCCGAGATCCGGTCGAAATTCCTGTCCGGCTATTCCCTGCGCGACGCGCTGGAACTGGTCGACGGGCTGCGCTTCCGCTCGCAGGTCGAGAAGCACGAGCTCTCGCACCTGTACGAGGCGAAGCTCCAGAACATGGGCAATGCCGGGCGCAACGGCGGCGAATACTACACGCCGCGCCCGCTCATCCGCGCCATGATCCGGGTGGTGCAGCCGCGCATCGGCGAGCGGATCTATGACGGCGCCTGCGGCTCGGCCGGCTTCCTGTGCGAGGCCTACGAGCACATGAAGCCCCAGGCGCGGAGCACCGCCGACCATGAAGCGCTCCAGCGCCGCACCTTCTTCGCCAAGGAGAAGAAGTCCCTTGCATACATTTTGGCGATCATGAACATGATCCTGCACGGGATCGAGGCGCCGAACGTCATTCGAACCAACACGCTCGCCGAGAACGTGATGGACCTGCAGGAGCGCGACCGCTTCGACGTGGTGTTGGCGAATCCGCCTTTCGGAGGTAATGAGCGCGCCGAGGTCCAGCAGAACTTCCCGATCCGCTCGGGCGAGACGGCCTATCTCTTCCTGCAGCATTTCATGCGCTCGCTGCGCGCCGGCGGCCGGGCGGCGATCGTCATCAAGAACACCTTCCTCTCCAACATGGACGGCGCCTCCACCGCGCTGCGCCGCGAACTGCTGGAGACCTGCGACCTGCACACGATCCTCGACATGCCGCAGGGCACGTTCCAGGGGGCGGGCGTGAAGACCGTCGTGCTGTTCTTCGAGAAGGGCCGGCCGACCCGGCGCATCTGGTACTACCGCCTCGACCCCGGCCGCAGCCTGGGCAAGACGACCGCGCTCGACGACGCCGACATGGCGGCGTTCGTCACGATGCAGGCCGGGTTCGAGGATGGCCCGCAGAGCTGGACCATCGCGGCCGACACGGTCGACCGCACCACCTGGGACCTCTCCGTCCGCAACCCGAACGCCCCCGAAGCCGCCCCGCTGCGGTCGCCGGAGGAGATCCTCGACGAGATCGCGGCGCTGGACGCGGAGAGCGCGCGCCTTCTGGAGCGGGTGAGGGCGCTACTGTGAGGGAGGGGTGGGAGGAACGACCACTGAGCGAGGTGTGTCAGTTCGATCCGCCAAAAGCTGAAGTTAGGGGAATATTGGGCGAGACCGATCTCGTCTCGTTCGTACCGATGGCTGAGTTGGGCATTCTGGAACGACAGACACGCTCTAACGAAGCGAGGCCTCTTCGAGATGTTTATAAGGGCTACACATATTTCGCCGACGGGGACGTCCTCCTCGCGAAGATCACCCCGTGTTTCGAGAACGGGAAGCTCGGCATTGCACGAGGGCTTCGGAATTGTGCCGGCTTCGGCTCGAGCGAATTTATGGTGCTCCGGCCGGGACCAGATATAACGGCTGAGTACCTGTTTTACTTTCTCTCCCGGGACGAGTTCCGAGAGGCCGGGATGCCGGTGATGACTGGCGCGGTGGGTCACAAACGCGTGCCTAAGGAGTGGGTGCAGTCCACGTCGATTCCACTCCCCCCGCTCGCCGAGCAGGAGCGCGTCGTCGCCATCCTGGACGAGGCCTTCGACGCGATCGCCGCCGCAACGGCCAACGCCGAGAAGAACGTCGACAACGCGAGAGAACTATTTGAGCAGGGACTCCGGATCGGCTTCACGAGTCTAACGGACTCAGAGCAGCTAACCCTTCAGGAAGTTGCAACGACTTTCGCCCGTGGAAAATCGAAGCATCGACCGAGAAACGATCCAAGTCTGTACGGCGGTCCCTACCCGTTCATTCAAACTGGCAATGTACGAGAGGCGGAGCGGTACATTGTCAGTTGCGATCAATCATACAACGAAAAAGGACTTTCTCAGAGTCGACTTTGGCCAACGGGAACTGTTTGCATAACGATCGCCGCAAATATCGCCGAAACCGCTATTCTGGGAATTGACGCCTGTTTCCCAGATAGCGTTATAGGCATAATCGTTGACCCGGGCCGAACAACAAGTGAATATGTAGAGTATGTTTTGAGGTTTTTTCGTGAGAGAATCCGGGCTATGGGGAAGGGCAGTGCCCAAGATAATATCAATCTGGGGACATTCGAGACGACAAAGCTACCGTTTCCGAGCTTGGAGGAGCAAGAAAAGCTGGTGAAGAGATTGGATTTGCTGGCGGCGTTTTCTAAAGAGCTAGAGAAGGGATTCGATGCGAAATTGATGGCCCTCGCCGAACTCAAGCAATCCCTCCTCGCCCGCGCCTTCTCGGGCGCGCTGACCGTCGGTCACGGCGACGATGCCCCCCACACCCCGTCATTGCGAGCCGAAGGCGAAGCAACCCAGGGCCGGCGCACCGGCGGTGGATCGCTTCGTCGCTCCGCGCCTCGCGATGACGGCGGGAAGGGGGCTCCTCGCGACGACGGCGGGAAGGGCGCGTCACGCGACGGCGCAGGCGAGGGCACCCCTCCCGAAAACCAGCCCCCAATCCCCACCATCCCGGCCGCAGCGAAGCGGAGCGCCGGGACCCAGGGCCCGCGCACCGATGGCTGATCGCCGCGGCCACCGGCCCGGCGCCGGCCGCATGGGTCCCGGATCTGCGCCGCCTGCGGCGGCTCGTCCGGGAAGGTGGGCGGAGCGGGTGTGGGCGGTGTGCGGTGGCGGTGCCCACCCCCCGATATTGCGACACACCTCTCTCATGCCGTCATTGCGAGCCGAAGGCGAAGCAACCCAGGGCCAGCGCGCCGGCTCTGGGTTGCTTCGTCGCTGCGCTCCTCGCAATGACGGAGAAGTGGGGCTCCTCGCGACGACGGCGGGAAGGGCGCGTCACGCGACGGCGCAGGCGGGGGCCCCTCTCCCGGAAACCAGCCCCCGATCCCAACCTTCCCGGCCCCCGGATCGTAGTCCGGGGCAGGCTCCGCGAAGCGGAGCGCCGGGACCCAGGGCCCGCGCACCGATGGGTGACCGCCGCGGCCACCGCCCCGGCGCCGGCCGCATGGGTCCCGGATCTGCGCCGCCTGCGGCGGCTCGTCCGGGAAGGTGGGTTGAGAGAGCGCGCGACCCGCAGGGAGCGCCCGCCGCATGAACGAGGCCGAGACCCGCGCTGAACTCGTCGATCCGGCGCTGAAGGCGGCCGGGTGGGGCGAGCGTGCCGAGAGCCGGGTCCGGCGCGAACTGATCGCCCCCGGCCGCATCCTGGGCGCCGGCCGGCGTGGTGAGCCGACTACGGCCGACTATGTGCTGGAGGCGCGCGGGCGGCGCCTCGCGGTGATCGAGGCGAAGGCCGCCGGCCGCGCCGTCACCGACGGCCTCGCCCAGGCCAAGATCTATGCGGCGAAGCTGGCGCTGCGCTGGGCCTACGCCACCAACGGGCGCGGCATCTGGCGCGCCGACATTGACACCGGCGCCGAAGGCCCCGTCGACGCGTGGCCGACGCCCGAGGCCCTGTGGGACGAGACCTTCGCCGAGGCGGCGGCCCAGGCCGGCACGCAAGCCGCCGCATGGCGCGAACGCTTCGCCGCCGTGCCGTTCGAGGATCGCAGCGGCAGCCAGGGTGCGCGCTACTATCAGGTCTCGGCGGTGGAGAAGGCGCTCGACGCCGTCGCCGACGGGCGCGACCGCATCCTGCTGACCCTGGCCACCGGCACCGGCAAGACCTTCATCGCCTTCCAGATCGCGTGGAAACTGTTCCACGCCCGATGGAGCCGGGGCGGCCATAAGACAGGTGAGCCGACGCGCCGGCCGCGCATCCTGTTCCTCGCCGACCGCAACATCCTCGCCGATCAGGCCTACAACGCCTTCTCCGCCTTTCCGGACGACGCGCTGGTGCGCATCCGCCCGGACGCGATCCGGAAGAAGGGCCGCGTGCCGAAGAACGGCAGCATCTTCTTCACGATCTTCCAGACCTTCACCAGCGGGAAGACGGACGAAGAAGGCCGGGAAGAGGCGTATTTCGGCGACTATCCGCCCGACTTCTTCGACTTCGTCGTGATCGACGAATGCCACCGCGGCGGCGCCAACGCCGAGAGCGAGTGGCGCGTCATCATGGAGCATTTCGCGCCCGCCGTGCAGCTCGGCCTGACCGCGACGCCGCTGCGCCGCGACGAGAACCGCGACACCTATGCCTGGTTCGGCCGGCCGGTCTACACCTACTCCCTGCGCGAGGGCATCGAGGACGGCTATCTCACGCCGTTCAAGGTGCGCCAGTACAAGACGACGCTCGACGACTATGTCTACACCTCGGACGACACCGTCCTGTCGGGGGCGGTGGAGGAGGGGCATCAGTACACCTCCGCGCAGTTCAACCGGACCATCGAGATCGAGGCGCGCGAGCGCTACCGCGTCGAGACGTGGATGGGCGAGATCGACCCGCGCCAGAAGACGCTCGTCTTCTGCGCTACTCAGAATCATGCCCGCCTGGTCCGCGACATCGTCAACCAGCTGAAGACCAGCACCGACCCGCATTACTGCGAGCGCGTGACGGCCGACGACGGTGCGATCGGCGAGCATTGGCTGCGCCAGTTCCAGGACAACGACCGGACGATCCCGACGATCCTGACCACCTCGCAGAAGCTCTCGACCGGCGTCGACGCGCGCAACGTCCGTCACATCGTGCTGATGCGGCCGGTGAACAGCATCATCGAGTTCAAGCAGATCATCGGCCGCGGCACGCGCCTCTACGACGGCAAGGACTATTTCACGATCCACGATTTCGAGGGCGCCTATCAGCACTTCCTCGATCCCGACTGGGACGGCGAGCCGGTCGACCCGGAGCCCGCCGCACCCGCCGGGCCACGGGAGCCCGCCCCCGGCGAGCCGCCCGGCGTGCGCGAGGAGCGGGAGCCCTACGAGCGGCCCGAGAAGGTCGTCGTCCGCCTCGCCGACGGCAAGGCGCGCGCCATCCGCCACATCGCCGCCACCAGCTTCTGGGGGCCGGACGGCCGCCCGCTTTCGGCCGCCGAGTTCATGCAGGCGCTGTTCGGCAAGCTGCCCGAACTGTTCCGCGACGAGGACGAACTGCGCAGGCTCTGGGGCGATCCGGAGACGCGCGCCGCCCTGCTGCACGAACTGGCAAGCCGCGGCTTCGGGCCGGAGCCGCTGGCCGAGATGGCGCGCATCATCGACGCGCCCGACAGCGACGTGTTCGACGTGCTGGCCTATGTCGCCTTCGCGCTGGCACCCGAGACGCGCGCCGGCCGGGTGGCGGGGCGCAAGGCGGCGGTGCTGGAGCGCTACGAGCCGAAGCTCCAGGCCTTCATCGACTTCGTCCTCGGCCAGTATGTGGCGCAGGGCGTCGAGGAACTCGACCGCGCCCGCCTCTCCAAGCTGCTCCACCTCCGCTACGGCTCGGTCGCCGAGGCGATGGCCGACCTCGGCGGCCCCGCCGCCATCGCCGGCGCCTTCGTCGGCTGCCAGCGCGACCTCTTCGCCCGCGACGAAAACCCGTAGGGGCGGGGCTCGCCCCGCCGGCCCTCGACGACGCTTCATAGGGGCGGGGCTTGCCCCGCCCTCGCGACCCAATTCCCGATCTTCGGTGCGCCGCACAGAGGGCGGGGCGCGCCCCGCCCCTACGAGGGACGTTGCCGTGGACGTTCGGAACAAATTCCTCTATGCTCGATCATCCCGCCCATCCGCCCGCTGTTGAACCCCGTGAACCCCACTCGACCCTGGCAATCGCCCGGGCCCGTACCGCGCGCCGCACCTCCACGAATCGCTATATTCCCCTATCCGCGCCCACCGCGACGGCCGTCGTGCAACATCCCGCGATTCATGTTTCACGACGTTTCACACGGGGCCGCGTACCCCCACGAAAGGGTATGAAAACCCACCGCCCGGCACCCACTCGGCCGTGCGACATCCCGCGAACCATGTTCCAGAACGTTTCACACGCGGCGGCCCGCCCCATGAAAGGGAATGAAACCCCATTCCGCGCCACCGGCCACGCTTGGCGCCGCCGGCCGCCGGTTCGGTAAATCTTTAACCCTCTGCGTCACTATGGCAGCGAAGTACCGCAGGGGAGCAGTGCAGCCGATGAAGTTTTCTGGCGCCGGCGCGGCCGACGGTGGTCGCGCGTGCCGACGGCCGCGCCGATCGGCATGACGCGGCTGCTGCACCTCCTGCCGTTCGGGCGGCGGCGGCGGACGCTGCAGTTCTGGCTGCGCTGGCTGGTCGTCGCCTGCATCGTGCCGGCGGCGCTCGCCGCGGCCTTCCTGATCCACCGGTCCTACCAGCGCGAGCGCACGGCGATCGAGCACCAGATGGTCGACACGGCGCGCGCCATGATGCAGGCGGTCGACGCCGACCTGAAGGGCATCCAGTCGACGCTCCACGTCCTCGCCGTATCGCGCCGGCTGGCGGACGGCGACCTCGCGGCCTTCTACGACGAGGCGCAGGCCGTCCTGCCCAGCCAGATCGGCAGCAACATTGTGCTGTTCGACACGACCGGCCAGCAGCTGTTCAACACGATCCGGCCGTTCGGGACGCCGCTGCCGCGCGGCGCCGACACGACGATGGTCGAGCGTGCCCTGCGGACGGACGGCCCCGTCGTCTCCGACCTGTTCGTCGGGCCGGCCACCGGACGCTGGGTCATCGGCACCGGGCTTCCCGTGCGGATCGACGGCCGCGTCACCTACATGCTCGGCATGGGGCTCTTCGCCGACCGGCTGGGCGAGGTGCTGCGCCAGCAGAAGATCCCGCGCGGCTGGATCGTCTCCATCCTCGACCGCTCGGGCACCATCGGCGCCCGGACCGAGGAGCCCGAGCGGTTCGTCGGCCGCCGCGCGACGGACGCCTTCCTGGAGCATGTCGCCGACGCCGCCGAAGGCACCTACGAGATGACCCGCGAGGACGGCACGGTGGTCTTCGGCGGCTTCAGCCGCTCGCCGCGCACCGGCTGGATGATCGCCTTCGCCGTCCCGACCAGCGTCGTGACCGGCCACCTGCGCCAGGCGCTGCTGGTCAACGTCGGGCTCACCGCGCTGCTGCTGCTGCTCGGCGTGCTGCTGGCGAACGCCGTCGGGCGGCGGGTCGTGCGCTCGCTCTGCGCGCTGGCGGAACCGGCGCTGGCCCTGGGCTCGGGTGCCGCGGTCGAGGTGCCGCGGGTCGAGATCGCCGAGGTCGACCAGCTCGGCCGGGCGCTCGCCAGGGCGTCGCACCTGATCGACGAGCGCGCCCGCGAGCGCGACGCCGCCGAGCGGCGCGAGCGGCGCATGCTGGTCGAGAAGGAGGCGGCCGACGACGCCAACCGTGCCAAGTCCGAGTTCCTGGCCCTGATGAGCCACGAGCTGCGCACGCCGATGAACGGCATCCTCGGCTTCGCCCAGCTGCTGGACGGCCACTATTTCGGGACCCTGACGCCGAAGCAGACGGAGTTCGTCGGCCACATCCTGGGCGCCGGCCATCACCTGCTCGAGCTGATCAACGACGTCCTCGACCTCAGTACGATCGAGGCGGGCCGGCTGCAGGTGACGCCGACGCGGGTCGACCTGGTGCCGCTGATGAAGTCGGTGGCGGCGACGCTGTCGGCGGCGGCGGCGAAGATGTCGGTGTCGATCGATCCCGGCAACATGGGCGTCGGCCTGCCGCCCGTGCTGGCCGACCGTGTCCGGCTGGCCCAGGTGCTCATCAACCTCGGCTCGAACGCGATCAAGTACAACCGGCCGGGCGGCTCCGTCCGCTTCTCGTGCACGCTGGCGTCGGAGCAGGTGGCGCGCATCGCCGTCGCCGACACCGGCCCCGGCATTCCGGTGGAGCGTCAGGCCGAACTGTTCCAGCCGTTCAACCGCCTGGGCGTGGAGCACAAGGGGATCGAGGGTACGGGCATCGGCCTCGCCCTCAGCCGCCGGCTGGTCGGCCTGATGGGCGGCAGCATCGGCTTCACCAGCACGCCGGGCGAGGGCAGCCGCTTCTGGGTCGACGTGCCGCTGCACGCGGGCGCCGACGACGCCGAGGCCGTCTCCGCCGAGCGCGCCGGCACGGCCTGCCCCGGCGGCTTCACGGTGCTCTACGTCGAGGACGACCCGGACAGCCTGGCGCTGATGCGGCACATCCTGGCGACCCTGCCGGACGTGACGCTGTACGAGGCGATCGACGGGGCCACGGGCTTCGCCGCGGCGCAGCAGCGTCGCCCGGACATCGTCGTCCTGGACATCGACCTGCCGGACATGGACGGCTACGCCCTGCTGGAGCGGATCCGCAGTCGGCCCGACCTCGCCGCGACGCCGGTCCTGGCGCTCAGCGCCGGTGCACTGCCCGACGACGTCGGCCGCGGCCGCGAGGCGGGCTTCGCGGCCTACCTGACCAAGCCGGTCGACGTGAACGCCGTCCTCGACGCCATCGCCGCGGCACTGCCGGAGAGACGCAGGTGCGAGCTCGCGGCGGCGCAGGCCTGACGGCGGCCCGCCTGACTGTGGCCCGCATCGGCGGGGGCATCTGGCCGGCCGGCCCGCACGGTGCCATGCTGGGCCGATCAACCGCGGGAGCCTCGCCATGCCGTCAGCCACCGACCATCCCGTCGTCGAGACCGCCGCCGGCCGGATCCGCGGCGCCACCGCCGGCGGCGTCCATGCCTTCAAGGGCGTGCCCTACGGCGCGGACACCGCGGGCGCCAACCGCTTCATGGCGCCGAAGCGGCCCGAGCCGTGGAGCGGCGTCCGCGACGCGTTGGTGCTGGCGGGCCGCTCGCCGCAGAACGGACCGGGACCGCGGCGGCCGGAACTGGCGACGGTCTGGGGGCCGGTCGACACGCTGACGCCGTCCGAGGACTGTCTGAAGCTGCATGTCTGGACCCCCGGCCTGGACGAGGCGAAGCGGCCGGTGATGGTCTGGCTGCACGGCGGCGCCTTCTCCTACGGCTCGGCCAACGTGCCGCGCTTCGACGGCACCAATCTGGCGAAGCGCCAGGACGTCGTCGTGGTGGCGGTCAACCACCGGCTCAACATCTTCGGCCACCTGCACCTGGGCGACATCGGCGGCGAGCGCTTCGCCCATTCCGGCAATGCCGGCGTGCTCGACCTGATCGCGGCGCTCGACTGGGTGCGCGAGCACGCCGCGCGCTTCGGCGGCGATCCCGGCCGGGTGACCGTCTTCGGCCAGTCGGGCGGGGGCGGCAAGATCAGCACGCTGCTCGCCATGCCGGCGGCGAAGGGCCTGTTCCACCGCGGCATCATCCAGAGCGGTGCGACCATCCGCGTCGCCGAGCGCGAGCGTGCCAACATGGTTGCCGAAGCGGTTCTGAAGCATCTCGGCATCGGCAAGGGGGAACTCGACCGGCTGCAGTCGCTCTCCATCGCGCAGCTTCAGGCCGCCATCGCGCCGGCCGAGAAGGCGCTGCCGCCGGCGCAGTATCCGCTGCTCGACCGCTACCCCTTCGGCCCGGTGGTCGACGGCACCGACCTGCCGCAGCAGCCCTTCGCGCCGGCCGCCGCACCCACCGGCGCCGGCGTGCCGATCATGATCGGCGACACGCGCGAGGAGACGGCGATTTTCCTGGCCGGCGACGACGCCGTCTGGTTCCGCACGCTGCCCGAGAGCGCGCTGCCGGGCCGGGTCGCCGCCGTGATGGGACAGGGCGACGACGCGGCCTCCGCCCTCATCGGCCGCTACCGGGCCCTGCACCCGGAGATGACGCCGGCCGACCTGCTGATCGCGATCCTGACCGACAGCAACTTCCGCGCCCGTTCCCTGATGCTGGCCGAGCGCAAGAGTGCGCAGGGCGGGCCCGTCTGGTTCTACTCGCTCGATTGGGGCTCACCCGCCCACGAAGGCCGCCTGAAGGCGTCCCACTCGATCGACACGCCGCTGGTCTTCGACACGGTCGACCGCTGCGGCCCCTCCACTGAAGGGCCGGAAGCGTCCGCGCTCGCCGCCGCCATGTCCGCGACCTGGGCCGCCTTCGCCCGGACGGGCGACCCGAACAGCCCGGCGATCCCGGCCTGGCCGGTCTTCTCGAAGGATGCTCCCGCGGTACTGCATTTCGACACGACGTGCCGCGTCGGATCGGTCGGCACGGACGACCCGCGCCGCACCTGGGCCCGCCTCGCCGAGGGCGCGTCGACCTGAGGCGATCGCTGCGGCGGCCGGGAACCGTGCACGCCGTTCCGCGGTTCCGACTTGGACTCTGGGGGTCAGGCCTTCGCGAAGGCGGAACGCACAGGACGGTCATGAACAGGCATTTGATGTTCGTCGCGATTCTCGCGGCCTCTGCGGCGCCGCTCGTCCCTGCATGGGGGCAGAGCGCGCCGTCCGGAACGCTGCAATATCGGGGCGGCAACGGCGGCACGCCGGCGATCAACCCTCTGCGCGACCGGTCGACGGTGCAGCGAATCCAGCAGGCGCTCGGCGCCCGGGGCTATGACGTCGGGCCGGTCGACGGAGTCTGGGGGCCGCGCACGGAATCGGCGCTCAGGAACTTCCAGCAGACACAGGGCCTGCGCGCCAGCGGTACACCGACGGCCGATACGCTGGCAGCGCTCGGCGTCGGCGGCATCCCTGCCGCCGACGTCGGTGGCACGGGAGCGGCCGCAACAGGATCGGTAGGCGGGGGCTTCGGCGGCGCACCGGGAGGCAGCGCGACGCGCACCGACTCTATCGCGGCCCCGCCCGCGACCAGCGGCGTCGTCTCGACGCCGCCGATCACCTCGCCCATCGCGTCTCCGCCGTCGAGGGCCGGCGCGGCCGCACCCGGAGCGACTGCTGGCGCGCCGTCGGCGGGCGGCGGCGGAACGGGGCAGCCGGGTGCGAAGCCAGCCCGGGGCACTTCCGGCGTCGACGTGATCCGCGGCGGAGACCGCAGCAGCGTGACGCCCGGCGGGATCAGCGCTGGTTCGCCCGGTGGCGCCTCCGGTATCGTCGGCGGCACGAGCGCCGGTGCGGCCGGGGGTGCATCGGGCATGGTCGGAGGGTCGGTGCCCGGCACAATCGGTCGAAGCACGACCCCGGGCGGAACCGCGATCGACCGCGGCACCACCGTCGACCCCCGTACCGGCATCGACACCAACACCGGCATCGCCCCGCCCACAGGAGTCGGTCGGCCCGATGCCGGCGGACCGGCTTTCAACACCGGCGGAACCGCGAACACGATGGGTGATACCGGCGCGCCTGCGACCGGGCCCACCGGCGCCGCAGGAACGACGGGCGGCAGCAGCGGTGTCACCACGGGCGCCGGCGCCAGCGGCACCGGGGGCGGTCCGGGCACCGGTGCACCCGGATCAGGCAACTTCGGCGCGGGATCCATCGGCGGTGCGACCAGCGGCGGCGCTGGCGGGGGTGCTACCGGCGCAGGCGGTGCCGGCGGTGGTGGCTCGGGCGGTGGTGGTTCGGGCGGCTGACGCCGCGTCAGCCGCCGCTGATCGCGGTCATCACCAGCATCTCTTCCCCCTCCGTGAGACGGGTCGCCAAGGCGGCCCGTTCCTCGTTCACGAAGACGTTGATGTGCCGTCGGATCGCCGGGCGCGAATCGCAGAGGCGGTCGCGCATGCCGGGCCAGCGTGCGTCCAGTGCCGCCATTGCCTCGGCCACCGTCCCGGCGCGCAGCCGCACGGTGCGCGAGGCGCCGGGGAACAGGTTCAGCAGGACCGCCGGCAGTCGCACCGTGATCAGCGGGGCATCCGGAAAAGGCTCGCGGAAGACCGGCCCGGCCGCCATCGCGTCAGGCCTCGACGACGAGCGTCTCGACCGACGAGATGGTCGGCAGATGCTGCGCGATGCAGGTCCAGCGGTCGCCTTCGTCGGCGCTGGCGAAGACCGACCCGGTCCCGGTTCCGAAATACACGCCGGCGGGATCGAGCTTGTCCGTGGCCATCGCCTGGCGCAGCACCCCGAAATAAGCGTTCTCCTGCGGCAGACCCTCGCGCAGGTCCTGCCAGGTGCCGCCGCCGTCCCGCGTCCGCCAGACGGCCGCCTTGGCGTCGGGCACGAAGCGTCCCTTCGTGTCGCCGTTCAGCGGCAGCAGGTACAGCGTGTCACGATCGCGCGGATGCGCCGCTGCCGGGAAGCCGAAGCTGGAGGGCAGGCCGCTCTCGATGCTCTCCCACTGCTGGCCGCCGTCGTCGCTGCGGTACATGCCGAAATGGTTCTGCTGGTAGAGCCGGTCCGGTGTGCCGGGTGCCATGACGATGCAGTGCACGCACTGGCCGATCTCGGGATAGGGTTCGCCCGGCACGTGCTCCGCGCGCGTGCCCCGGTTGCGCGGGGTCCAGGTCTCGCCGCCGTCGGCCGTATGGAAGACGCCGGCCGACGATATGCCGATCCACATCTGGCCGGGGTCGCGGTGATGCGGCACGATCGAGTGCAGGATCAGTCCGGCGCCGCCCGGCTCCCATTTCGGCCGGGTCGGGTGGTCGCGCAGCCCCTTCACCTGGCGCCAGGACAGACCGCCGTCGTCGCTGCGGAACAGGCCCGCCGGCTCGACTCCGGCATAGAGGGCGCCGTTCGTCGCGGCGAGGCTCCAGGCCGACTTGATCGGCTCCTCGCCCTCGGGATAGGCGAGCCCGTCGCTCGAATGGGTCCAGGTCGCGCCCAGGTCGGTCGACCGCCAGACGGCGGGTCCGAACCAGGCGTCGCCACCGGCGGCGTAGATCGTGCCGCTCGCGGGATCGGCGAGGCAGTGGTTGATCGGCCACGTTTCGCAGAACGGCCCGCGCAGCGACCAAGCGCCGCGGCCGGCGTCGCTCTCGAGGACGAAAACGCCCTTCTTGGTTCCGACCAGGACGAGGACCTTCTTCGCCATCCTTCCTCCTCGGGGCGAGTGCGCCCACATTGGCGGCTCCGCCCGGGCGAGCCAGTTTCGCTGGACAAATTCGTTGATATCAACATTAATGGGTCATGTCAAAGCGCGCCGTTCCGTTCACCACAACAATTGCAGTTCGCGACAGCTGCCTCTGCCTTCACGTCCAGCGTGCGGCGCGCGCGCTGGCGCGCCGCTACGACGATGCGCTGCGGCCGCTCGGGCTGACCAGCGGGCAGTTCTCGCTGCTCATGTCGCTGAACCGGCCCGAGCCGCCGACCATGAGCAGCGTCGCCAACCTGCTGGCCATGGACCGCACGACGCTGACCGCTGCGCTGAAGCCGCTGGAGCGGCGTGGCCTCGTCCAGGTGACCGTCGGCGAGAAGGACCGGCGCAGCCGCCTGATGACCCTCACGCCGGCCGGCCTCGACCTGCTCGCCGACGCCATGCCGGCCTGGCACGCGACCCAGGCGGAAACCGGCCTCCTGCTGGGCGAGACGGACCCGGCGACGCTAATCGAGGCGCTGCGCGCGCTGTCCTGACGTCGCGTTAGAACTCGCCGCTGCGGTAGACCTCGTCCAGGCGCGCCGCGTCTTCCTCCGACAGTTCCGGCCAGGCCTCGCCGCGGCGGCGGAGCGCGCCGGTGAAGTTCGGCTTCTCCTTGGCGTTGAAGGCGCGGCGACCTTCCTCGCCGTCGGTCGTCGTCTGGATCAGCAGGGCGTTGATCAGGTTCTGCACGTGCCAGGCTTGGTCGGTGGGCAGGTCGCCGAAGCGCACGACGAACTCCTTCATCATGCGCACGGCGACGGGCGGCATTTCGACGATGCGGCGAGCCGTGGCCTCGGCGCGCGCCATGAGGTCGGCATGTGGCACGACCTCGTTGATCAGGCCGATGCGCAGGGCCTCGGCAGCGTCGAACGGTTCGTCGGTCAGCAGGATCTTCATCGCGTCGATGTAGCGGAGCTGCTTGACCAGCAGGCTCGCCCCCGGTCCGTGTCCAAGCCAGCCCTGGGTGGTCAGCGCGAACTTGAAGCGCGCATGTTCGGCACTCGCGATGCGGATGTCGGTCGAGGCCAGCAGCATGTAGAGCCCGGCACCCGCCGCCCAGCCGTTGACCGCGGCGATGACCGGCTTCCAGACGCGCGGATAGTGGTCGCCCATGCGGCCGTCGACGCCGGTCTTCTGCCCGTGCACCGTGCCGGCCAGGGGCCAGTAGATGCGCTGGGTGCGCAGATATTCGCGCTCCTCCTCGGTCACGTCCGGACGCGGCGCCAGATTGTGGCCGCCGCAGAAGTGCCGCTCCCCCGCGCCCGTGACGATGGCGCAGCGGACCGTGCGGTCCTCCCACATGTCGATCCAGGCTTCGCCGATCTCGTCCGACATCCGCTTGTCGAGGATGTTGGCCTTCTCCGGATTGTTCAGCGTGATGTAGGCGACGCCGTCGCGCTTCTCGTAGTCGATGCCCAAGTCCGTTCCTCCCTGGCTCGCGGCCGGTTCGGACGTGAGCTTAGCCCCCGGCGGTCTCGCGCGCGACGGCCCGCCAGCCGATGTCGCGCCGGCAGAAGCCGTCGGGCCAGTCGATCCGGTCGACGGCGGCATAGGCGCGCGCCTGCGCCTCCGCGACGCTGGCGCCCAGCGCCGTCACCCCCAGCACCCGGCCGCCCGTCGCGAGGATGCGCTCGGCCTCGCGCTTGGTGCCGGCGTGGAAGACGGTCACGTCGTCGCTTGCCGCGGCGTCGAGCCCGCGGATCTCGGTGCCCTTGGCGTAGTCGCCGGGATAGCCGTTGGCGGCCATGACGACGCACAGCGCCGTCTCGGGATGCCAGCGCAGGTCGAGATGCGCCAGCGCGCCATCCGCCGACGCCACCAGCGCCGGCAGTAGGTCCGACCTCAGCCGCATCATCAGCGTCTGGCACTCGGGGTCGCCGAAGCGGACGTTGATCTCGATCAGCTTGGGGCCGGACTCGCCGATCATCAGGCCAGCGAAGACCACCCCCTTAAACGGGCAGCCCGCCTCGGTCATCGCGGCGACCAGCGGATGGACGATCTCGTCCAGGACACGCGCCTCCATCTCGGGTGTCATCACCGGGGCAGGGGAATAGGCGCCCATGCCGCCCGTGTTCGGCCCGGTGTCGCCGTCGCCGACCCGCTTGTGGTCCTGGGCCGACGCGAGCGGCAGCACGGTCTTCCCGTCGACCAGCGCGAAATAGCTGGCTTCCTCGCCCTCGAGGAACTCCTCGACCACCAGTTCCGCGCCGGCGTCGCCGAAGCGGTTGGCGACCAGCGCATCGTCGATGGCGGCCTCGGCCTCCGCCACGCTCTCCGCGACCACCACGCCCTTGCCGGCGGCGAGGCCGTCCGCCTTCACCACGATCGGCGCGCCGCGCTCCCGCACGAAGGCCTTTGCGGCCGCGGCGTCGGTGAAGCGTCCGTAGGCGGCGGTCGGAATGCCGTGCGCCGCGCACAGGTCCTTCATGAAGCCCTTCGAGCCCTCCAGGCGCGCGGCAGCGGCACTGGGCCCGAAGGCGCGGATGCCGGCATCGTTCAGCCGGTCGACCAGCCCCAGGACCAGCGGCCCTTCCGGCCCGACGACGACAAGATCGACGGCGTGCTCACGCGCGAAGGCGACGATGCCGTCGAGATCCTCGGCACCGATGGCGACGCATTCGGCGTCCTGTGCGATGCCGGCGTTGCCCGGCGCACACCACAGCTTCTCGCAGAGTGGCGACGCGGCGATCGCCCAGCACAGCGCATGCTCGCGCCCGCCCGATCCGACGACGAGGACCTTCATCGCCCGAATCCTCCCTGATGCTTGCGCGGATCGAAGGCGTCGCGCACCGCCTCGCCGACGAAGACCAGCAGCGTCAGCATGATCGCGATGGCGAAGAAGCCCGTGAGGCCCAGCCAGGGCGCCTGCAGGTTCGCCTTGCCCTGGGCCAGGAGTTCGCCGAGCGAGGCGGAGCCGGGCGGCAGGCCGAAGCCAAGGAAGTCCAGCGCCGTCAGCGTGGTGATCGAGCCGGAAAGCACGAAGGGCAGGAAAGTCAGGGTCGCGACCATGGCGTTGGGGAGCAGATGGCGGAACATGATCGTCCCGTCGCCGACGCCGAGCGCGCGGGCGGCGCGAACATAGTCGAAGTTCCGCGCCCGAAGGAACTCTGCACGTACCACGCCGACCAGGCTCATCCAGCTGAACAGCAGCATGATCCCCAGCAGCCACCAGAAGTTCGGCGTGATGATCGCGGCCAGGATGATCAGCAGGAAGAGCTGCGGCAGGCCCGACCAGATCTCCATGAAGCGCTGGAGCAGCAGGTCGGTCCAGCCGCCGAAATAGCCCTGCAGCGCCCCCGCCGCGACGCCGATGATGGTGGAGAGGATCGTCAGCGTCAGGCCGAACAGCACCGAGATACGGAAGCCGTAGACCAGCCGCGCCGTCACGTCGCGCGCCTGGTCGTCGGTGCCCAGCCAGTGCTGTGCGTCGGGCGGCGAGGGGGCCGGCTGCGGCAGGTCCCAGGCGACGCTCATGTGGTTGTAGCGAACCGGCGGCTTGACCATCCAGCCGCCGTCTTCGATCAGCCGCACGACGTAAGGGTCGTTGTAGTCGGTCTCGGTCGGCAGTTCGCCGCCGAACGTCGTCTCGGGGTACGCCTGGAAGATCGGCCAGTAGAAGGCGCCGTCGTAGGACACGACGATCGGCTTGGAGTTGGCGACGAACTCGGCGAACAGGCTGACGACGAACAGCAGCAGGAAGATCCACAGCGACCACCAGCCGCGCCGGTTGGCGCGGAAGCTGTCCAGCCGGCGCTTGGTCAGCGGTGCCACGGGCATGCCGAGGAAGCGGCTGCGCCGCATCGGCGGTCGCGGCGGGGCGGCGGTCGCGGCATCCATCGTCATGCGCGCCTCGCTTCGAAATCGATGCGCGGGTCGACCACCGTGTACATCAGGTCGCCGACGAGGTTCAGGATCAGGCCCAGCAGCGAGAAGATGAACAGCGTGCCGAACATCACCGGATAGTCCCGCCGCAGCGCCGCCTCGAAGCCCAGAAGTCCCAGCCCGTCGAGCGAGAAGATCACCTCGATCAGCACCGAGCCGGTGAACAGCACGCCGATGAAGGCTGACGGGAAGCCGGCGATGACCAGCAGCATGGCGTTGCGGAACACGTGGCCGTAGAGGATGCGGTTCTCGGTCAGGCCCTTGGCGCGCGCCGTCACGACGTATTGCTGGCGGATCTGGTCGAGAAAGGAGTTCTTCGTCAGCATCGTCAGCGTCGCAAAGCCGCCGACCACCATGGCGAGCACCGGCAGGGTGATGTGCCAGAGATAGTCGAGGATGCGGTCCGGCCAGGCCAGTTCCGCCCAGTTCTCCGATGTCAGCCCGCGCAGCGGAAACCAGGTCAGATAGCTGCCGCCGGCGAACACCACCAGCAGGAAGACGGCGAACAGGAAGCTCGGGATCGCATATCCCACGATGATCGCCGCACTGGTCCAGACGTCGAAGTGCGACCCGTCCCGCACCGCCTTCGCGATGCCGAGCGGGATCGAGATCAGGTAGACGATCAGCGTCGTCCACAGCCCGAGCGATATGGACACCGGCATCTTGTCGGCGATCAGGTCGATGACGCTGCGGTCGCGGAAGAAGCTGTTGCCGAAGTCGAGCGTCAGGTAGCTGCCCATCATCATCAGGAAGCGCTCGTGCAGCGGCCTGTCGAATCCGAAGCGCTTCTCCAGTTCGGCGATGAAGGCCGGGTCGAGCCCCTGGGCGCCGCGATAGGTGCCGCCGGACTCGCTCTGCACGGTCAGTTCGCCGCCGCCCTGGGTGACGCGCTCCGTGGCGCCGCCGCCGACCCCGGTCAGCTGCGCGATCACCTGTTCGACCGGGCCGCCGGGTGCGGCCTGGATGACGGCGAAGTTGATGATCATGATGCCGAGCAGCGTCGGCACGATCAGCAGCAGGCGCCGGATGATGTAGGCCAGCATGTCAGAGCCTCCGCCGCGTCATCGCATCGCCCGCCGCACGACGAACCAGCCCGCCAGCAGCAGGCCGCCGGCCGCGGCGAACCACAGCAGCAGCCCGTCGCGCGCCTCGGTCACCCCCGGATCCGCCGCGACGAGTTCCGGATTGTTGGCGAGGCCCTGGGCGATCCGTGCCGCCTTTGCCGGATCGAACCACCACCAGTCGGTGTTCGTGCCGTTGGCCGGCGGTGGCCTGTCCGGATAGCCGAACTTGTCCCAGAAGACGACCCGGTCGGTGCGGTTGTGCCAGTTCGGCACGACGTAGTGATGCCACAGCAGCACACGGTCCAGGGCCCGCGTCCGTGCCACCAGGCTCTCGCGCGACGGCGCGGCGATGATCAGGTCGACCAGTTCGTCGATCACCGGATCCTTGATGCCGGCGGTGTTGCGGCTGCCGGGCCGGTCGGCGGCGTCGGAGCCCCAGAATTCCGCCTGCTCGTTGCCGGGCGACCGGCTCTGTCCCCAGCCGCCGACGACGATGTCGAAGTCGTAGCTGCGGATCCGGTTGATGTACTGCGACTGGTCCACCAGCCGCACGTTCGCCTCGATCCCCAGCCGCGCCAGGTTGCGCACATAGGGCAGCACGATCCGCTCGAACGCCTGGCTGTACAGCAGGAACTCGAATCGCATCGGCTCGCCGGTCTTCTCGTTCACCAGCTTCATGTCGCGCACGACCCAGCCGGCTTCTTCCAGCAGGGCGAGCGCCGTCTTCAGGTTCTCGCGCGGCCAGCCGCTGCCGTCGGTCTTCGGCGCGAAATATGGCTCGGTGAAGACCTCCTCGGGCACCCGGCCGCGATACCGCTCCAGGATCTCCAACTCCTCGCCCTGCGGCAGGCCGGTCGCCGCCAGTTCCGAGTTGGAGAAATAGCTCTCGGTGCGCGTATAGGCACCGAAGAACAGGTTTCGGTTGGTCCATTCGAAGTCGAAGGCATAGGCCAGCGCACGCCGCACCCGCGGGTCCTGGAACTGGGCGCGCCGCGTGTTCATCACGAAGCCCTGCATGCCCGTGGGCCGCTGGTTCTCGAACGCCACCTTGCGCAGCAGGCCGCGCGCCACCGCCGGCGTGTCGTAGTCGACGGCCCAGGCCTTCGCCTGGTTCTCCAGGCGCCAGTCGACGTTGCCCGCCTTCACCGCCTGCCGGATCACGGCGTCGTCGCGGAAATAGTCGATGCGGATCCGGTCGAAATTGTTCTGCCCGACATTCACCGGTAGATCTTCGCCCCAGTAGTCCTCAACCCGCTGGAGTTCGACGAACCGCCCCGGCTCGAATTCGCCCACCCGGTAGGGGCCGCTGCCGAGCGGCGGCTCCAGGCTGGTTGCCGAGAAGTCGCGCCCCTCCCACCAGTGCTTCGGCAGGATCGGGAACTGGCCGGCGATCAGCGGCAATTCGCGGTTGTCGCCCGGCTTGAAGGTGAAGCGCACCGTCCGCTCCCCCGTCTTCTCCGCCTTGGTGATGCCGGCATAGTAGAATCGGTAGAAGGGCTGGCCTTGCGTGCGCAGCGTCTCCAGCGACCAGATCACGTCTTCGACGGTGACCGGCTTGCCGTCATGCCAGCGCGCCTCCGGTCGCAGGGTGAATTCCACCCAGGATCGGTCCTCCGGCATGGTGACGCTCTCGGCCAGCAGGCCGTATTCAGTGAACGCCTCGTCGGCGCTGGACACCAGCAGCGTCTCGTAGACTCCGCTGATCGCGGCAGGCGACCCCTTGGGGATGTTCGCGTTGAAGCTGTCGTAGGCACCCTCGGCGGCGAGCCGCAGGGTACCGCCCTTCGGCGCGTCCGGGTTCACATAGTCGAAGTGCGGGAAATCCGGCGGATATTTCGGCTCGCCGTGCATGGCGATCGCATGCACCGTCCGGGCGTCCGCGGCAGGCGCCGCTGCGGTTTCGGACTGGTGGCGTTCCGCCTCCGGCGCGGCTGAATCCTGTGCCGACGCGGCCGCCGGCAGCAGCAGGACGAGGAGGACGGCGGTCAGTGCGGCGCGCACGAGGTCTCCCGGATCAACGACGCAGGGATGATGGGAGACCAGGGCGCCCGGGGCAAGGACGCAGGTCTAAGGCAGCTGTACCGCGTAAGTCTCCACCGCCGGCACCGTCTCGATCAGCCCGCGCTCCTTCAGGAAGGCCGCAAACCGGTCATAGCGCCGCTGGTCGAGCGCCGCCGGGCGGAGGGCGAAGCGCGGAATCGTGTCTTTCCAAGCGCGCCGGTTCAATTCGTCGTCCAACTGGCCGCGATTCCGGATGAAAAGTCGCCAGCTCTCGTCCGGATGATTGATCAGATACTGGACCCCCCGCTCGAGTGCGTCGACGAAGGCGCGGTACGCCGGACGGTCGACCTTGGTCTTGTTTGCGATCAGGATTAATTCGTCGTAAGGCGGGATACCCTCCTCCTCGACGAAGAAGGCCCGGCCGGGATGGCCGGCGATGTCCATCTGGTTCATCTCGAAGTTCCGGTAGCCGCCGATCACCGCGTCGACCTGGCCCGCCGCCAGCGACGGCGACAGCGACCAGTTCACGTTGACCAGGGTGACGTCCTTCAGGGTCAGGCCGTGCGTCTTCAGCACGCCGCCCAGCATCGCCTCCTCCAGGCCGCCGACCGAGTAGCCGACCTTCTTGCCCTTCAGGTCGGCGATCGACTTGATCGGTCCGTCGCGGAGCACGATCACGGTGTTCAGCGGCGTCGCCACCAGCGTGCCCACCCGCATCAGCGGCAGGCCCTGCGCCACCTGCAGGTGCAGCTGCGGCTGGTACGAGACGCCCAGGTCGTACTTGCCGGCGGCCACCAGCTTCGGCGGGTCGTTCGGGTCGGCCGGCTCGTCGAACGTCACCTCCAGCCCGGCCTCCTTGAAGTAGCCGCGCTCGGCCGCCACGATCAGCGGCCCGTGGTCCGGGTTGATGAACCAGTCGAGGATCACCGACAGCCGCTCCGGCCCCTGCGCAGCGGCGGGCGTTGCGGACATCGGCCCGAGCGCCAGGGCGGCGAGGGCGAGGGCGGCGAGGGCGAGGCGGCCCGGCTGAATCATGTATTCAGATCCTCTCGTCGGCGGGAAGCGCGTCGGGTTGCCACGGAATCAGCCGCCGCAGCAGCATGTCCACGGTGAAATACAGCGTCACCGCCATGGCGGCGAGGACGAAGAGCGCGGCGAACATCAGGTCGACCTGCATGCGCGCGTTGGCGTGCAGCATCAGGTAGCCGAGCCCGCCGCGCGAGCCGACCCACTCGCCGACCACGGCGCCGATCGGCGCCACCGCCGTGGCGACCCGCATGCCGGAGGCGAGGGCGGGCAGGGCGGCCGGAATGCGGATGTGGCGCAGCACCGCCCACCGTCCGCCGTTCATGACCTGGGCGAGATCGAGCCAGCCCGGCTCCGTCCGGCGCAGCCCGTCGAAGAAGGCGGCGGTGACCGGGAAGTAGATGATCATCGCCGCCATCGCGACCTTCGACTGGATGCCGTAGCCCAGCCACAGCACCAGCAGCGGCGCGATGGCGAATACCGGGATCGCCTGGCTGACCACCAGCACCGGCAGCAGCCAGCGCCGGGCGGGTCGGAAATAGGCCATCGTCAGCGCCGTCCCGACGCCCAGCGCCAGCCCGAACACGAGGCCCAGCAGGATCTCGGCCAGGGTCGTGCCGGCGTGCGGCAGGATCAGGTCCCAGCGCTGGAACAGCGCGCGCCCGACCGAGAGCGGCGGCGGCAGGATGAAGAACTGCACCCCCGTCACCGTGACCAATGCCTGCCAGGCGGCCAGCAGGCCGGCCAGGATCACCAGCGGACGCAGCGGTCCCGGAACGGTCATGCCGCCTCGCGCGCTGCACCGAGCAGGCCGAGCAGCTCCGCCTGTTCGGCGAGCAGGCGTGGGTCGGCCACGTCGCGGGGGGCCTGCCCGGGCGGCACCGGCGCTTCCTGCAGCGTCGCCGGCCGCCCCGACAGCACCAGGATCCGATGGCCGAGGCGCAACGCCTCCAGCGGATCGTGCGTCACCAGCAGCACGGTGCGGCCGGCCAGCAGCCGCCCGGCCAGCGTCTGAAGCTCGTGCCGCGTCACCACGTCGACGGCGGAGAAGGGCTCGTCCATCAGCACGACCGGCCGGTCCTCGATCAGCGTGCGCACCAGCGCCGCGCGCTGGCGCATGCCGCCGGACAGCGATGCGGGGCGGTCTCCCAGGTTCCCGCCGAGGCCGACGACGGACAGCAGTTCGACCGCCCGGTCGCGGGGAGGGGCCTGCCCACGCAGCCGGCTTCCCAGCAACACGTTGTCGAGCACCGACAGCCACGGCAGCAGCAGGTCCTGCTGGCCCATCCAGGCCATCCGGCCGGCCAGCGGCCGGCCGTCGTCGCAGGCGACCGCCACGTCCGGCCCGTGCGCGACGAGCCCGGCGACCATGCGCAGCAGCGTCGTCTTGCCGACGCCGCTCGGTCCCAGCAGCACCGTCCAGCCGCCGGCGGCGAGCGTCACGTCCAGGTTCTCGAACAGCAGCATGTCGCCGAACGCCATGCGCCGGGCGCGCACGGTGACGGAGAAGGCGGCCTCGCCGCCGGGCGGTCTGCTGGAAATCGCACTGCTCCCTACACCGGTGCGAGCCGGATCAGGTTCCAGGGGTCGTCCGACATGGACCTCTCAGCCGGCACCGCCGGCTCCCCCGAGTGACGTTCGGAACGTGTGCGTCGAAGCAGGGCCGGTCAAGGCCGACGGGTAGAAGACGACTCTCCCACCGGCCGTCGCCGCCTCGCTCAGCCCGTTCCCTTCTTCAGCGTGTCGAGTTGCTGCCGCGCGCCGGCGATCATGCAGGCGACATCGGAGGTCAGCATGACCATGTCGAAGCCGCGCTTCACGGCGGCGGCGGCGAACTCGCCGCTCGCGCAGTGCATGGCGGCCTTGATGCCGTGCTTGTGCGCGGCGGCGAGGATCCTGTCGCAGGTCTCGAGGTGGAGCGGATCGGGATTGTCGGCGCGCGGGGCGAGGCCCAGGGCGAAGGACAGGTCGGCCGGCCCGATATACACGGCGTCGAGCCCGGGCGTGGCGCAGATGGCCTCCAGGTTCTCGATGCCCTCCTTGGTCTCGATCATGGCCATCACGACGATCTCGTCGTTGGCCTTGGTGCCGTAGTCGGCGCCGCCATAATGGGCGGCACGGATCGGGCCGGAGGACCGCATGCCGACGGGCGGGTAACGGCAAGCCGCGACCGCCATCGCCGCCTCTTCCGCCGTGTTCACCAGCGGCACGATGATGCCATAGGCGCCGAGGTCCAATGCCCGCATGATCGGCGCCGGGTCGTTCCAGGCGACGCGCACGACCGGGGCCGTGTCCGTCTGGGAGATCGCCTGCAGCATCGGCAGGACGTCGTTCATCTCCGAGGTCCCGTGCTGCAGGTCGACGCAGAGCGCGTCGAAACCCTGGCGCGCCATGACCTCGGCCGTGAACCCGTGCGAAACGGAGAGCCACCCCAGCGTCACGTATTTGCCGTCGCGCCACATCTGCTTGATCTTGTTCGGTCGCATCGGTGGTCCTCTCCTCCCGTGAATTGTGCGGCGATCGCACGATCGTCGCCGCCGGAACGCTTGGCTTCGGTGTGTCTGCTTCAGCCGGTGGGCGGCTGACGCGGGTCGAGTGCCGGAGACTAGCCGCCGTTCGGCTCCGCGCAAAGGCGACCCCGGCGCCGGTCGCCGCGCGCGGTGGCCGCGGCAGGATGTCCGGTGCGCCCGCCCCGGTGCCTTGCGCCACGCGCCCCCGCCGCTAAGATCCGGCTCCCGCCGGAATGGACGGGCCAGGGTGGACGGAGTGACATGCCGGGACGCGACTTTCTGCGAACGATGGGGCTGGCCGCGATGCTCGCGTTTGCTTCCGCGACGGGTGCGCTCGCCTGCGCGAACCCGCCCCAGCCGGAGCTGCCGCGCTCGGCGCTGCTGATCGAAACCGCGACGGGACAGGAGGGCTTCTCGGTCGAGGTGGCGCGCACGCCGGAGCAGAAATCCTGCGGCCTGATGCTGCGTCAGCGGCTGGGCCATGGCGAGGGCATGCTGTTCGTCCACCAGCCGCCGAGCGAGGCGTGGATGTGGATGCAGAACACGCCGATTCCGCTCGACATGATCTTCATCTCGCCCATGGGCCGCATCGTCCACATCATCCGCAACACGCGGCCCTTCTCGATGGAGACGATCGGCACCGCGGAGATCGTGTCCGGCGTGCTGGAGGTGCGCGCCGGCACAGTCGATCGGCTCGGCATCAAGCTCGGCGACAAGGTCCGCCACCAGGCCTTCGGCGTCGGCGGCTAGGGCGCCGCTTTTCGCGCCGGCCCACTTCGGTCACGATGCCGCGACGATCATAAGAGATCACCCGAGGGAATTCCCGTGACGCGCAAGAACAGCAAGCGGCTCGCCTACTTCGAGTCGTGGTTCCACCCGGTCGCCGACGAGATCCTGGCGCGCCGCCCGGACATCCAACCGGTCCGCCTGGAATATGCCGGCGACGCCGAGGCGAACTGGACCGCGATGGCCGAGGCGCACGGCTACCAGGTTTCGGCCCGGACCGAACTGCGCGCCCCCTGGTTCCCCGGGCGCTCGATGCTGGCGCGGTGTCCCAACCTGCTCGCCGTCTCGTCCACGGGGGCCGGCTACGACGTGGTCGACGTCGACGCCTGCACCGAGATGGGCATCATCGTCGTCAACCAGTCGGGCACCAACAAGGAGGCGGTCGCCGAACACGCCCTCGGCATGATGCTCTGCGTCTCCAAGCAGATGATCCAGTCGGACCGGGCGCTGCGCCGCGACCGCGACTGGGACCGCGGCGGCTTCACCGGCCGCGAGATGCGCGGCAAGACCGTCGGCGTCGTGGGTCTCGGCCAGATCGGCACGCGCACCGCCGAACTCTGCGGCGGCCTCTTCCGGATGCGCGTTCTGGCATACGACCCCTATCTCAGTGCCGAGGAGATCCGCGCGCGCGGCGCCGAGAAGGCCGAACTGGCCGACCTGCTGCGCGAGGCCGACTACGTCTCGGTCCATTGTCCGCGCACGGCGGAGACGCTCGGCATGTTCGGCGCCGCAGAGTTCGCGGCGATGAAGCCGACCGCCTATTTCGTCAACACGGCGCGTGGCGGCATCCACGACGAGCCGGCCCTGGCCGATGCGCTGAAGCGCGGGCTGATCGCCGGCGCCGGCATCGACGTCTTCCTCGACGAGCCGCCGCCCATGGACCATCCGCTGCTCGGCCTCGACAACGTGATCGTCTCCATGCACATCGCCGGCATCACCGAGGAGGCGCGCGAGGCGATGGCCGCCGCTGCCGCGGAGCAGTGGATCACGATCTTCGACGGCAAGCGCGCGCCGCGCATCGTCAATCCGGAAGCCTGGCCCGCCTATATCGCCAGGTTCGAAAAGATCCTGGGATTCAAGGTGGAGGACAACGCATGAACCCGAACGCCAAACGCATCTCCTATTTCGAGTACCTGCCGAACAACGAGGCCTTCAAGGAGGTCGTGGCACGCCGCGCCGACGTCGACCTGACGCGCATGGTCTATGCCGGGCCCGAGGCCGACAACTGGAAGCAGCTGGCGCAGACGCACGTCTATCAGGTGACGGCGGCGCGCGACGACCTGCCCCGCCAGTATTTCGCCGAAGCCGACCTTCTGGCGCGCTGCCCGAACCTGCTCGCCGTGTCGAGCAACGGCGCCGGCTACGACACGGTCGACGCCGACGCCTGCACCGCGGCCGGCGTCCTCGTCGTCAACCAGACGGGCGGCAACAAGGAAGCGGTCGCCGAGCATGTGCTCGGGCTGATGCTCTGCCTGTGCAAGCGCATCATGGAGACCGACCGCTACATGCGGCACACCGGCGGCATCAACCGCAACGCCTACATGGGCACCGAGATCCAGGGCAAGACGATCGGCATCGTCGGCCTCGGCAATGTCGGCTCGCGCGTGGCGCAGATCTGCCGCGCCGCCTTCGACATGCGCGTGCTGGCCTACGACCCGTACCTGACGGCCGAGCAGTGCCGCGAGCGCGGCGCCGAAAAGTCGGAGCTGCACGACCTGATGCGCCAGGCCGACTACGTCTCGATCAACTGCCCGCGCAACAAGGAGACGCTGAACCTGATCGACGAGCGCTGCTACGGCCTGATGAAGCCGACGGCGTTCTTCATCACCACGGCGCGCGGCGGCATCCACAACGAGGCGGCGCTCGCCAAGGCGCTGTCGGAGAAGCGCATCGCCGGCGCCGGCCTCGACGTCTGGGACGTCGAGCCGCCGAAGCCCGACGATCCGCTGATGAAGTTCGAGAACGTCGTCGCCAGCCCGCACACAGCCGGCGTGACCTACGAATCCCGCTGGAAGATGGCGACCTTCGCCGCCGAGCAGGCGATCCAGATCCTCGACGGCGAGCGCCCGCCGCGCCTGATCAATCCCGAGGTCTGGCCCGCCTATGCGCGCCGCTTCGAGGCGATCATGGGCCGCTCGGTCAAGGACGCCTGAGGCACGCCGGGCAGGGCTCCGGGGCGGGGGCGTCACACCCCCCGCATCGCCTCCCTAAATCTGCGCATCCGGTCGATGTGGGCGTCGATGCCCTGCAGGCCGGAGTTCATCGTATTGACCGACAGGTGCGTCGCGTCCAGGTCCTTCCAGGCCTTGGCGCGCGCCGCCCACTCGTCCGGCCCGTCCTGCCCGACGACGATCCAGCTCTCGATGCCGATCTCCGCCGGGTCGCGGCCATATTGCCGGGCATAGTTGCGCAGCCGCTCGATCATCGGTGCGGCCTTCTCCGGCGTCACGCGCACCGGGATCCAGCCGTCGCCCATCCGGGCGCAGCGCTGCAGCACCGGCTCGGCATGGCCGCCGAACCAGATCGGGATCGGCCGCTGGACGGGCAGGGGGTTCAGGCCGGCCTCCTCGATCTTGTCCCACCGCCCGTCGAAGGTGACGAGGTCCTCGGTCCAGAGCCGGCGCAGCAGCTCGACCTGCTCCTCGATCCGCTTGCCGCGCGTGTGGAAGTCCTGGCCCAGGCTCTCGAATTCGACCGGGTTCCAGCCGATGCCGACGCCGAGCCGCAGCCGGCCGCCCGACAGCACGTCGACCTCGGCCGCCTGCTTCGCCACCAGCGCCGTCTGGCGCTGCGGCAGGATGATGATGCCGGTCGAGAAGCCGATCCGTTTCGTGAAGCCCGCCATGAAGCCGAACAGCACGAACGGCTCGTGGAACAGATGCGTGTGGTTGTAGGGGCCCGGCCAATTCGGCCGGTTGGAAATGTCGGCGCCCAGCACGTGGTCGTAGGCCAGGACATAGTCGTAGCCGAGATCCTCCGCCGCCTCGGCCCAGGCACGCACCGGCCCCGGGTCCGCACCGATCTCGATCTGGGGAAACACCGCACCGATCTGCATCGTCTGCTCCCGCCGTTCATTGGTCTCGTGGGAGCTTAGCGCGCGCCGGCCGCCGCCGATATGCACCGGCTGGGCTACGCGTCGATCGCCTCGCGCACCTTTTGCGCCAGATCGGCGCGGCGGAACGGCTTGCTCAGCAGCATCACGCCCTCGTCCAGCCGCCCGTGATGGACGATGGCGTTCGCCGTATACCCGGACATAAAGAGGATCTTCAGCCCCGGAAGGCGCTTCCCCGCGGCCTCGGCCACGGCCTTGCCGGACATCGTGTCCGAGAGGACGACGTCGGTCAGAAGCAGGTCGAACGACGCACCGGCATCCAGCAGCGTCAGCGCCTCCGGCCCGTTGGCGCACGCCTCGACCGCGTAGCCCAGCGCGCGGAGGCTGGCGACGGTGTGGTGCCGCACCGGTTCGTCGTCCTCGACCACCAGGATCCGCTCCGTGCCGCGCGGCACGACCGCCGGTGCGGGCGGCGGCTCTTCGGCCACGGCATCCGCGGCGGCGCGCGGGATGTACAGCCGCACCGTCGTGCCCTGGCCCGGTTCGCTGTAGATCTTCACGTGCCCGCCCGTCTGGCGCGCGAAGCCGTAGACCATGGACAGGCCGAGGCCGGATCCCTTGCCCTGCGGCTTCGTGGTGAAGAAGGGGTCGAAGACGCGGCTCAGCGTCTCCGGCGACATGCCCGCTCCGGTGTCGGAGACGGCCAGCACGATGTAGGCGCCGGGATCGATCTGGTTCTCCGCCGCATAGGCCTCGTCGACGACGACGTTGGACGTCTCGATCGTCAGGCGGCCACCCTCCGGCATGGCGTCGCGCGCATTGATCGCGATGTTCAGCAGGGCGTTCTCCAACTCGCCCGGGTCGACCACCGCCTCCCACAGGTCGTCCGTGGCCATGATCTGGATGTTGATGTTCTCGCCCAGCGTCCGCCGCATCAGGCCTTCCATCCCGGCGACCAGTTCGTCGACGGCCGTGGTGCGCGGCCGCAGCGGCTGGCGCCGCGCAAAGGCAAGCAGGCGGTGCGTCAGCTCCGCCGCCCGCTCGCCGGCCGCCAGTATGGCTGCGGCCTCTTCCCGCACCTCCGGCGGGGCGGCGGCGAGATACTCGACCAGGTCCTCGGCGTGGCCCAGGATCACCGTCAAAAGGTTGTTGAAATCGTGCGCCACGCCGCCCGTCAGCTGTCCGATCACGTCCATCTTCTGCGACTGCCGCAGGCGCTCGTCGGTTTCGACGCGCCGGGTGATGTCGTGGAAATAGGCGGTCAGGCCCTGCTCGTGCGGGAAGCCGCGCACGGCGAACCACGCCTTCATCGGAGGATAGAAGAACTCGAAGCTGACCGGCTGTCCTTCGCGCCGTGCCCGGTGATACTCGCCGTAGATCGGGGTGTCCTCGATCCCGGCGAACTGGTCCCACAGCACCCGCCCCATCAACGTCTCGCGGGGCCGCTGCAACTGCCGTTCCGCCTCCTCGTTCATGTAGACGACGCGCCAGTCGTCATCGAGCGCATAGACCGCGTCCGAGATCGAGCTGAAGATCGTGTCGATCTCCGCCTTCCGCGCGCGGGTCTCCGCCAGCGCGGTCTGGAGCGCGGCGAACGCCTGCAGCCGTTCGATGACGGCGCCCGTCGTGGAGGCCAGCTGCAGGATTTCGCTGGCGTCGTCGGCCGTGAAGGCGCCGGCTTCCTTGTCGCACAGCTGGATGATGCCCAGCGTCGCGCCGTCGACGCTCATGATCGGTACGGCCAGGACGTTGTGCCGCGGGGGCGGTGCCTCGTCCCCGGTACCCGCATGGCCTTCCAGTTCGCTCTGCAGGTCTTTGGCCGTCAGGATAACCGGACGGCCGCGCTCCTCGGTCAGCCGCTGGATCGTCGCCTCGTCGCGCTCGTGCCGATAGTCGCGCCAGGCTGCATAGCCGTCGGCGGTTACCGTTGCGCGGACCTGCTCCATGTCGCCGGGCATGCGCGTGAGCCGCGTGACGACCCTGCGGGCCCCGGTAAGCCTGCGCGCCGCGGTCGCCAGCGCGTCGATGGCGGTCGTAGTGTCGCGCGCCTGCGCCAGACGCGCCGCCTCGCTCGCCAGCAGGGAAAGCCGCTCCGACTGACGCTCGCTCCATGCCCGCTGGCGCTGCGTGTGCCGCAGCACCAAGGCGGAGCCGCCGGCGAACAGCGCCATCGCCAGCAGACCGAGGGCGCCGCGGAACAGCAGGCGTGCGCGCCAGGGCGCCAGCACCTCGATCTCGCTGAGGCCGACATAGACCACCGCCCGGTCATTGGCGGCGCGCCGATAGGCAGTCAGGCGGACCCCGCCGTCCGTCGTGTAGGGCGCGGTGAAGCGGCCGCGGTCGCCTCCGGTATGGAGCCGGCCGAACAGGACGCCGCCGGACAGGTCGCGGCCGATGAACTGCTCGTCGAAGGGGCTGCGGGCGATCAGGATGCCGTCGGTGGTAAAGAGGCCGACGGCACCGCCCTTGCCGAGACGGAGCGCGTCGTAGAAGGCGAGCAGGTAGTCGATCGACAGCGCGGCGCCGGCGACGCCCCCGAAGCTGCCGTCGGGATTGTCGATCCGCCGGGTCACGTTCACGTACCAGCGATCGCGTCCGGCGCCGAGGCCCGACTGCCGCGGCGGCCCGATGATCAGCCGATCGCCGTCGCCGGTTTGGTGCTGTTCGAACTCGGGCAGGGCGCTCGGATCCGCGATGGCCGAGAGAAATTGGTCCGGATTGGCGAGGACCCGACCGTTCGGGTCGATGACGAAGATCGCCTTGGTGGTCGGCGACCGCGTCTGTCGGTTCGACAGGATTGCCCGGACGGCCTCGGGATCCGTCAGGTCCAGCCGGGCGAGCGGGACGATCGAGTCCGCAACCGTCCGCGTGGTGAGGTCGAGGGCGACGAGCGTCTGGCGCGTATGCTCGGCCAGTGCGTCGGTCAGGTTCTCGGCATCCGCATAGGCCGCTTCGACGACCTGCCGCCGGTCGGCGACGCTCTGGGCGGCGATGACGCCGGCCAGCAGGATCGCCACCAGCACGTTCGCGAGAATGATGATGCGGCGCAACCTACGGCCTCACTGCACAAGTGCGCCGTCCGCGGGAACGGTCCGGTCAGCCGAAAGAAGCTGGCGGTGACATGACAAGCTTTAAATACCGGCGATTGCGTCGCCGCTGCTTTGCCCCGCGCTGTTGTAAACATATCCCGGCCGCGTGCGCGGGGGCCAAAGGAAACGGGCGCCGACATGGTCGGCGCCCGCATCCTGCTCTACGTCCGGAGAGGCCCTACTTGAACTCTTTCCAGATCGGGTCCAGGCCGGCGGCCTTCATGCCCTCGTACCGGGCGGCGAGCCACGCGTCGTAGAATTCGCCGCTGGGGTTGCTCGCGACGAACTTCTTCCAGATATCCTGGAGGGCCTTCTGGCGCTGGAGCAGTTTCTCCTGGTTGGCCTGCTCGGCCTCGCCCCACTTGCCGGCTTCCTTGTAGTAGCGGATCGCACCTTCGTGGAAGGGCACCACCCACTTCAGCACCTGCCGGTCGAGCGCATAGCCGCTGGCGGCCGGTGCGGCGTCCTTGAAGTTCGGATACTGCTCGAACATCGCCTTGGTCATGGCGTAGCTCGCGTCGGCGGATCCGCTCGGATAGTTCATCACGACCGGATAGGGATAGCTCGCACCCTCCCAGGCCGGCATGTTGCCCGACGACTCCTTGCACATGTGCGGCGTGAAGTAGGGCGCCAGCGCCTGGACGCGCTTCCAGCCTTCCTTGTCGTCGTGCGGGAGCGGCGGGAAGAGCAGTCCGCGCGGCGAGTTCTGGACCTTCAGGATGTTGCCCGAATTCGTCGTCGAGAAGAACGAGTCGGCCTGGTTGTTCAGGACGGCGTCGAACGCGGCGTTGTTGCCGCCGACGTCGACCGGCTCGACGTCGTTCCAGGTCAGGTCGGCGAAGCGCAGATGCGCCAGCGTGTTGGTGTTCAGCGCCGGCGAGCCCTTCACGCGGGCGACCCGCTTGCCCTTCAGGTCCGCCAGCGTCTTCACGCCGACGTCGGCCGCCGCGAACTGGCCGAGGCAGTTGTCGCCCATCGACATCAGGAGGATGCGCGCTTCCTGCGGGCCCCAGTCCTTGGTGCCGAAGACGTCGACGCCTTCCTGCGAGTAGTAGGTGCCGATGCCGTTGAACGAGAAGTCGACCTTGCCTTCGCGCAGCGGAACCATGCGCGACACGTCGTTCTTGCCCGGCAGGACGCGCAGCGTCACGCCGTAGTTGTTCTTGAAGGCGGCGCCGACGGCGACGGCCTGGCTGTAGCCCGACGAGCCGACGTCATAGGCCGTGACCGCGATGCTCTTGGGCAGCTCCGGTCCGGCCGCGAAGGCACTGCCGGCCGCCGCGAGCACCGTGGTGGCCGCGAGCGTGGCGAAACTTTTCGATGTCATATGATGATCTCCCGTCCCTGGTACGACAGCGGTTCATGCCGCTGATATAGCGTTGCCGCGTTTTTGCCGTTTTTCCGCGCCCGTGTCAAATTTCGTGGCCGGATTCGACGGTGTCGTCGTGTCGAGGCGAACGTCGCTGCGCGCGGAAAACGCGCAGAAAAAGGCCGGCGCGGAGGTCGTCTCCGCGCCGGCGATGTCATCGGTCCTGCAGCCGAACGGCCGGCTGACCTACTTGAACTCTTTCCAGATCGGGTTCAGGCCGGCGGCCTTCATGCCCTCGTAGCGGGCGGCCATCCACGCGTCATAGAAATCGCCCTTCGGCTCGCTCTTGCTGAATTCGGCCCAGATTTTCTTCAGGGCGTCCTGGCGGGCCAGGAGCTCGTCCTGGTTGGCCTGCTCGGCCTCGCCCCACTTGCCGGCTTCCTTGTAGAAGCGGATCGCGCCCTCGTGGTACGGCACCACCCACTTCAGCACCTGGTTCTCGAGCGCATAGCCCGCGGCCGCCGGCGCGGCGTCCTTGTAGTTCGGATACTGCTCGAACATCGCCTTGGTGATGGCATAGGCGTCGTCGGCCGACTGCTTCGGATAGGTCATCAGCACCGGATACGGATAGCTGGCGCCCTCCCAGGCCGGCATGTTGCCGGCGGATTCCGTGCAGACGTGCTTGGTGTAGTAGGGCGCGACCTCGTGCACCCGCTTCCAGCCTTCTTCGTCGTTGTGCGGCAGCGGCGGGAAGAACACGCCGCGCGGCGAGTTCTGCGTCTTCAGGATGCTGCCCGAGTTCGTCGTCGACAGGAACGAGTCGGCCTGGTTGTTCAGGATCGCGTCGAAGGCGGCGCTGTTGCCGCCGACGTCGACCGGCGTCACGTCGTCCCAGGTCAGGCCGGCGAACCGCAGATGCGCCAGCGTGTTCGTGTTCAGCGCCGGCGAGCCCTTCACGCGGGCGACGCCCTTGCCCTTCAGGCCGGCCAGCGTCTTCACGCCGACATCCTCGGCCACGAACTGCGTGATGCAGTTGCCGCCCATCGACATCAGCAGGATGCGCGCTTCCTGCGGGCCCCAGCCCTTGGTGCCGAAGACGTCGACGCCTTCCTGGGCGAAATAGGTGCCGATGCCGTTGAATGAGAAGTCGACCTTGCCCTCGCGCAGCGGGACGGTGCGCGACACGTCGTTCTTGCCCGGCAGGACGCGCAGCGTCACGCCGTAGTTGTTCTTGAAGGCGGCGCCGACGGCGACGGCCTGGCTGTAGCCCGACGAGCCGACGTCATAGGCCGTGACCGCGATGCTCTTGGGCAGTTCGGGGGCGGCGAGCGCACCGCCGGCGGAGAGGAGGGCGGCCGTGGCGACGGCCGTGACGGACAGGGAGGAGGGTACGAACTTCATACGGTAGGGGACTCCATCGAGGGTTCCGTCGGGCTGGAGGTCCGAGCGAACCGGGAAAGTGCGAGCTATCTGGCGGGTACCACTTGCGATGTCAAACGACGGTCCGGACATTGCTAGGAACCACCTTAACGGCCGATGAAGGCCCGCCAGCGGAAAGGACGTCATGGCCATCCTGTTCAAGATCGGCGCCGGGGACCCGGAGCTCTGGAAGCGCGAGATCACGGCACGCGTGCCGGGGCAGGAGTTCCGGAGCTGGCCCGAGGTGGGTGATCCCGACGATATCGAGTTCGTTCTCCTGTTCCGCGCCGAGCCCGGCATGTTCGTGCCGCTGCGCAATCTGAAGGCGATCCTCTGCACTGGTGCCGGCGTCGACGGCATCCTCGCCGACCCGGAACTGCCACGCGACGTGCCGCTCGCGCGCATCGTCGATCCGTGGATGACGACCATGATGGCGCAGTGGGTGATCCACGCTGTGCTGCGGCTGGACCGCCGCATGGACGTCTACGCCGAGCAGCAGCGCCGGGGGGAGTGGCGCGAACTGGAGGAGTGGCGTCCCCAGGCGCCGCGCGTCGGCATCCTAGGCTGCGGCGAGATCGGCGGCTTTACCGGCAGGGCTCTGGCGGGTCTCGGCTTCGACGTCGCCGGCTGGACGCGCTCGCCGCGCGACCTGGGCGACGGCATCCAGGGATTCGCCGGCGCGGCAGGGATGGAGCCCTTCCTGCAGCGCACCGACTATCTGGTCTGCCTCCTGCCGCTGACGCCCCAGACCCAGGGCATCCTGAACGCGCGGACGCTGGCGTCGCTGCCGCAGGGCGCTGCGCTGATCAACGCCGGCCGGGGCGGGCACGTCGTGCAGGAGGACCTGTTGGCCGCGCTCGATTCGGGCCGGCTTTCCGCCGCCTTTCTCGACGTGACCGATCCCGAGCCGCTGCCCGCCGACCATCCGCTGTGGCGTCACCCGAAAGTGACCATCACGCCGCACGTCGCCGGCATCACCAATCCGGTGACCGCCGCCGAGCAGGTCGCGGAGAACATCCGCAGGGCCCTCGACGGCGAGCCGCTGCTCAACCGGGTCGATCCCCGCGGCGGCTATTGAGCGGCGGCTCGGAGTCCGATCCGTGTGCCGCGGCATGCGCCCGCAGGAACGTGCCGACGGCGCGATCGACGGCCCGTTCGCGTTCCTCGGGCGCGGGGTCGGCGTCGACGCAGAGCAGGGCGCGGAGCTGCATATGGCCGACCAGCATGCCGTAGAACTGTTCGGCCGCCGTCTCCGGCTCGGCGACCGACAGGGTACCCTTGCGCGTCTCGGTCTCGAGCCATGCCGCGAGCGTCCTCACGGCATGATCCGGTCCGGAGGAATAGAGTTCCCGGGCCAGATCGGGGAACCGCTCGGCGCCGGCGACAAGCATCCGGTGCAGCGCCAGCGAGGTCGGGCGGAGCATCAGGGACAGGAACTGCAGGCCGAGCTTGCGCAGCACGTCGGTGGGCGTGCCGCCGTGCGGCAGCGTCGCCAGCAGCTCGTCCGTCAGGCCCGCGACGATCGCCCGGAACAGGTCGTCCTTGCTGCCGAAATGATTGTAGATCGTCTGTTTGGCCACCCCGGCCTCGGCCGCGATCGTGTCCATCGCGGCTGCCTCGTAGCCGGCCTTCGAGAACACGTCGGCCGCGGCCGACAGGATGGCCGCGCGCTTCTGCTCGGACGGGCTGCTCCGGCACGGCTTGCTTGCGATTTCCCCGACTCCGTCGTAAATAGACTGATCAGTCTAAATACTAAGCCTTCGATCAACGAGGCAAGTGGACTTCGGTCGGGCAAAGCCGAAACGGGAGCATGCGTGGAGTTTCGATCATGAGGGTCGGGCTGGCGCTGGTGGTCGCGCTGCTCGTCGCGGGCGGGGCCTACTGGTATGCGTTCGAGCGTCCGGCCGGTGCCAGTACATCTGACCGTCCGGCTGCCGCTGCGCCTGCGCCGAAGGCGGAGTCGCCGCGTGCCACGGTCGTCGAGGTGGCGCGGGTCGAGCGGGGCGACGTCGTGCGCAGCATCGGCTCCGTCGGCACGCTCCAGTCGAACGAGTCCGTCGTCATCCGGCCGGAGATCGTCGGCCGCATCGCTTCGATCAATTTCAAGGAAGGCGACCGGGTTCAGAAGGGCAAGCTCCTGCTCAGCCTCGATGATTCGGTCTATCAGGCCGAGCTGGCCGAGGCCGAGTCGCGCGTCCAGCTGGCGCGCCGCAACAGCGAGCGCGCCTCCGAGCTGTTCGACCGCCGCGTCGGCACCGCCCGCACCCGGGACGAGGCGCTGGCCGCGCTGAGTTCGGGGCAGGCGGCCGTCGCCCTGGCCAAGGCACGCATCGACAAGACGCGGATCACCGCCCCGTTCGAGGGCGTGCTCGGCCTGCGGCAGGTCAGCGTCGGCGACTATGTGAATCCCGGACAGGACATCGTGAACCTGGAGGACATCGACCCGATAAAGGTCGACTTCCGCGTTCCGGAACCGTCCCTGCGCGACGTTCGCGAAGGGCAGCAGATCGAGGTCGCGCTCGACGCCTATCCGGGGGAGGCGTTTCCCGGCGAGGTGTTCGCCATCGATCCGCGCATCGACGTGGAGGGGCGGGCGGTCGTGCTTCGGGCGCGGCTGAACAATCCCGACGGCAGGCTCCGGCCGGGTCTCTTCGCCCGCGTGAACCTGATGGTCGAGCGCACGGCCGACGCCCTGCTGGTGCCCGAGCAGGCGATCGTGCCGGTCGAGGGCGGCAACGTCGTCTTCCGCGTCGTGGACGGGAAGGCCGTCCGCACCGCGGTCGAACTGGGCCAGCGGCGTATGGGGCAGGTACAAGTCACGAAGGGGCTCGGCCTCGGCGACACCGTCATCGTCGCCGGCCAGATGAAGGTGCGCGACGGCAGTGCGGTGACCGTCCGCCGCCTTGGAGAGGCGGGCTCCTGAGCCATGGTCATCTCCGACATCTCGATTAAGCGGCCGGTCTTCGCGACGGTTCTCAGCCTGATCCTGGTGCTCGTCGGCATCGTCTCCTACAACAGCCTGTCGGTCCGGGAATATCCGAAGATCGATCCGCCCATCGTCAGCGTCACGACGAAGTATCCGGGCGCCAGTCCCGAGATCATCGAGAGCCAAGTCACCCAGATTCTGGAAGAATCGCTCGCCGGCATCGAAGGCATCGAGCTGATGACTTCGATCAGCCGCCAGGAGCAGAGCCAGATCTCGATCCGCTTCCTGCTCGATCGCGATCCCGACGACGCGGCCAGCGACGTGCGCGACCGCACGGGCCGGGTACGCGGGCGGCTGCCGGACGAGATCGACGAGCCGATCATCCAGAAGACCGAGGCCGACGCCCAGCCGACGATCTACATCTCCTTCTTCAGCGACCGCTTCTCCCAGCTCGAGATCAGCGACTTCGCCGACCGCTATGTGAAGGAGGCCCTGCAGACACTGCCGGGCGTCGCCGAGGTCCGCATCTTCGGCGAGCGGCGCTACTCGATGCGCATCTGGCTCGATCCTGAGCGGATGGCGGCCTACCGGCTCACGACCCAGGACGTCGAGGCGGCGCTGCGTGCGCAGAACGTCGAGATCCCCTCCGGCCGCGTCGAGAGCCAGAACCGCGAATTCTCGGTGCTCTCCGAATCCGACCTGCGCACGCCGGCGCAGTTCAACGACATGATCCTGCGTCAGGCGGACGGCTATCTCGTCCGGCTGCAGGATGTCGGCCGGGCCGAACTCGGCGCAGTGGACGAGCGCCGCATCAACCGTTTCAATCGCCGTACCTCGATCACGGTGGGGGTCGTCAAGCAGTCGACGGCGAACCCGCTGGAGATATCGGATCTGGTCCAGCGGGAGCTGCCCAACGTCCTCGCGGCGCTGCCGGAGGGCATGGAGGCGGCGGTCGCCTACGACCGGGCGCTGTTCATCAAGACGTCGATCGAGAACGTCTACCACACGATCGCCGAGGCGGTCGTCCTGGTCATTCTGATCATCTTCCTGTTCCTGCGCTCGTTGCGCGCGACGCTGATTCCGCTGGTCACCATCCCGGTGTCGCTGATCGGCAGCTGCGCGATCATGCTGGCGCTCGGATTCAGCATCAACACGCTCACCCTGCTGGCGCTCGTGCTGGCGATCGGTCTCGTCGTCGACGATGCCATCGTCATGCTGGAGAACATCTACCGCCATGTGGAGGAGGGGATGTCGCCCGTGCGGGCGGCGTTCCAGGGCAGCCGCGAGATCGCCTTCGCGGTGATCGGCATGACGCTGACCCTGGCCGCGGTCTACGCGCCGATCGGCTTCATCACCGGCACCACCGGCAAGCTCTTCACGGAGTTTGCCTGGACCCTGGCGGGCAGCGTGCTGATCTCGGGCTTCGTCGCCCTGACCCTGTCGCCGATGATGTGCTCGGTGCTGCTCCGCCACCAGACGACGCACGGCTGGTTCTACAATGCCGTCGAGAACGTGCTGGAGGGGATGCGCAGGGGCTACCGGCGCCTGCTCTGGTCGGCGCTGCGGGCGCGGTGGCTCGTACTCGGCGTCGGCATCGCCGTGGCCGGGTTCGCGGTGCTGGTCTTCGGCCAGTTGAAGTCCGAGCTCGCGCCGATCGAGGACCAGGGCACCATCGCCGTGCTGGGCACCGCGCCGGAGGGCGCGACGCTGCAGTACACGGACACCTATGCCCGGCAGATCGAGGATATTCTGGGCTCCGTCCCGGAGATCGAGCGTTCCCTGGTGATCTCCGGTTCGCCCACCGTGCAGAACCTCATCAGCTTCAACCGCCTCGCCCTGTGGGACGACCGCGACCGCAAGCAGCAGGAGATCACCGCGTCGCTGGCGCCGAAGATGTCCCAGGTGGCGGGCCTGCGCGCCTTCGCCACCAATCCGGCGCCGCTCGGGCAGAGCATCCGGTCGCGGCCGGTCGAGATGGTCATCCAGACCAGCCAGTCCTATCGCGACCTGGAGACGATGGTCGAGGAGATCCTGCGGCGCGCCTCGCAGAACGCGCGTCTGCTGAACCTCGACACCGACCTGAAGCTGAACAGTCCGCAGATCCGCGTCGCCATCGACCGCGAGAAGGCCGCCGACCTCGGCATCCCCGTCGCGACCGTCGGCCGCACGCTGGAGACCATGCTGGGCAGCCGGCAGGTCACCCGCTTCAAGCGCGAGGGCAAGCAGTACGACGTGATCCTGCAGCTCGCCGACGTCGACCGGCGCAATCCCCAGGACCTGGCGCGCATCCACGTGCGCGCCGCGGGCGGCCAGATGGTGCCGCTGTCCAACCTCGTGCGCATCGAGGAGGGCATCGCGCCGCGCGAGCTGAACCATTTCGACCAGCGGCGTTCGGCGACGATCAGCGCCAACCTGGCCGACGGCTACGCGCTCGGCGAGGCGCTCGGCTTCCTCGAGGGGATCGCCCGCGACGTCCTGCCGGCGACGGCGGCGATCGACTACAACGGCCAGTCGCGCGAGTTCAAGCAGGCGAGTTCGAGCCTGGTCTTCGTGTTCGCGCTGGCGCTCGTCTTCATCTATCTGGTGCTCGCCGCCCAGTTCGAGAGTTTCCGGGACCCGCTCACCATCATGCTGACCGTGCCGCTCTCGATGGCGGGGGCGCTGGCGGCGCTCTGGTGGTTCGGCGGCACCCTCAACATCTACAGCCAGGTCGGGCTCGTCACGCTGATCGGGCTGATCACCAAGCACGGCATCCTGATCGTCGAGTTCGCCAACCAGATCCGCGCCTCGGGCCGCGAGATGTACGAGGCGGTGGTCGAGGCGGCGTCGCTGCGCCTGCGTCCCATCCTGATGACCACGGGTGCGATGGTGCTCGGCGCCCTGCCGCTCGCCATCGCGACCGGCGCCGGCGCCGAATCGCGCAGTCAGATCGGCATCGTCATCGTCGGCGGGCTGCTGGTCGGGACCTTCTTCACGCTCTTCGTCATCCCCGCCGCCTATACGCTGATCGCCAGCCGCACCGTTCGTGCCGACGTGCACGGCGACCATGCGGGCCACGATCATTCGGGGCATGCGGGGCAGGCGCATGACGCGCCGCACCCGCGGCCGGCCGAGTAGGCGGCCTACTCGGGGCGGGGCGCCCCCTGCGTCGGCCACGCGATGACCGGCACCGTCGAGATCGAGTTCTGCGGCGACCCCTCCACCAGCCGGTCGCTGTAGGAGAGGTAGACCAGCGTGTTGCGCGTCTCGTCGTAGAAGCGCACGACCTGCAGCTTCTTGAACAGGATCGAACGGCGCTCGCTGAACACTTGCTCGCCGTCCTCCATCTCGCCCACGAACCTGACCGGACCGGCCTGCCGGCAGGCGATCGAGGCGTCCGAGGTGTCCTCGGCGAGGCCGAGCGCGCCGCTGATGCCGCCGGTCTTCGAGCGCGCGATGTGACAGGCGACCCCTTCCACCTTCGGATCGTCGAAGGCCTCGATGACGATCTTGTGGTTGGGGCCCAGCAGCTTGAACACCGTGCTGACGCTGCCGACCTCCTCGGCCGCCGCCGGGATGCCCGCCGCCAGCAGCGCTGCGGCCGCGATCGTCCATTTGCGCATCGTCTCGCTCCAAAAGAAAAAGGCCCGGGCGAACCCGGGCCTCGAAGTCTGCCTTCGAAGGTTGGCCTCGGCCGCCGCTCAGTTGCGGTTGCCGAAGATCTGCAGCAGGTACATGAACATCGCGATGAAGGAGATGTAGAGCGCCATCGCGCCCATCACCGACTTCTTCGTGCGCACGTCGCTCTCTTCGTCCTCGACGTACATTTCCTTGATCATCTGCGTGTCGTAGGCCGTCAGGCCCGCGAAGATCAGCACGCCGATGACGGAGATCGCGAACTGCATCGCGTCGCTGCCGATGAACATGTTGACCACGGTGGCGATGATCAGTCCGAACATGCCCATGATCAGGAACGAGCCGATCGGCGAGAGGTCGCGCTTCGTGGTGTAGCCGTAGAGGCTGAGTGCCGCGAAGGCGCCGGCGCTGATGAAGAACACCCGCGCGATGCTCTCGCCCGTGAACACCAGGAAGATGCTGGCGAACGACAGGCCGTAGGCGACGCAAAGGCCCCAGAACATCGCCTGGATGGCGGTCGCGCTGAAGCGCTGCAGCCCGAAGTTCATCGCCAGCACGAAGGCGAGCGGCGACAGGATCACGACCCACTTCAGCGGCGTGCCGAAGATCAGCTGCAGCATCGTCGGCGACGACGCGACGAGCATGGCGACGACACCCGTGAGAAAGACGCCCGACGCCATGTAATTGTAGACGCCGAGCATGTACTTGCGGAGGCCGACGTCGACGGCAGCGCGATCTATCGTCCGCGCGCCGCCATAGGCTCCCCTCTGTTCGATTGCCATTCTGTTCCCCTGTCCGACACACGTTTGGGCCCGCGCAGGATATTGGTCATCCGGCCGCGCCGATCAATGCTTTCCGGGCGTTTACAGGGGCTCGGCGACACCCGCGGCGGCGGCCGTAGTTGTGCCGGCGCCGCGCGCTTTGTATAAGTCGGGCGTGCGTCGCACGCGTCCGACGGAGACAGGTTCGGGATGACCGACTACGCCGCGGCACGGCTCAACATGGTCGAGAGCCAGATCCGCGCCAACAATGTGACCGACCCGCCCGTGGTCGATGCCTTCATGTCCGTTCCGCGCGAGATGTTCGTGCCGAAGACGATGCGGGGCGTGGCCTATGTCGACGAGGATCTCTCCCTCGGCGACGGGCGCTACCTGATCGAGCCGATGGTCCTGGCGCGTCTCGTCCAGCTCGGGCAGGTGGGGCCGGAGGATCTGGTCCTCGACGTCGGCTCCGCCACCGGCTACTCGACCGCCGTCCTGGCGCGGCTCGCGGCCGCCGTCGTCGGCGTGGAGGCCGACGAGCAGATGGTCCAGGCAGCGACCGCGAATCTCGGCCAGCTCGGCATCGACAATGCGGTCTTCGTGCGCGGGCCGCTCGAAGCCGGCTACGCCAAGCAGGCGCCGTACAACGTGATCATCTTCCAGGGCGCCATCGACGAGGTGCCGCCGGCGATCGCCGACCAGCTCGCCGAGGGCGGACGCCTCGTCGCCGTGGTGCGCCAGCCGCGCGGCATGGGTCTCGGTACGCTGTTCATGCGCGAGCACGGCACGCTGTCCGGCCGTGCGGCCTTCGATGCGGCGACGCCGCTGCTGCCCGGCTTCGCCCGCAAGCCGGCCTTCGTGTTCTAGGTCATGACGACGCAACGTGCGGAGCGGGAACCCATGCAGCAGGCTCGGAGCGGCAGTCTGAAGCGCCTGCGGAGCATGGGCGTCGCCTCCGCGATCGCCATCGCCGCTTTCGCGGCGATGCCCGCCCACGCCGACAACCTGGTCGAGGCGTGGGTGCGGGCCTACCAGTCGAACCCGACCATCGATGCGCAGCGCGCCGCCCTGCGCGCCGCCGACGAGCGCGTCAGCCAGGCGCTCTCCGGCTGGCGGCCCTTCGTCACGGGCAGCGGCTCGGCCGGGATCGCCGACGTCGACAGCAATCTCGGCACGACCAGTACCGACAGCCAGCTCTACCCGTCGCGCGTGGCGCTCAGCCTTCAGCAGCCGGTCTATCGCGGCGGCCGTACCGTCGCCGGCACCGACCGCGCCGAGAGCGATGTCCAGGCACAGCGCGCCCAGCTGCTCGACACCGAGCAGCAAGTCTTCCTGGACGTCGGCACGGCCTACATGAACGTGCTGCGCGACCAGGCGGTCGTCGAGCTGAACGAGAACAACGTCCGGGTGCTCGACCGCCAGTACGACGCGACGAACGACCGTTTCTCGGTCGGCGAGGTGACCCGCACCGACGTGGCGCTCGCCCAGGCGGCGACCGCGCGCGCCCGTGCCGACCTGACCCGCGCCCAGGGCAACCTGGAGGTTAGCCGCGCGAACTACGAGCGGCTCGTCGGCGATCTGCCGGGCCGGCTGGAGCAGCCGCCGGCGATCCTCGACGTTCCCCGCACGAAGGCCGCCGCACTCGAGGCCGCCCAGGCCGACAATCCGACCGTGCTCGCCGCGACCTTCTCCGAACAGGCGGCGCTGGCGAACGTCCGCCTCGTCGAGGGTGAACTGCTGCCGACGGTGAACCTGACGGCATCCTTGTCCCGCGACTGGGATTCCCAGGCGCGCGACAGCCGTATCGACCAGGGCAGGATCGCCGGCGAGCTGACGGTGCCGCTCTACCAGGGCGGCGGCGTGGCGGCGCGTGTCCGCGAGGCCAAGCAGCTCGCCGGCCAGCAGCGGACCCGTGCCGAGGAGGCGCGCCGCGCGGTCGTCGAGGCCGCGACCCAGGCCTGGGAGAGCCTGGAGAGTGCCCGCGCCCGGATCCGCTCGCTCGAGGCCGAGATCGAGGCCTCGAAGATCGCCCTCGAAGGCACGCAGCAGGAGGCGCTGGTCGGAACCCGCACCGTCCTCGACGTGTTGGACGCCGAGCAGTCGCTGCTCGACGCGCGCGTCAACCTGGTGAGCTCGCAGCGCGATCTGGCGGTGGCCGCTTTCCAGCTGGCGTCGGCGAGCGGCCGGCTGACGGCAGAAAGACTTCGTTTACCAATCGCGTACTACGATCCTACCGAATATCACGAGGCGGCGCGCAACAAGTGGTGGGGAACCACACCGCCACCTGCCACTCCGACGCGCTGACCTCCGAAGGGCGGCCGGCGGTCGCCATAACGGAGCGAGTGTCGACCAATGAGCCAAGCGAAGGCGGCAGCCCAGTCAGAGCCGAGCATGGAGGAGATTCTCGCCTCCATCCGGCGGATCATCTCCGAAGAGGGCACCGATGCCGCCCCGGAGGGTGAGGCTGCCGGCGCCGGTGCCGCTTCGGCCGACGCCGCCGATCCGGCCGACGACGTCCTGGAACTGACCGAGGTCGTAGAGGAGCCGCCGCCCCCACCGGCGCCGAAGAAACCCGCTCCCGCACCGGCGCCCGCCGCGGCGTCGCAGGACGACATCGACGCCATCATGAACGGCATGTTCGACGAGCCGGCGGCGCCAGAAGCCGAGCCCGAAGCCGAGCCCGCCGACGAACCGGAACCCGAAGCCGCCTTCGAGCCGGAACCCGCGCCGGAGCCGGAGCCCGAACCCGTCGCCGCCGCGCCCGAGCCGACGCGTCCCGTGTTGCGCGCCGTCGAGAGCACGCCGGCGATGCCCGACATGGAGCGCATCGTCTCCGACGCCGCCGCCGGTGCCGCCTCCGCGGCCTTCGCCGGTCTCGCCGGCGTGCGCCGCAGCCATCCCGACGGCTGGCCGATCGGCATGGGCCACACGGTCGAAGACCTGGTGCGCGAACTGATGCGTCCCATGCTGAAGGAATGGCTCGACGCCAACCTGCCCGGCATCGTCGACCGCCTGGTCCGCCAGGAGATCGAGCGCATCGCCCGCAACGTCGACGCTGCCTGATTCGCTTTGCCGAACCGCACGGCCGCCCCGCGCTCGCGACGGCCGTCGTCGCTCCCCATATGACGCCGCGCCCGCAGGCTTGACCCGCGGCGCGGCTTCGTGCTTTCAGCCGGGGTTCCGCGCCCGCCGACCAGGCCCGCGGCCGTGGTCCAGGGGAAGCCGGATGTCCGACGCGCCGAACAAGCTAGACAAGACGTACAGCCCGCAGGAGATCGAAGCCCGCCAGTACGACCGGTGGGAGCGCTCCGGCGCCTTCGCGTCGGACGTGGGCTCGAACGCCGTCCCCTACACCGTCATGATGCCGCCGCCGAACGTCACCGGCAGCCTGCACATGGGCCACGCGCTCAACCATACGATCCAGGACATCCTCGTCCGCTGGGAGCGCATGCGCGGCCGCGACGCGCTCTGGCAGCCGGGCACCGACCATGCCGGCATCGCCACCCAGATGGTCGTCGAGCGCCAGCTCGGCGAGCAGGGCAAGTCGCGCAAGGATCTCGGCCGCGAGGCCTTCGTCGCGCGCGTCTGGGAGTGGAAGGCCGAGTCGGGCGGCATGATCACCCGCCAGCTGCGCCGCCTGGGCGATTCGACTGACTGGTCGCGCGAGCGCTTCACCATGGACGAGGGCCTGTCCGCCGCCGTTCTGAAGGTGTTCGTCGAACTCTACCGCCAGGGCCTGATCTACAAGGACAAGCGCCTCGTCAACTGGGACCTGAAGCTGGAGACGGCGATCTCCGACCTGGAGGTCCAGCCGCGCGAGACCAAGGGCAACCTGTGGTACTTCCGCTATCCGGTCGAGGGCGAGGCTGGCCGCTTCATCACCGTGGCGACCACCCGGCCGGAGACGATGCTGGGCGATACCGCCGTCGCCGTGCATCCCGAGGACCCGCGCTACATCGACCTCGTCGGCAGGTTCTGCGTCCTGCCGCTGGTCGGCCGCCGCATCGCCATCGTGGCCGACGAATACGCCGACCCGGCCCAGGGCTCGGGTGCCGTGAAAATCACCCCCGCCCACGACTTCAACGACTTCGAGGTCGGCCGCCGGCACGGGCTGGAGATGATCAGCGTCATCGACCTCCAGGGCCGCATCAACGAGAACGCGCCGGAGAAATATCGCGGCCTCGACCGGTTCGAGGCGCGCAAGCTGGTGGTCGCCGACATGGAAGCGGCCGAACTGCTGGAGAAGGTCGAGCCGCACACGCACATGGTGCCGTTCGGCGACCGCGGCGGCGTGCCGATCGAGCCGCTGCTGACCGAGCAGTGGTACGCCGACGCCGCGACCCTGGCGAAGCCGGCGATCGAGGCGGTGGAGACCGGCCGCACGCGCTTCGTGCCCGAGGCGGCGACCAAGACCTATTACGACTGGATGCGCAACATCCAGCCCTGGTGCATCTCGCGCCAGCTCTGGTGGGGGCATCGCATCCCCGCCTGGTACGGTCCAGACGGCGAGATCTTCGTCGCCTACGACGACGCCGAGGCCGCGGCCCTCGCCGAGAAGCACTACGGCAAGGCCGTGCCGCTGGAGCGCGACCCCGACGTGCTCGACACCTGGTTCTCCTCGGCGCTCTGGCCGTTCTCGACCCTCGGCTGGCCCGAGGATCGTCCCGAGGTCGCGCGCTACTATCCCGGCGACGTGCTCGTCACCGGCTGGGACATCCTGTTCTTCTGGGTCGCCCGCATGATGATGATGGGCATCCACTTCATGGGCGAGGTGCCGTTCCGCACCGTCTATCTGCACGGTCTGGTGCGCGACCAGCACGGCCAGAAGATGTCGAAGTCGAAGGGGAACGTCATGGACCCCCTCGACCTGATCGAGAAGTACGGCGCCGACGCGCTACGCTTCATGTTCGCTTCGGCGTCGGCCGTCGGCGGCCGCGACGTGAAGGTCTCCGACGCCCGCGTCGAAGGCTATCGCAACTTCGCCACCAAGCTCTGGAATGCCGCCCGCTTCTGCGAGATGAACGGCTGCGCGCCAAAGCCGGGCTTCGAGCCGCTGTTCGTCAAGCAGACGGTCAACCGCTGGATCGTCGGCAAGACGGCCGAGACTGGCCGCCAGGTCGATGCCGCCCTCGGCGAGTACCGCTTCAACGAGGCCGCCGCCGCCCTCTACCAGTTCACCTGGGGCACCTTCTGCGACTGGTACATCGAGTTCGCCAAGCCCGTCCTGCTCGGCGACGACGCGGCGGCCAAGGCGGAAACCCAGGCGACCGCGGCCTGGACGCTCGGCCGCATCCTCGTCCTGCTGCACCCCTTCATGCCCTTCGTCACCGAGGAACTGGCCGAGAAGCTCGGCTACGGCCATCCGCATGGCCTGATCCGCGCCGCGTGGCCGGAATGGGACGACGCGCTGGTCGACGCCGGTGCCGCGGCGGAAATGGACTGGGTCATCCGCTTCGTCAGCGAAATCCGCGGCGTGCGCTCGGAAATGAACGTGCCGCCGGGTGCGAAGATCGAGGCGCTGCTCCAGGGCGCCTCCGGCGAAACCCTGCGCCGCCTCGACACCAACCGCGACCTCGTCTCGCGCCTCGCGCGTCTCGAAACCGTGGCGCCGCTCGCCGGCGATCCGCCCAAGGGTGCGGTGCAGGTCGTGGTCGACGAATGCACGATCGTTCTGCCGCTCGCCGGCGTCATCGACATCGCCGCGGAACGTGCCCGCCTGGAGCGCGAGATCGGCAAGATCGACGGGGAGATCCGCAAGATCGACGGCAAACTCGGCAACGAGGCCTTCGTCGCCAAGGCGCCGCGCGAGGTGGTCGAGGAACAGCAGGAGCGCCGCGAAGACTTCACCGCCACCCGCGAACGGCTCCAGGCCGCGCTGGCGCGGTTGCTGACGGGCGACGATTGAGCATCGCGACCATTCCTACGACGGACCCCGTTCGAGGCTCACGCTCCCGAACGGGGCGGCGGCAGTCACCGACTGTCATTGCCGGGCTCGACCCGGCAACCAGGGGCTAGCGCCCAGGCATTGGCCCCCAGTTGACAGGCTGATGCCGCTGGCCAATCGTTCGCCGCGACGGCTCACCCGGCGTACAGGCGTGCGCGGGCAGGCCGCACCCGGTCCGGCGACGCGGCTGGCCGGCAACACCGAAAGCCCGTAAGGGCACACGACACCGGAAGCGCCCGTTTCCATGCGATACAGCGACAAGGCCGGGGCCCTGCACGGGTCGACGCGCCGCGATCTCTTCCTTCTCGCCTGCTGCCAGGCGGTGGGGCAGGCCTGCAACACGATGATGTTCGCGGCGACCGCGCTCTCCGTCGTCACCTTCTACGCCCACAAGGATCTGGCGACTCTGCCGATCACCATGCAGCACATCGGCGTGATGCTGTGGGTGTTTCCGGCCGCCCTGCTGATGCAGCGCAGGGGCCGGCGTTTCGGCTTCCGGGTCGGCTCGGTCTTCGGCATGGTCGGCGGCGCGACGGTCGCCTGGGGCCTGCACATCGCCAGCTTCCCGCTGATGTGCGTCGGCGGCCTGATCCTGGGCTATGCCGTCTCCTGCCTGCAGATGTATCGCTTCGCCGCCGCCGAACTGGTGCCGGTGTCGCAGCGGGCGAAGGGCATCGCCTGGGTGACGGCGGGCGGCGTCGCGGCCGGCTTCATCGGGCCCAGCCTCGTGCGCTGGACACACGACCAGTGGATGCCGCTCTATCAGGCCACCTTCATCGCCATGATCGGCATGCACTTCGTCGTCTTTGTGGTGATGTCCTTCATCCGCTTTCCCGCGCCGCGCGGCGCGGCGGCCATGCCCTATGCCGGCGCTCCGGGCAGCGACGACGAGCCGCCGCGGCCGCTGGCGCAGATCGCCGCCCAGCCGCGCTTCATCGCCGCCGTCGTCGCGGCGATGGTCGCCTTCGGCACCATGTCCTTCCTGATGGGCGCGTCGCCGCTCGCGATCGTCGCCTGCGGCCTGCCGCACACCGAGGCGCACTGGGTGATCTTCCTGCACGTCATGGGGATGTTCGTGCCGTCCTTCTTCTCCGGCAACCTGATCGTGCGCTATGGCATGGCCCAGGTGATGATGTGGGGAATCGTGCTCATGGTCCTCGGCGTCGCCGCCGGCCTGCACGGCCTGACCGACTGGCACTTCCGTATCGCGCTGATGCTCAACGGCGTCGGCTGGAACTTCCTCTTCGTCGGCGCCACCACCCTGGTCACCACCTGCTACCGCCCCAGCGAGCGCGGCAAGACCCAGGCGATGAACGACTTCCTCATCTTCGGCACCACCGCCGCCGCCAGCTTCCTCGCCGGCTATCTCCAGCAACATTTCGGCTGGCACCCGCTCAACTGGTTCTCGCTGGTCCTGCTGTCGGCCGCCGTGGTGTCAGTCGGCTGGCTCTGGATGCAGGGCGACGAGCGGAACGCGGCGGCCTGAGCTAACGGAGCAATGTGACGCGCAGCCCCGCCGAGTCGGCGACCCGCTGCCATGCGCGGTCAGCCGTCAGGACGTCGGCATCATTGATTTGCGCGAGCGCTAGGCACGACCGATCGCCGAGTGACAGACCGGCCTTCGGGTGACGCTGGCGAGCCTGCCTGCCGCTATCGCCTGTGGCTGGTCGAACGGCACGATCTCGATTCCCGTTTCCGCGAAGAAGGCGTCGATCGCCGCCGTCGCCATCTCTCTGATCGTCGCATAGGTATAGACCTCGGCGACGTTCACCGTACTGATCAGAGCGTCGTCCAATCTGTCGAATACGGCATCGCCGCCCGCCTCGCCGAGAATCGCGGCGAGGATGGCGGACGCATCCATCACGACGCTACTCACCGCTTTCGCGCCTTTGTCTCCTCATCTGCCCGTTCGGAGGCCCGCCAATCGACGAAGTCCGCGACGCTCGCTTTCTCGGCGAGGCCGCTGGATCGGGCGAGGGCGCGGATCCGCTCCTTGACCTCGGTCATGGTCCGGATCCGGATGGCGCCGTCGACGACCTCGATCGATACCGGGCCGCCGCGTTCGAGGCCCACCGCCCGCCGCAAGTCGGCTGGCAGGCTCAACCTGCCTGACTCGCTCACCTGCCCTCGGACGCTTCTGGCGGATGTTGTCGCGTCGGACGCGGGGCGCTTACGCAAGGCGGTCATCGGAACATCCCTCGTCGGCCGTTCGATCTGGAGAAGATAGGCATCGTTGGTGCGTATTCGCCAGTGGATCCGCCGTCGCGGTGGCAGCAGCGGTAATGCTACCGGACCGACGCTTCCGAGCCCTGGGGAATGAAAACGCCGTCGGGATCAGGGGCTACCATGATCAGTCCGATTCCGGCCACGCGAGAACCCTCGCGCTTCACCCGCACGTCCAGCGCCTCCGATCTCCCGTCGGCGTCGACCACGACGACCCGGTGGAAGCCCGGTCCGTCCGGGCGCCAGAGCGCGCCGCGGCGGTACGCCGCCGATTCGACCGGCCGTCCGTCCACCAGCCAGCGCAGCGGCCGCCGGCCGCCGGCGGCGCGCAGTGCGACCTCCTGGGCGCCCTCGGCGGACAGCGTCACCGTGGCGCCGTTCGCCGGCGCCAGCACCTGGAGCCGGTCCGGCCGCTCCACGGCACCGGGGGCGCGCAGGGCGTCGCCGACGCTGAAGCGGGCGAGGGCAGGGGGTGCCGCTCCCGTCAGCGCCGCGTTCTCGTGCCGAGCCGGCGGCGCCACTGGCAGCAGGTCGAACACGCGCATCAGGATCGGCGCCGCCGTCTCCAGGCCGTAGGTGCCGGGCATCGGCGTGCCGTCCGGCCGGCCGACCCAGACACCGACGGTGTGGTCCGCCGTGAACCCGACCGCCCAGGAATCGCGGAAGCCGAACGACGTCCCCGTCTTGAAGGCGATGCCGGCGGCGCGCGCGTCGGCGAGGCGCGGCGACCCCGTCGGCAGCGACGTGCCGCGCAGGATCTCCGCCACTTGCGCCGCCGCCGCGGACGACATCAGCCGGTAGGCAACGCCCGGCGCCTGATCCAGCCGCGTGCGCAACGGCCGTACCTCGCCGCCGGTCGCGAGGCCGGCGAACAGCGCCGTCACGTCGCTCAGGCTGATCGCCGCACCGCCCAGCACGATCGGCAGGTGCGCGCGGCCCGCCCCCGCCGGCAGGTGCAGCACCGCCCCGGACCGGCGCAGCGCGTCGGCGAACTTCAGCGTGCCGACCTCGCTCAGCACCGCCACCGCCGGAATGTTCAGCGAGCGCTGCAGTGCCTCGGCGACAGTCAGGTCGCCGCGGTGGCGATGGTCGAAGTTCGCCGGCTCGTAGGCGCCGAAGCGCGTCGGCACGTCGGCGACGATGGTCCGCGGATGCACGATCCGCGCATCGAACGCCATGCCGTAGACGAAGGGTTTCAGCACCGAGCCGGGCGACCGCGCCGCGTCCGCGAGGTTGACGAAGCCCGCCCGGCGCGCGTCGAGCAGGCCGAGCCCGCCGACATGGGCGACGACCGACCGGTCGCGATTGTCGACCACCAGGATCGCCGTCGAAACCGCATCGCCCAGCGGCTCGACCGCACGCTGCGCCAGGGCTTCGACCGCCGCCTGCAGCCGGCCGTCGATGGTGGTGCGGACGGTCCCCGCCGCCCCGCGCGCCAGGCCGGCCGCGACCCGCGGCGCCAGCATCGGCAGGCCACGCTCCGTCAGGCGCACCGGCTCGGCCAGCGCCTCGGCGGCGACCGTCGGCCCCAGCGCATCCGCCACGCGCGCCAGCACCTTGTCGCGTGCCGCCTGCGCCGCCGCGGAGTGCCGGTCGGGGCGCAGCCGCGTCGGCGACTGCGGCAATGCCACCAGCAGCGCCGCCTCGGCCGGGGTCAGCGCGCTCGCCGGCTTGCCGAAATAGACCAGCGCCGCCGCCCGCACCCCCTCCACCGGCCCGCCGAACGGCGCCAGCGTCAGGTACATGCCCAGGATCTCGTCCTTGGAATGGTGCAGTTCGAGCTGCACGGCGCGCAGTGCCTCGACCGCCTTGGCGCCGAGCGTCCGCGGTCGCGGCTCGAGCAGGCGCACCACCTGCTGCGTCAGGGTGGAGGCGCCCGACACGGTCCGCCCGGCCATCAGGTTCTGACCCGCCGCCCGCGCGATGGCGAGCGGGTCGACGCCCAGGTGCCGGTCGAACCGCCCGTCCTCGAAGCCCTTCAGCGCCGCCAGATAGTGCGGCGGCACGTCCGCCACCGTCGCCGGCAGCCGCCAGCGTCCCTCGCCGTTGGTGAACAGGCGCAGCAGCCTGCCCTCCCGGTCCTCCACCGCCACCGACACGTCGGTGAGCGCCGACAGGTCCGGCGGAAACGCCCGGTCGAGCGCGGCGAGCCCGCCTGCCGCGAGGGCGGCGAGGGCCGCGCCGATCGCGGCCGCTCTCGGCCTCACGGCAGCACGGCGATCCGCCCGGCGGCCTGGCGGGCGAAGAAGGTCGGCCGGTACATGTCGGCCATCGCGGCCCCCGGCAGTTCGTAGCGGCCCGGCGTCACCGCCCGCACCATGAAGGCGAGCCGCACCTTCGGGCTGTCGGGCGTCAGGTTCACCGCCGCCACGTACCGGTCGTCGCGCGCCTCCGCCGCCTCGGGCTCGGACAGGTCGCCCAGCCACTCGTAGCCCGTCGCCGGATCGCCGGAGAGGCGGATCGTCTCGATCTCCCACCCGGCCGGCAGGCCGTGCGTCAGCAGGGCGCGGTGCTCGACGCCCGTCTGCGCCTCGGCCTCCAGCAGGACGACGAACTTGTCGTTGCGGTGCACCGCGTCGAGGTTCGTCGGCAGGCCGTCCAGGTTCAGGAACTTGCGCGACACGCGCATGCCGTTGCGCTGGGCCGGTTGCGGCGTCGCGGGCACGCCGGTGAAGGTCGCCCCCTGCCACAGCGGCGTCGCTCCGGCGTTGCGCAGCGTCACCCGGTCCTGGGGCGTCGCTACCGCCGGCACGATCAGCGCCGGGTCGGGCAGGGTGCGCACCGTGCCGTCGACGGCGAGGCTGATCGCCGTTTGCCCGGCCCTTTCGCTCCTGGCCGCGCGCAGCATCCAGGCCTGTTCCTGGGTGCTGGTCTGGTCGGCGACGTTGGTGCCGACCGGCAGCAGGGCGATCAGCTCCGGCAGCCGCTCCGGCAGAACGCCCGCCTCGCGCATCAGCACGACAAGCGCCGCCGCGTCGCGCACCGTCGAGCCGTAGTCGACCGTCCAGTGCTCGCGCGCCGTCTTGTCGAGGGCGGAGGCGAAGGCGCTGCGCGCGCGGTCCATGTCGCCGCCGCGTGCCAGTGCGGCCCCCAGCTGGCCCTTGGCGAGCGGCGTCGGCATCCGCTCCAGCAGCGCGTCGTGATAGTAGCGCAGCGCCGGCATGCGCGCCGATCCGGACAGCGACAGCACGTAGAGCGCATAGGCGCGTACCGCGAGCGCCTCCGCCGGGCCGCCGCCCTCCTCGGTCTGCAGCCGTAGCCACGCCAGCCCGTCGCGCCACGGCGCTTCGGGGACGGGGTGGCCGGCATCGCGCGCCCGCGTCAGGAACTCCATCGCATAGGCGGTCGCCCAGGCGTCCTCGCTGCCGCGCGCGCTCCACAGGCCGAAGGCGCCGTCGTAGCGCTGCATGTCGAGCACCCGCCCGACCGCCTCGTCGACGTCCACATCGATGTCGAAGTCCTGCGACGCCAGCATCGGGAACGCCCGGCTGACCGTCTGCTCCAGGCATCCATAGGCCCAGCGGTCGAGCGCCCGCGACAGGCCCGCCACGTCGATGCGCGGCCCGTTGCCGTAGGTGAGCGACAGGCCGCCGGTGCCGGGGACGTAGCCCGCCAGCATCGATCCTTCCGCGCCGAACGTCTCGCCCGGATGCAGCTGCGACGTCTCCAGGCGCGTCTCCGCCGGCCGTGCCGGCCGCACAGTGATTTGCCAGTCGCGCGTGATGTCGAGCCCGCCCGGCCCCGTCGCGTGCAGCACGATCCGGCCGATCCCGGCACCCGTGCCGTTCAGGCCGAGTTCCACCGTCCGCCGCTCGTCCTTCGCCAGGTCCGCCGTCACCGGCAGCGTGCCCGGAAGCGTACCCGTCAGCGCCACCGGCCCCTCGGTCCGCATCTCGACCTTATACGACCTTGCCTCGCCCTCGACATTGTGCAGCGACAGGGTCAGGCGGCTCTCGTCGCCCGGCGCCAGGAAGCGCGGCATGCTCGCCTCGGCGACCAGCGGGTCGCGCACGATCGTCGCGGCCTCGCCGCCGCCGACCCCGGCCACCGACCACGCCACCGCGATCAGCCTGAGCCGGCCGTTGAAGTCCGGAATGTCGAGCGCCACCGTCGCGTTGCCGCCGGCATCCAGCTGCACCGGTCCGCTGAACAGCGCCACCGTGCGCGTCGGCACGGCGGGCAGCGAACGGCCCAGCCCGGCCTCGTCGCCGCCCTGGCGGATGTCGCCGACGGGCGCCCCGGTCCACTCGATCAGCCGGCCGTAATCGTCGCGGATGTCGAGGCCCAGGCTGCGCTTGCCGAAATAATGCGCCTGCGGCGCCGGCGTCTCGAAGTCGGTCAGCTGCAGGATGCCCTCGTCGACCGCGGCCAGCGTCACGAACGCCCTACCGTCGCCGATATCGCCCTTCACGGCGATCGGCACCTGCATCGGCCGGCGCGGACGCACCTGCTCGGGCGCGTTCACCGCCACCTCCAGCCGCCGCCCGCCGGGATCGACCCCGACCCAGGCGAGGCCGACGGCGCGCACCGGCGCCCGCGGCTGGTCCTTGACCAGCGGCCGGAAGATCGTCGCGGTCACGTAGGCGCCGGGCCCCCAGTCGGCCGACACCGGGATCTCCAGCGTCGCCCCCTCGGCCGGGATCGCCTGCTGCCGCACCAAGTGTACCGTGTCCGTCGCCACCGTGAGCAGCAGCTCGCCGGCGAAGGGCGGCTCGATCCGCACCGACGCCGTCTCGCCCGGCGCGTAGCGCTCGCGCTCGACGAAGACACCGGCGCGGTCCGGGCGCTCGGCGTCGTCGGGGCCGACGGCCCAGCCGGAGGCGAAGCGCACGCTCGTCGCCGCCTTGCCGGCACCGCCGAAGACCTCGACGCGATAGCGCCCCCACGGCAGCGTCCCGACCGCCACCTCCGCCGGCTCGGTGGCATTCACCGCCAGCGTCCCGCCGCGCAGCCGCTCGTCGCGCGTCACCGGCTGATAGCGCGCGGTGCCGTCGGAGGAGACGAGCTGCCATGAGGTCTTTTCCTCGTAGAGCTCCCATGTCAGCTCGGGTGCCGCGATGCGCGTGCCGCCGCCGTCGACGGCGATCACGTCGAACGCCGCTTCGCTGCCCTCGGCGATCCGCCCCTCGCGGAAGCGCGGCGCCACGCCGATTAGCATCGGCTGCAGCCGCACCGGCAGGCTCAGGGTCTGGCGCGTCGGCCGGCCGCCCGGCTCCGACACCTCGACCCGCACCGTGGCCTTCAGCGGCAGCGTCGTGTCCGGCGACCCGCTCAGCAGCACCGGGATCGACGATTTGCCCTCCGCATCGGTCGTCGGGAAGGGGAGGTCCTGCTGGCGTGCCGGGAAGCTCTCCTGCACCAGCCCGAATCGATAGTCCTCATGCTGCGGGAAGGGGGCCGGGTCCGGCTCGATCACCATCTCCGCCGCACCGTCCAGGTCGGCCGCCGGCGGACCGTAGAGGAACGTCGCCGTCGCCGTCACGGTCACCGCGCGGTCCGGCTCGATCGCCGCGGCCGGGGTCGCCAGTTCGACCTTCAGCCGCTCCGGCACGAAATCCTCGACGTGGAAGCCCAGCCGGCCCAGCGGCTCGCCCTCCGGGTCGATGCGCGCCTCGACCATCCACCCGCCCAGCGGCGCGGTGTCGGCCAGTTCGATTGCGGTCACGGCGCCGCCCGCCTGCCGGTCGTTCAGCACGATGCGGCGGAACAGGCTGCCGTTCGGCCGGCGCACGTCCAGCGTGACGGGCAGGTCCTCGACCGCCGCGACCGTCTCGTCGCGCAGCATGGTACCCAGGTGCACCGTCTCGCCGGGGCGGTAGACGCCGCGATCGCTCCACAGGAAGGCGTCCAGCGGCCCCGGTGCCGGCCGGCCCTCGACGCCGCGGTCACTCAGGTCGAAGGCGGCCCGCGTCAGGTCGAGCAGCATGAAGGCGCCGCCCGCGCCATAGGCCATGACGGCCGCCGGCGCGTTGCCGCGTTCGCCGCGCATCAGCGCGCCGGCGAATGCGGCCTTGCCCTCGGCGTCGGTCTTCGCCTCGCCCAGCACCTCGTTGTTGCGCGCGATCAGCCGCACGTCGATGTCGTCCAGCGGCTGCGCCGTCTCCAGCGAGCGCGCGAAGACATGCAGCGCGTCGCGCCCGGCCAGCGTCGTCAGCCCGATGTCGGACACCACGACCCACTGCGTCGCGACGTTCCACTGCTGCGTTCCCGGCACGCCGTCGGCCGGCTCCGCCGTGACGACGTAGATGCCGGGCCGCTTGCGGTCCAGCACCTGGCCCAGCGGGAAGGCGGTGCGTACCTGCCGGTTCCGCTCGGCGGCGGCCACCGCCATGCTGCCCTTCCAGACCAACTCGCCCTTGCCCTCGGCGATCTCCTCCGCCGACCAGCGCGACAGGTTGGTCAGGAAGTCGTTGGCGACGATCGGGTCGACGGCGCTCCGGTCGTTGATGCGATACACGGTCACGTCGACACGCTCGACGTTGACGGTCGCGACCGGGAGGCCGTCGCCGACCGGCGGCAGGATGAAGGTGCTGCCGGTGAACGCGACCGAGGGCGCCCGGTGGCCCATGCGCACCGTCTGCCGCTCGGCCGTCTTCAGTGTCAGGCCGTCGGCGGCGGGCAGGCCCTCGCGCAGTTCGACCCTGTAGGTCCGGCCGTGTTCGAACCCGGCGAGGCAGAGGCTCTCGCCGCTCGCCTCGGCCGACACGCGCGTCTCGGGCTCGATCCGCACGAAGTCCTCGAAGCGCACGTCGCGCGCCGTGCTCAGCGGATCGGCGAAGTCGAAGCAGGCGCGCGGCGGCGTGCTCTCCGGGTCGGTGCGCAACCCGCGCAGCTGCAGCCCGACCTGCCGGCGCAGCGTCAGCACCCGCGACGCCAGGTCCGCATCGCCCGGATCCTGCGCGAACGCCTCCTTGAAGGCGTCCAGCGCCTGCCCGGGCCGGTTCATCCGGTCCTGCAGCAGCGTGCCGATGCGCACCAGCGCGGCCGTGTTCGCCTCGACCGTCTCGGCATAGACATAGGCCAGCCACGAGGCCTGCAGCGCCTGCGCGGCGAGCGCCTCGGCGCCCTGCGCCTGGGTGGGGGCAGGGGCAGAAGGCTTCGCACCCGGCTTCGCCGCCGGCGGCTTGTCTCCGGGCACCGGTGCCGCGGCCTTCGCCAGCGCGTCGGCCAGCGCCGCCCAGGTCTCGCCGTCGCCCGCCCCGGCGCGGATCGCGTCGGCGAAGGCGGCGGCCGCCGCCTGCCAGTTGCCGGCCTTCGCCGCCGTCGCCGCCTTGGCCTTGGCCGCGGTCTGGGCCTGCACGCTCGGCTGCGGCGGTGCCTTCTCCAGGATCTGCCGTTCGTAGCGCTCGGCGTCCGCTGGCAGGCCGGGCAGGTCGAGCGCCGATGCTGACGTCGCCAGCAGCGGCACCAGCATCAGCCCCGCCGCGAGCGTCAGGCCGCGATGCCGCAGGCGATCGCCGGCCCGCAGCAGGAAAGCGTGAACGGCACCGGCGAGACTCGTGGCTGAACGCGGCATGGTCTGCTTCCCCTCGACGATCGCGGCAGTCTATCGCCGCGTCCGGGGCGAGGCACGCACCCCACGCACGCGCCGGCGGGCCGCGCGTGCAATTCCGTCCATTGTGTCCGCATCGCCGCTGGCCCGTTCGGCGGCGGTCGGATGCGGGCGCGATTATTAACATTAGTTGCTATAAATGCGGGCTCATTAACCGGCTGAAAGCGATTGGGCGCGTAAACAAGCAGGGAAATGATCGCGCACGCCACATTCTCGCCGCAGGATACCGTCGCCGACGACGCCAGGACGGCGCTCGCGGCTGAGCGCCCGACGCCGAAGTTCGGCCGGATCAATCGGTTCTTCGGCCGCTTGGGCATGGCGGGCGCGACGGCGCTGTTGACGGTCTCCGCGGTGGTCGCGGCGGAACTCCTGCATGCCGTGCTTGCGGCTGCGCGCGGCGTGACGCTCGACGTCGGTATGTTGCTGGAGGTCGCGTTCGTCGCGACCGGAGTGTCGCTGCCGGTCATCCTCTATGCGCAGTCGATCATCCGTAGGCTCGCCGCCGCTCGCCGCGGTGAGAAGGCGATGGTCCGGCGGCTCGCGCTGGCGCTCGATGCGGCCGAGCAGGCGAATCGCAGCAAGTCCGATTTCCTCGCCAACATGAGCCACGAGTTGCGCACGCCGCTCAACGCGGTCATCGGCTTCTCCGAGGTCATCCGCGACCAGCATCTCGGTGCGGTCGGGAATTCGCGCTACGTCGAGTATGCCGGCGACATCAACGACAGCGCCCAGCACCTGCTCTCGATCATCGACGACGTGCTGGACCTGTCGCGCATCCAGGCGGGGCACGGCCTCGCCCAGGCCGAGAACGAGTTCGCCGTCGCCGACCTCCTGTCGGCCGTCGGCCGGATGATCCGTCCGCTCGCCGCCCGCGAGGGTGTCAAGTTGGTGATCGACCCCTGTCCGCCGGACCTGCGTCTGGTCGCACCGGAGCGCATGGTGCGTCAGTCGCTGCTCAACATCATCGGCAACGCCGTGAAGTTTACCCCGCGTGGCGGCTGCGTGACGGTCGGCCTCGCCCTGCGCGACGGAACGCTGGAACTGTCGGTGTCCGACACGGGCATCGGCATGACGCCCGCGCAGATCGTCACCGCGCTCACGCCGTTCGGCCGGGTCGAGAATCCGCTCAGCGCACGCCACGCCGGCACCGGGCTCGGCTTGCCGCTCGCCAAGGCGATGATCGAGATGCAGGGCGGCACCCTCCGCATCGACAGCATTCCCGACAAGGGCACCACGGTCCTGTTGACCTTCCCGTCCATGCCCCTCGCCGGCGAGGGGCCGTCCGCCCCGCGCTGAGGCGCAGGCATCGTCCGGACCGGCGGCGACGGATCGCGGCGGGTCGGACGGCGACGACCGGCGGACGCGCCGATCGGATTACGCCGAACGGCCGCGATACGACCGTTTCGGCACGGCCAAATGTCCAGACGTGTCGCCGCCCTTCACTTGCACCTCCCTATTTTTGGGGTATCGACCGCCCGATGCCGCTCGGGTCAGATGTCCATGCGTCGTCGGCGCAGGAAGCGTCAGCGGCGCATGAAGCTCCCGTCTCCCACCCCTCCCCTGGCCCCCCGGGGGAGGGGCTCCCTTTTTGGGGCCCCGCCGCTGCCCGCGTCGTGCCACGCCGTCATTGCGAGCGCACCGAAGCAATCCAGGGCCCGCGCACCCACCTTCAAAGTCGCTTGCACTGTCGCCGCGGTCGCATTGGGCGTGATCGGATGCGTACCTTCGCCCCGGTCTGGGCGTTATCGATAGAGGATAGCGGCGTTCAATACTCAGGTGGCCGCAGGCTGCGGAGTTCACACTTCGCATATTCTCCGGCGTCACTCACATACTTCTTCAGCTCGTCCGCATACACGCGGGCGTCCTTGATGTATTCCCTGACCGCCTTCTTGAAGCTCGATATTACCCAAGCTTCGCATGTATGGGTTCGGTTCCGCTCGTCCACACATGACGGTATCGAGGGCTTCGACGGTTTGGACCGCGCAGACGGAGGGGACGGCTCCCTACAGTACGCCGCTGCGGGACCGGACGCCGCTATCGCGAGCGCGCATACAGCTAGTGCGAAGCAACCTTTACGCATGGTGTGTCGCCGCTGTCTTCATCATCGATGCTCCCTTCTCAACCGCACCCTGGGACCACCGCCGTTCTCCACGGTGAACGCGACGCCGGCGGATTCCAGGCGAGCGCCCCCGGCACCCTGACCCACGACGACAAGCGCCATGACACGACCCTGCTCGCCGCCCTGAACAGCCGGCCCTGGACGTGATCCGGGGCCTGGAGGGCATAAACCGTTGGGTTGTGACCACCAGCTCGCCGTCCCCTCCCTGGATATTCGGGACTGGAGCCGAAATCGCGCTTGGTGTGACTGCTACAACATTCCGTCTTTTCCCGCCGTTGGCCTGCGCTCTGACCGCAGGCCGTTCCGACGTATGCGATCAGATTTCCCGGCCGCCCGCAGCGAGGCAGTCGCCGCGGGTGCGCGACATGGCCAGGTCGCCCGTCTGACAGACCACGGCTTCGTCGGGATCGCCCGCGCTCGCTGCCGGTGCTGCCGCCGCAGCGGGCGTTGCCGTCGCAGCGGGCGTGGCCGGTGCCGAGGCGGGGGCGGCCGGATCGACCGGCACGACTGCCAGGGCGGGAGCCGCCGCCGCGGCGTCGGGGGCCGGCGCCGTCGCCTGCATCATCGGCGGTGGTGCGTTGCACTGCTTCACCGTGATGTTCTGCTCGAGTGCGTCGTGCTGCCCCTTCAGCTGGCCGAGTTCTTCCTTGCGGTCCTTGGTGGCCGCCAGGGCGATCAATGCCGGCCAGAAGACGATCGCGCCGATGGCCACCATCGCGGTGTCGGTATTGGCGTTCTCGCGCTGCAGGTCCGATACCCGCGTCACTTCCGAAGAAATGCGGGCCTTCTCGTCGAAGAGCTGCGGGCAGCTCCAGTTTCCATAGGTGTTCGGGCTGACGTACCGGGCCTCGATAGAGTCCGGAGAGGACGCACAGCTCACCTGCGCAAGAGCGAATGCTCCCGCGACGACGCGTGTCACGACTTTCATTGTACCCCCAAAGCAACCTGCACGCTGCAGGCACAACCAAAATTAAAGGGGAGGGGCGTTAAGCGGAAGTGAATGGGAGAGCCTCGACCGGCGCATCTTGGGTTGCGCGGCGGCCGTGGCGCCGCCGCCACACTCCTCTGCCTCTCTCGGATTTAGTGCCGATTATAGGTGAAAAATCCTTTATCTTGAGTCGCGGCATTTATAGGATCTCAGTCCCCTCATCCGAAGGAGATGAAGATGTCCCCGCTCGACGGCGCCGCAGCGCCCGACCCGTTCGTCCAGCACGCCATCGCCGTTTCGCCGCCCCGCCCATCCGGCGACGGCAGCCGGGTCGCCACGCCGGCTGCTTGGACCGAGGCCGCTATCAGGATCGCCCGCGGCGATACGCTTGTCTCCGTCGCCGATCGGCTCGGCTGCTCGCGCAGCACGCTCTGGCGGGTGCTGCAGCGGTCGGAGCGGCTCAGGACGCGCATCGCCGAGGAGCGGCGCTTCCTGGCGGTGGCGGCGGCGTCGCGCTTCAGGGGGCTGCACGCCGCGGCGGTCGACGCGATCGAGACGGCGGTGCGGCGCGGCGACCTGCGCGCCGCCTTCTGGGTGGCGGACCGGCTGGGGATCGCCAGGACCGACATCGGCGACGCGGACGCCGGCCTCGCGCTCGCCGCGGACGCGGCGGCATGGGGCGAGGGGCCGCCGGTGGACGCGGCGCTGTTCGCCCTGGACACACCGCTCGAACTGGAGCCCGGCGTCGAGGCCGAACCACCCGAGATCCCCGCACCGGCGCCGGAAGCCGTTGCCCCTCAAGCGGACGCTGCGGCGAACATCGCACCAGCGGCGGTCCCTGCCACGCCCCCTGCCACGCTCCGTGAAACATCGTCCCGCCGACGTTCCAAAACGTTTCACACGGCGCCGGCATCACCCTTCGAACGCGATCTCCTGCGACGCCTGCCACGCACCGCCGCGGCGTGGCCGGCCGCGACGCTGGCCGGCCCGTTGATGGCGGGTCCCATAATGGCCGAGCTCCTCGTGCCGGAGCGCAGGCGCGCCGGCTGAGGTCACGGCCCCCAGAGGTCGCCCAGGCTGCGTTCGCGTCCGGTGTCGATGCTGACCGTGGCGGTCATGCCGGCACGCAGCGGCGGGTCCCGGACCGGATCGAGGATGCGCAGCCGCACGGGCAGGCGCTGCACCACCTTCACCCAGTTGCCGGTGGCGTTCTGGGCGGGGAGCACGGCGAACTCGGCGCCCGTCGCCGGGCTGATGCTGTCGACCACCGCCTTCCAGGTGCGGCCGGGATAGGCGTCGACGGTGAAGGATGCCTCCTGGCCGATCCGGACGTGGGTCAGCTGCGTCTCCTTCAGGTTCGCCTCGACCCAGGGCCGCTCGCTGGCGATCAGGGTGAAGACGCGGTCGCCGGCTTCCAGATACTCGCCCGGCTGCAGATGCATGTTGCTGACGATGCCGGCGACCGAGGCGACGACCGCCGTGCGTTTCAGGTCGGAGGCGGCCTTGTTCCGCCGCGCGACCGCCTCGCGGTACATCGCCTGCTCGTCCGTCGGCAGGTCGAGACTGCCGCCGAGGCTGGTGAGGATCTGGTGCATGCGGGCGCGGATGACGGCGATGCGCTCGCGTGCCACGTCCAGCTCCAGCCGCGCCTCGTCGAGCTGCACCGTGGAGGCGGCGCCGCGCGACTGCAGGTTGCGGTAGCGGTCGACCTGACGCTGGTTGAAGGCGAGCCGCGCCTGCGCCTCGCCGATCTCGGCGGCGGCCGCGCGGTACTCGGCGCGCAGGCCGGCGATCTTCTCCGCGACGGTGCCCAGTTCGGCCTCGGCGCGGGCGAGCGCGATCTCGTAGGGCTCGGGGTCGATGCGGAACAGCGGCGCGCCCGCCGCGACGGCCTGGTGGTCCTCGACGGAGACCTCGACGACGCGGCCGTCGACCTCGGCGGCGATGTGGACGATGTCGTTCTTCACATAGGCGTTCTCGGTCGCGACGTAGCGGCCGGCCGAGAGCCAGACCGTCACGCCGGCGACGATCAGCACGGCCGGCAGGGCGATCAGCAGGACGAGGCGCAGCAGGCGGCGCCGCATCATGCGAGGCGGCTCCGGAGCCGGTCTGGACGGTGGATCACGTCGCTTCCGCTTCCTGTTCGGGTGGCCGTGCGGCACGCGCGGCGGCCGGGGGTGGTCGTGCAGGGGCTGGTGGTGCAGGGGGCGCCCGGCGAACGCGCACCAGCAGTATAAGCGGCAGTGCCGCGAGGCACGCCAGCGTGAACAGGGCGAAGGCGTTGAGATAGGCGATCATCGCCGCCTGCCGGTGGATCTCGCGGGCGAACCGCGCCAGCCCGTCGATGGTCTCCAGGCTCCAGCGGTCGTCGGCGATCCCGCGGGCGATCGGCTCGTGATAGGGCGAGGCGAATTCGGTCATGCGCTGGTAGTTCGCATTGCCGCTGCGCACGACGGTGGTGACGGAGAGCGAGATGAACAGGCTGCTGCCGAGATTGCGCATGAGGTGGAAGACGGAAGAGGTCTCGGCGAGATGGCGCGGGTCGAGCGTCGCATAGGTGGCGATGACCAGCGGCACCCAGATCAGGCCGATGGCCACGCCCTGGGTGGCGCTGACCACGGCGACGTCGTGCGGGGTGACGTTGGTGTCGAAGTTCATCATCAGCACGCCGGATCCGGCGAGCATCAGGAAGCCGACGCTCATGCCGATCCGCGGATCGAGCTTGCCGACATACATGGCGAGGAAGAAGCCCAGCACGGCGCCGGCGCCGCGCCAAGCGAGCAATTCGCCGATGATGGCGTCCGGGTAGCCCATCAGGTTCTGCAGCATCGGCGGCATCATCACCATCGGCGTGAAGTTCAGCATGCCGTAGACGGTGACGATGACGAGGCCGAGCGCGTAGTTGCGGTCGAGCAGCAGGCGGAGGTTCAGGAACGGCCGGTCGGCCATCAGGCTGTGGACGACGAAGACGTAGATCGAGAGCGCGGCGATGGCGGCCCAGGCGACGATCTCCATGGAGTCGAACCAGTCGGCCCGCTCGCCGCGGTCGAGCATCAGCTGGAAGCCGGCGACGGCGACGATCAGCGACAGGAAGCCGGTCCAGTCGAGCCGCGCCGACTGGCTGCGCCCCGCGTCGCGCAGGATGAAGGCCAGCCCGATCCAGGAGACGACGCCGACCGGGAAGATCATGAAGAAGGCCCAGCGCCAATTGTAGGCCTCGGCCAGGTAGCCGCCCATGATCGGGCCGATCACCGGCCCGACGACGACGCCCATGCCGAAGATCGAGGTGACGGTGCCGTGCTGGCGTTTCGGGAAGGTGTCGAGGATGACGGCCTGGGCCAGCGGGGTGAGGGGGGCGCCGAGCGCGCCCTGCGCCACGCGCCACAGCACCAGCTCCTCGAGCGAGGTCGCCGTGCCGCAGAGCAGCGTCGCGAGAGTAAAGCCGCCCAGGCCCCAGAGCATGACGCTGCGCCGCCCGAAGCGGGCGACCAGCCAGCCGGTCATCGGCGTGACCATGGCCGTGGCGAGGATGTTGAGCGTGACGACCCAGGAGATCTGGTCCTGGGTCGCGGACAGCGAGCCCTGCATCTGCGGCAGGATCACGCTGACGACCAGGACCGTGGTGGCGTAGAGGGTCGAGGCGAGGACGACGATGACGAGGAGCGTGATGCGGTAGGCGGCTGTGGTCTCCGGTGTGGAGTCCGGTGCGGCCGCCCCCGCTTCGGCGCTCGTCATCTGGCGTTGGACCGGCTAGAAAGTCTGGACATGCCCGGCAGCCTAGCGCGGCCGGGCGACAAAGGCCAAGGACGGAGCGGAGGAGAGCGGCATGGCGCAGGTTTCGGTGGACGGGCTCGACCTGGAATACGAGACGCGAGGGCCGGAGACCGGTCAGCCGCTCGTCCTGGTCGGCGGCCTCGGGACCCAGCTGATCTCCTGGCCGGACAGCCTGGTGGACGGCCTCGTCGACCGCGGCTTCCGGGTGATCATGTTCGACAACCGCGACGCGGGCCTCTCGACCGCCTTCGATTCGGCCGGGCCGGCCGACCTGAAGGCGGCCTTCGCCGCGGCCCGGGCGAAACAGAAGGTGGCGGCGCCCTACACGCTGGAGGACATGGCCGACGACGTCGCCCGCCTCCTCGACGGGCTCGGCATCCCGGCGGCCCACATCGTCGGCAGCTCGAACGGCGGCGCCATCGCCCAGCTCGTCGCGATCCGCCATCCGGAGCGGGTGCTCAGCCTCGTCTCGATCATGGCGACCTCGGGCCGCCGCGGCCTGCCGCGCCCGAGCGAGGCGGCGGGCGCCTGGCTCGGCAAGCAGCGCAAGCCGGAGCTGACCCGCGAGGAGTTCATGGACGAGGCCGTCGAGACGGCGCGGACGATCGGCAGCCCCGGTTTCCCACGGGACGAGGCCGCGATCCGCGATAAGGCGGGACGCCTCTACGACCGCTCCTACCGGCCGCTCGGCCACGGCCGGCACCTGCTGGCCAGCATCGCCTCGGGCGACGGCCGGGTCGAGCATCTGAGTTCGATCGGCGCCCCGACGCTCGTCGTCCACGGCGCCGACGACCCGCTGGTGCCGGTCGGCTGCGGCGAGGACGTCGCTAACACCGTCCGCGACGCCCGCATGCTCGTCATCCCCGGCATGGGGCACGACTATCCCGAGCCGGCGGTGCCGGAGATCGTCGACGCGATCGCCGACAACGCGGCGCGCGCCGGCCGCGCGTGAGGGACGGCGGCGGGATCGCTCCGGCCGCCGCCCGTTCATCCCCGGCTAACCTGCGCCGGCTATGTTGGCCGCTTGTCCCCGATGGCCGCACCCGATGGCGGCGCAGGCCCGCCGGGGACGCTGCGGGATGTAGCGATGCACACGATCATCATGCTCGTCGTCCTGGCCGTGATCCTGGTGGTCACCGGCCGGACCGACGATTTCGACAGAGGATACGAGGCCGGGCTGCAGGGCCGTCACGACGCGGCGGCGGCCTACTACACCAAGGCGCTGCGCGAAGGCGAGCTGTCGCGGGAGAACAAGGCGCGGGCCCTGAACAACCGGGCCATTGCCTATCTGCGGATGGGGCAGGTCGAGCGCGCGATGACCGACCTGGACGCTGCGGTGATGGTGGAGCCGACCGACATGGTCATCGCCCGCAACCGAACGACGGCGGTCTCGCGTGCCGACGAGGCGGCGGCCCGTACCGTGGCGAGTACGCTGCAGCCGCAGGAGCGGGTGCGCCTGTTCGGCATGCTCTGAGGCTCGCGCTCGAGGTTGCCCGACCGCCGTTCCGGCTGATAGCGTCTGCTATCGGCAGAGGAGGCTGGCATGGACGGCGGTATCGGCGGGGCTGACGACCTTCGTGCGCTCTACGGCGCGCCGAGCGACAAGGCGGTGCGCAAGCAGCTGGCGCGCATCGACACGCACGCCCGCAACTTCATCGCCCTGTCGCCCTTCCTCGTGCTCGGAACCTCGGGACCGGACGGCGCCGACTGCTCGCCCCGCGGCGACGCGCCGGGCTTCGTCGCGGTCATCGACGAGCACACGCTGCTGATCCCCGACCGGCTCGGCAACAACCGGATCGACTCGCTCACCAACGTGTCGGTCAACCCGAACGTCGGCCTGATCTTCTTCGTGCCGGGCATCAACGAGACGCTCCGGGTCAACGGCAAGGCGACGGTCACCGTCGATCAGGCGCTGCTCGCGCCGCTGGCCGTGCAGGAGCGGGCGCCGCGCTCCGGTCTGCTGGTCAAGGTCGAGCAGATGTACTTCCACTGCGCCAAGGCGCTGATCCGCTCGAAGCTCTGGGACTCCGACACGCGGGTCGAGCGCAAGAGCTTCCCGACCCTCGGCCGCATCCTCGCCGACCAGATCGCCGATTGCGACGCGGCCGAGTCCGAGGCCTTCATCGCCGAGTCGTACAAGACACGCCTTTACTGAGGACGAGCCGTGCGCCGCAGCAAGTTTGCCGAACCGCGCTACTTCGAGGACTTCGAAGTCGGCGAGGTCTTCTACAGTCCCTCCCGCACGCAGACGGATGCCCTGTTCGCCGCCTTCCAACTGGCCAGCGGCGACAATCATCCGATCCACTACGACGTCGAATACTGTCGGGCGCGGGGCTTTCCGAACCTGCTCGCACACGGCATGCAGGTGCTGATCCAGACCGCGCCGGGCGCCGGCGACTTCCCGCACATGGTGGGCGACGCGCTGGTCGCGGTCGTCGGTCTGTCTGCGCGCTTCCACAAGCCGGTCTTCTCGGGCGACACGACCTATCCGCAGCTCGAGGTGAAGGAGTTGCGTCCAGGCCGGACGACCGGCGTCGTCGTGCTGCGCTCGACCGTGCACAATCAGCGCGACGAGCTCTGCATGGAGGGCGAGATCGAAGCGCTGCTGCGCAAGCGCCATCCCGAGGCCGCAGTCAGGAGCGGCTAAGGCAGGTCCGGTCTGGCACCGTCCGCTCGCGCGGGCTTGCGGTCGACGAGATCCGTGTAGATCGCCGCGAACGACTCGTGGTGGGCCAGAAAGCAGGAGCGCACGGCCGGATCGAAATGCCCGTCGGCCGCGGCCAGCCGCTCCCGGACATCCTCGTGAGCCATGCCTTCCTTATAGGGTCGTGGTGAGCGCAGGGCGTCGTAAACATCGCAGAGGGCGACGATCCGTGCGGCGAGGGGGATGTCCTCGCCGGCGAGGCCTCTCGGATAGCCCTGGCCGTCCCAGCGCTCGTGATGGCAGCGTGCGATATCGGCGGCCATGCGCAGACGGTCGGACTGCCGCAGGATCTGCCAGCCATACTCGGTGTGCAGTTCCATCTCGCGCCGCTCGGCGGGCGTGAGGCTGCCACGCTTGCGCAGGAGGGCGGAGTCGATGCTCATCTTGCCGACGTCGTGCAGGGCGGCGCTGTAGCCGATCTCGCGGCAGAAGGCGGCGGGCAGCGCCATCCTCGTCGAGAGGTCGGCGGCATAGCGGTCGACGCGAAGAATGTGGTTGCCGGTCTCTTCGTCATGCAACTCTGCCGCTTTGGCAAGGAGCGTCACCGAGATCATGAACGCGCGTTCCGTCTCGTCGCGAAGGCCGGCGATCGTGGTCTGGGCTTCCCGGAGGCTCGCGAGGTCGCGCCGGAGCGTCGCGTTCTCCAGCCGCAGCCGATACAACTCGGCGTCCTTGGTCGGCATGCAATTCACTCCGGCCGACGTTTCAGCGCCGCTGCGCCGTGTGCACGATCTCGATGCCCGAGTATGCCCCAGCGACCTCCCGGCGAGCGAGCCGCACCCAAGCATTCAGGCGATCCGAGCAAATCATGACGGGCATACTCCCAGCGCCAGGTCCGCCGCCGCACGACCCGAGCAGCCTGCGAGCGGAACCTTGCAATACACACCCCCGGCCTTAAGAATCCCAGAACGCCGCCGACGCCTCCCGTTCCGCCTCAGCCGCAGGACTGCAAATGGCCTACAAGTCTCTGCGCGAGTTCATGCAACGGCTCGAACGCGAAGGCCGCCTCGTCAGGGTGTCGGCGCCGGTATCGACCCACCTGGAGATGACCGAGATCCAGACCCGGTTGCTCGCCGAAGGTGGGCCTGCCGTGCTTTTCGAGCGGCCCGTGGCGGAGGATGGATCCCCTCACCGGATGCCCGTCCTCGTCAACCTGTTCGGCACCGTCGAGCGGGTCGCATGGGGTATGAACCGCGAGCCGGCGCAACTCCGGGAGGTCGGCGAGACGCTGGCCTTTCTAAGGCAACCGGAGCCGCCGGGCGGATGGCGCGAGGCGATCGGCATGCTGCCTCTCCTGAAGACCGTGATGGCGATGAAGCCGCGCACGGTCGGAACAGCGCCATGCCAGGAGGTGGTGTGGACCGGCGATCAGATCGATCTGTCGCTCCTGCCGGTGCAAGGCTGTTGGCCCGGCGAACCCGCTCCCCTCATCACTTGGCCGCTGGTCGTGACGAAGGGACCCGGGAAGCGTCGCGAAGACGACTTCAATCTCGGTATCTACCGCATGCAGGTGACGGGGCGTGATACGACTCTCATGCGCTGGCTAAAGCATCGCGGCGGCGCCCAGCATCACGCACGCTGGAAGTCGGAGAAGCCAGAGCCCCTGCCGGCTGCGGTGGTTATCGGCGCCGATCCCGGAACGATACTCGCGGCTGTGACGCCCGTGCCCGATACCTTGTCGGAGTACCAGTTCGCGGGCTTGCTGCGCGGAGAGAAGGTTGAGCTGGTCGACTGCAAGACGGTGCCCCTGAAGGTACCGGCCCAGGCTGAGATCGTGATCGAGGGGCACGTCTCCCTCGATGAGTACGGCGATGAAGGGCCCTATGGGGACCACACGGGCTACTACAACGCAGTCGAGCCCTTTCCGGTGTTTCGGGTCAGCGCCATCACCATGCGACGCGATCCGATCTATCTCTCGACCTTCACCGGCAGGCCGCCGGACGAGCCGTCCGTCCTCGGCGAAGCTCTCAACGAGGTCTTCATTCCGTTATTGCGCCAGCAGTTTCCGGAGATCGTGGACTTTTGGCTGCCGCCCGAAGGCTGTTCCTATCGGATCGCCGTCGTCTCGATGCGGAAGGCCTATCCCGGGCATGCGAAGCGCGTTATGTTGGGTGTATGGTCCTATTTGCGTCAGTTCATGTACACGAAATGGGTCATTGTAGTTGACGATGATGTCGACGCGCGGAATTGGAAGGACGTGATGTGGGCTGTCTCGACCCGCATGGATCCGGCCCGCGACATCACGGTGGTCGAGAACACGCCCATCGATTACCTGGATTTCGCAAGCCCGGTATCTGGGTTGGGCAGCAAGATCGGCCTCGACGCTACCGACAAGTGGCCACCGGAGACCAATCGTGAATGGGGACGCAAGCTACGGATGAGCGACGATATCGCCGAGCGCGTGACGTCCCGCTGGCGTGATTACGGCCTTCCCGGATCCGGCAGGGCGATATGGAAGAATGAGCGGTAACCGACGCGACTCGACCCTGGACGTCGGGCGCGAAGCACTGTTCGCCGGAGGTTTCATCGGCGTCCTGTGGTTTGCCGCCTACCTCTACGAGTTGGGTTTTCTCGCTCGATTCGGCGTCCCACCCACACTTGCGGACGTGGGTTTTCCGAAGGCGCTGACCCTGGCGTTCCTTCTTGGTTCCGCTGGCGGGTTCCTCGGTTCGCTCTCCCTCATGCTGGCTGGGTTGATCGAGGGTGACCTGCGGACACCTTTTCTGGCAGCGGCGGTCGGTGCGGCTCTGCTGCTGGTGGCCTATGGGCTTGGCCTAGATGGTTGGGCGCTACCGCTCACGCTGTCGGCGGAGCCGCAATTGATGCCGCTTTGGCTTCGCGCGGTGCTCGTCATGTGTGTAATCGTGGTGGCCGCCCGGATCGCGTCCCTATGGTTCTCGCTTATTGGGGAAGGTCAGCCCGTTCAAGTATGCCAAGCCTCGTTCCTGGCTCTCACTCTGATGTTCGTCCCGATCGCGTTGGGCTGGTTCGGGGCTGTGCGGAAGGCAGAGTCGCGAAACACATTCCTCTACCTCGTCGATGACGCGAATTATGTGCTTGTCCGGCTCTACGACGATCTGGCCATATTTGTCCGATACGACGCGTCCAAGCAGGCATTTCAGAAGGACTACAGAGTGCTGCCGCTGGGACCCGGCAAGGAGGCGTTCGTCAGCTTTCGCCCGACCCGCCCCGCATCGCATCTTGAGCGTTAGCGACGGCAGGCCGCTCGTTCCATGGCCGCACAACGCCGACGACGAGGCCGTCGATATCGTTCTCCACCGCGTGGACCACGCCTGCGGCGATCTCGGCGTTGGTATTCCACCGCGAACCCGTCTCTTCTATGCGAAACCCAAGGATGATCTCGCGATACTGAAGACCCTCCATTGCGCGAAACCGGCTGCCATTGCCACTCCGATGCAATGCGGGATCCGCTGCCGCGCTACCGAGAATCCGGAAAAGACGGCATTTAGTCGCAGCGCCTTCACCAGCGCGCTCGTCCGCCATCCGCGCGATCGTGTCCAGGGCGCGCGGTGCACCGGGCCTAAGCCAGAGGATCGCGAGTGCCAGCGGGCCGACGCGATTGATTGCGTCGGCAAGGGATGCCGCAAGACCTTCATCGTCGGAGTAGTCGACGGCAATGGGATTTATGCGCGTCGGAGCGTCCCTTGCAAGGGCAGTCAAGCGCGCTGCATCGCGGGCAATTACGGAAACCACGTCGCCTTTCGCAGCGAGCCGTAGGACGACCTCTCTGAGCATTCCCGTGCCGCCGACGACGAGCGCGTGCGCAGATGTTGTCGACATCGTGCCTCGTCCTTGACCGTGTCAGTGCAATTCTGCGACGGATCCCCGTGCGCCCCGGGATCTTGACCGCCGCAGCCCACGGGCAATGTGTTACGCATGAAGCCCATGCCGCAACGGAAGCATAGCTGACATGACTGCCCCTGACGCCGATCTGCTGAACTTCCTCGCCGATGTCTTGGCGAAGGCAAAATCCGTTGGCGCGGATGCGGCGGATGTGCTGATGGCGGAGGGCCACTCCATCTCTGTCGCGCAGCGCCTCGGGCGCCCGGAGCGGCTGGAGAGAAGCGAGGGGTACGACCTTGGTCTTCGCGTCTTCATAGGCCGTAGGCAGGCGATCGTTTCTGGCAACGACCGCCGGCCTGAAGCAGTGTCCGAACTCGTTGAACGCGCCGTTGCAATGGCTCGCGTAGCGCCGGAGGACGCCTTCTGCGGGATCGCTGATCCAGATCAGATCACGCATCAGGTGCCTGACTTGGACATCTGCGATTGGACCGAGCCGGAGACGGCAACCCTCGTCGACAGGGCGCGCGCCGCCGAGGAGGCGGCCTTGGCCGTCTCGGGCGTGACGAACTCGGAGGGTGCTGAGGCCGGATGGGGCCTGACGCGAATCGCTTTGGCCGCAACGAACGGCTTCGCCGGTGCTTACGCGCGATCGAGCCACTCCGTCAGCGTGAGCGCTCTGGCGGGTTCCGGGACCGGCATGGAGCGCGACTATGACTACAGCAGCACCGTTCACGGAGCGGACCTAGACGATCCCGCAGCCGTCGGTCGCCGTGCCGGAGAACGGGCGGTCCGGCGGCTGAACCCGCGCAAGGCCGCCACCGCTAAAGTGCCCGTCATCATCGACCAGCGGCTGGCGGGGGGGCTATTGCGCAGTTTCGCCGGGGCGATCAACGGAAGCTCGATCGCTCGAGGCACCAGCTTCCTGAAGGACCGCATGGGGGATCGGATTTTTCCGCAAGGTATCAATATTGTGGACGATGCACTGCAGCCGCGCGGGCTAGCATCGAAGCCTTTTGACGCCGAAGGCCTCGCAAGCGGCCGGACCCTGCTGGTCCAGGACGGGGTCCTCAAGAGTTGGGTACTCGATCTCTATGCGGCTCGCAAACTCGGACTCTCGAGCACAGGCCATGCGTCCCGCGGAACCGGCGGCCCGCCGTCTCCGTCGACGACGAATCTCTACCTCGAGCCTGGTAGGCAATCTCCAGCCGAGTTGATCCGCGAAATAGGCCAAGGGCTTCTCGTGACGGAGATGATCGGTACAGGGGTGAACCTTCTGACGGGCGACTACAGCCGCGGTGCCGCAGGCTTCTGGATCGAGCGCGGTGAAATTGCGTATCCGGTGAGCGAGATTACCGTCGCTGGGAACCTAAAGGACATGTTCCTCGCGCTGACCGCCGCCGACGACCTCGTGTTCCGAGCGGCGGTTAACGCGCCGACCTTGATGATCGAGGGCATGACTGTCGCTGGGCGCTGAGTAGAGCCTCGCAGGCTGAAATTACAAAGCCTACCTCTTCGCAGATTGCGATTATGTTTCGGGTGCATGACGTTTCCGTTTGTAGGGATAATATATTTTGTTAGGTCGGCTGTCCGGGAAGTGAAGATGTCACATTAGTCCTGTAGACCGGCATCATTGTTTGGCATCCACAGGGGTGGGTGGTGATGCGGAAGCTTCGGTACAGGACAATCTGGATATCCGACGTTCATCTAGGGACGCGCGGATGCCAAGCAGCAATGCTTCTCGATTTCTTGCGCCGCACGGAATGCGAGAACCTCTATTTGGTCGGCGACATCGTCGATGGCTGGCGGCTTCAGCGCCGTGGCTACTGGGACGCTTTGCACCATGAGGTGATCCAGGCGCTTCTCGGCAAGGCGCTGTCTGGGACCCGGGTCGTCTATATTCCCGGAAACCATGACGAGTTGATGCGCGGCTACTTGGACACGGAACTCGGTGGCATCAGCATCGTCGGCGAGGCGATCCACGAGACTGCGGATGGTCGTCGCCTTCTGGTTGTGCATGGCGACGAGTTCGATGCGGTTGTCTGCTATGCTCGCTGGCTGGCTGTTCTCGGCGACCATGCCTACACGCTCACCCTAATGCTCAACACTTGGTTCAATCGGGGCAGACGTCTATTCGGCAAGCCCTATTGGTCGCTGTCGGCCTACCTGAAGCGGCAGGTAAAGAATGCGGTCCAGGTCGTCAGCAGGTTCGAGACGGAGGTCGCTGCCGCTGCCCGGCGGCGCGGCGTCGATGGCGTGATCTGCGGCCACATCCACACGGCCGCGATCCGCGACTTCGATGGGCTTCTCTACTGCAACGATGGTGACTGGGTAGAGAGCTGCACTGCGCTCGTAGAAGACGATCGCGGTCATCTGCACATCCTTCATTGGGCGGAGATGGCGCAGGTCGTCGATCGCACGGTGCCCGAACTGGTGGCGCAGGCAGCATGAAGATACTCCTCGTGACAGACGCCTGGGCGCCGCAGGTCAATGGTGTCGTCAGAACTTACGCGACGGTCATTCCGTTAATCGAGGCCGAGGGGCATACGGTTAGGGTGATCAGCCCCGAATCCTATCGCAGCGTCGCTTGTCCTACCTATGGGGAGATCCGGCTGGCTTTCCCGCCGGGCGGGCGGTTCGTCTGCGACATCGAGAGCTTCGCGCCAAACGCTATCCATATCGCGACCGAGGGACCGCTCGGCTGGCGCGCGCGTCGTTATTGCCTTGCGCGCGGCGTGCCGTTCACAACAGCGTTCCACACCCGCTTCCCGGAGTATGTTCATGCGCGCACCGGCATGCCGGTCGCACTGGGCTACCGGCTCCTGCGCCGTTTCCACGCCCCCGCCCGTGCGACGCTCGTCGCCACCGCCGGGCTCAAGGCGGATCTCGCAGATCGTGGCTTCGAGCATCTGGCGCTCTGGTCGCGTGGCGTCGATACCACGCTGTTCCGGCCTGATCCTGACGCCTGCCTAGAGGGGGCTGGCCCGATCTCTTTGTATGTCGGCCGCGTGGCCGTCGAAAAGAACGTCGAGGCGTTCCTGTCGCTCGACATCGCGGGCACCAAATACGTCGTCGGCGACGGCCCTCAACTGGCTGAACTGCGGAGCCGCTATCCGTCCGTGCGCTTCGTCGGCCCCAAGCATGGCGAGGAACTAGCCCGGTATTTTGCCGCCGCCGATGTATTCGTGTTTCCGAGCCGGACTGACACATTCGGGCTCGTGCTGCTCGAAGCGCTCGCGTCCGGTGTGCCGGTGGCCGCCTATCCGACGCGAGGGCCACTCGATGTCGTGGGCTCGTCTCCCGTTGGCGTGCTCTCGGAGAATCTCGGCGCGGCGGTGCGGGCGGCTCTCATGCTGGATCCGGCGGCCTGCCGACGACATGCTCTCGGCTTCACGTGGCAGGCATGTGCGCGCGCGTTGCTCGACCACGTTGCGCCGCTCGACCGACCGTTCGAGGTGATGGTGCCGCGCGCCGCCTGATGTCCTGATCGACCGTCGCGGCCGAGCGCCGCGGCGGCGCGACCATCGGGTACGATGTCGACCTGTGATATGACTGCCGCGATGTCGGCAACCTACGCAGCACCCGTCGCGGAGCGGAGCGCGGTCCTCGTGCGGCGGCTTCTGCGCGACCATGTTCGCCGCCATGGACGCCGCATAGCAATCGCCATGGCGGCAATGACCGTCGGGGGAGTGGCAACAGCCGGTCTGGCTTGGCTGATGCAGCCGGCGCTCGACCGGGTCTTCATCCAGCGTGATGTCGAGATGCTGGTCATCGTGCCGGTCGCCGTGGTGCTGCTGACCTGCTTCAAGGGCGGCGCCGCCTACCTTCAGGAAGTGCTTGTCGCCCTCGTCGGACAGCAGGTGGTCGCCGACCTTCAGAAGACGATGTACGCGCACCTCTTGCAGGCCGACCTCGCCTTCTATGCGGCCAACAGTACAGGCGCGCTGGTTTCGCGCTTCACCACCGACCTGCAGCTGTTGCGCGAGGCGCTCGCCCGGGGACTGGTCGGTGTGGCGCGAGACGCGGTGACGCTCGGCTGCCTCGTCGGCGTAATGTTCTGGCAGGATTGGCGGCTGGCCACTGTGGCGTTCTTCGTCTTTCCCGCCGCGGTCGTGCCGATCGTGAGGGTCGGTCGGCGCCTGCGTACGGCTTCTGCCCAAGCCCAGGAGCGGGCGGGCAGTCTGGCCGGCCTGATCGAGCAGGCCTTCCAAGGCGCCCGGCACGTAAAGGCTTACGGTCGGGAGGATCACGAGGCCGCGCGCGCCGGTCTGCGCGTCGATACCTTCACCGATGCACTGGCGAAGACAGCCCGGCTGCGCACGGCGACGCGTCCTGTCATGGAGGCGCTGACGGGCATTGCCGTCGCTTCGGTCGTCGTCTACGGCGGCGGCCGGGTGCTCGCCGGCACGACGACGCCGGGGACCTTCTTCTCCTTCGTCGCGGCCCTCATGATGGCGTATCAGCCGCTCAAGGGTCTCGCCAGCCTCAATGCCGTCCTTCAGGAGGGGCTCGCTGCGGCGCAGCGGGTCTTCGATCTGATCGACCTGCAGCCGCAGATCCAAGACCGCCACGATGCAAGCGATCTTCGCCTCGCCGGCGGCGAAGTCCGGTTCGAGAACGTCTGGTTCGGCTATGAGACGCAGCCGGCAGCGCTCCGCGGGGCCAACTTTGTCGCAGCCGGCGGGCGAACCACGGCCCTGGTCGGGCCGTCCGGTGCGGGCAAATCGACCATTCTCAATCTCGTTCCGCGTTTCTTCGACGTCGACGAGGGCAGGGTCACGATCGACGGTCAGGACGTCCGGGACGTCACACTGACCTCGCTTCGCGAAGCGATCGCTATCGTTACGCAAGAGCCGGCCCTCTTCGACGACACCGTCCGCGCCAACATCGCCTATGGTCGCGCCCACGCAACCGACGCCGACATCACAGCCGCCGCGGTCGCGGCCGGCGCCGACGACTTCATTCGGGCGATGCCGCTCGGCTATGAGACGATGGTCGGCGAACAGGGGCAGCGGCTGTCGGGCGGGCAGCGGCAGCGGATCGCGATCGCGCGTGCCATGCTGAAGGATGCGCCGATCCTGCTGCTCGACGAGGCCACGTCGGCGCTGGACAGCGAGTCTGAGGCTCAGGTGCAGGCCGCGTTGAGGCGCCTGATGGCTGGGCGGACCTGCATCGTGATCGCGCACCGGTTGTCGACCATCGCCGATGCCGACCTGATCCACGTCGTCGAGGATGGCCAGATCGTCGAATCCGGCAGTCACGGCGCCCTCGTGGCGAGCCAGGGCCTCTATGCCCGACTGCATGGTCTGCAGTTCCGCACTCCGGCCGCCCGATGCGAGGGCACGGCATGAGCGCGGGACTGGCCGCCTATCGCGCAGCGGCGGCACTTGCGGCTCCCGCCGTTGGACTCCTGCTGCGCCGCCGTCTCGCTGCCGGGCGGGAAGATGCCGGAAGGCTCGGCGAACGGCTCGGCGTGCCCGGCATGGCGCGGCCCGCCGGCGGGCTGGTCTGGGTCCACGCCGCGAGCATTGGCGAATCGGTGTCGGTACTGCCGCTGGTGCAGGCGATCTGCGACCGTCCGTCGGCACCGACCGTGCTCGTCACCAGCACGACCACCGCGTCGGCGTCGATGCTGTCGCGCCGGCTCCCGCCGGGTGCCATCCACCAGTATGCGCCCGTCGACACGCCTGGGGCGGTGCGCGGGTTCCTGCGGCACTGGCGGCCCGATCTCTCGCTTCTCGTCGAGTCGGAGCTGTGGCCGACCATGCTGACCGAGGTGCGGCGGTCGGGCATCCCGATCGTCCTGCTGAACGGCCGGATGTCGGACCGCTCGTATCGCCGCTGGTCGCGGGCGCCGTCGGCAGCCGCGAGTCTGCTCAGAGGCTTCGCCCTTTGTCTGGCACGCAGCCCGGAGCAGGCGGCGCGCCTGCGCTCGCTGGGAGCGCTGAAGGTTCGCTGCGTCGGCGACCTGAAGGACGCTGCTGATCCGCTGACGGCCGACGGCGAGGCGTTGGACCGGCTTCGGGCCGCTGTGGCGGGACGGCCGGTGTGGCTGGCGGCGAGCACGCATCCCGGAGAGGAAGAACTTGTCGGCGCTGCACATCGCATCGCGGCGCGGCGGCACGAAGCGTTGCTGACGATCATCGCGCCGCGCCATCCCGAACGGGGCGAGGCGGTCGCGGACCAACTGCGACGTGGGGGCCTCTCGGTCGCGCGCCGGTCGGCCGGTGATCGCATCGAGCCGCAGACCGAACTCTACATCGCCGACACGATCGACGAACTCGGCCTGTTCTATCGGCTGGCGCCGGTGGCATTCGTCGGCGGCTCGCTGGTGCCACACGGGGGCCACAACCTGCTGGAGCCGGCTAGGCTCGGCTGCGCGGTGCTTCATGGCCCGCACGTCGCGAACTTCGCCGAGACCGTATCGGGCATGACGAAAGCCGGCGCGGCCGCGCTGGTTGACGATGCGGCCGGCCTGGGTGCGACCGTCGACCGGCTGCTAGCGGACCCGGCGGAGCGACAGCGACTGGCCGATGCGGCGGCGGCGTTCGTCGCGGGGCGCGGCAGGGTGCTCGAAGCGGTTCTCGCGGAACTCGCACCCTTCCTCGACCCGATCCGGAAGCCGGCAGCTGACTGAGATGCGGCCGCCGCGCTTCTGGCAGGACGGGCGCGGCGCCTGGCCGCTGTTGCTCCAGCCGCTGACGCCGGTCGCCCGCTTGTGGGGCGCCGCCCGCTTCGTCGCGCGCCGGCCGCAACGGGTGGGCGTTCCGGTCGTCTGCATCGGCAACCTCGTCGCCGGCGGCGCCGGCAAGACGCCGGTCGTCCTGGCGTTGCTGCCGTTGCTGCGCGAGCGGTACGGCTGCGACGCGCACGTCCTGGCCCGCGGCTATGGTGGGCGCACCGCCGGCCCGTTGCGGATCGACCCCGACCTGCACGACGCTGCCGCCATGGGCGACGAGCCGCTGCTGCTGGCGCGGTCGGCGCCGACCTGGATGGCGCGCGACCGCCGAGCGGGAGCCAGGACCGCGGTCGCGGCAGGTGCGCGGCTCCTGCTGCTCGACGACGGCTTCCAGGACCCGTCGCTCGGCAAGGACTTGTCGCTCGTCGTCGTCGACGGCGGCTATGGCTTCGGCAACGGCCGTCTGATGCCCGCCGGGCCGCTGCGCGAGCCGGTGGCACGGGGCCTCGGCCGCGCGGATGCGGCGGTGCTCGTCGGGGCGGACCGGATCGGGATCGCCGACCGCCTCGCCGCGCGCCTGCCGGTACTGCGCGCCACGGCCGTTCCCGGTCCAGACATCCTGTCCCTGCCGACCGCGCGGGTGTTCGCCTTCGCCGGCATCGGCCGGCCCTCGAAGTTCTTCGACATGCTGACCGAATCGGGCCTCGACGTGGCCGGCAGCCGCAGCTTTCCCGACCATCACCGCTATCGTCCTGACGAGGTGATGCGGCTGTGCGACGCCGCCGCCGCCTTGCGGGCGATCCCGGTGACGACCGAGAAGGACCATGTCCGCCTGCCGCCCGAGGCGCGGGCGATGGTGCGGCCCATCTCGATGTCGCTGCACTGGGCCGACGCCGAGGCCGTGCGGGCGCTGCTCTACAGCAGGCTGCCCTGATCCGGTTCGTCGTCGCGTCGGCGGCGCGGCTTGCGCACCTGCGGCGCTGGTTCGGGCTCCGGTGGCGCTTCGGTGCCTGCGGCGGTCGCCCGGGCGTCGCCGTCGCGGAAGGTGAGCGTCAGCGGCATGCCCGGCCGCACCTCCGCCCGTGACGTGAGGGTGTGGTCGCCGTGCTTCACCAGGGCGAAGCCGCGGTCGAGGACCCGCTGGTAGGAGTAGCTCTCCAGCAGCGCCGACAGGTTGCCGAGACGGACTCGCTCGTCGGCGACCCGGCGCTCCATGCCGCGGACCAACCGTTGCTCGGCCGACAATCGCTCGAAGCCGTGGCGGGCGCGGGTCACCAGCGTCGCCGCCGTCTGGTCGAGGGCCCGGGCATGGCTGCGCAGTTCGCTCGCCTTGGCCTCGATCTGGTCGCGCGGGTGGCGCAGGCGCGCCGCGAGTTCGGACAGCCGGCCGGTGCGGCGCTCCAGCATGTTGGCCGCCGCGTTGGTGAGGCGCTCGCTCCGGTCGTCGAGGCGCTGGACCGCCGTCTGCAGGAGCGAGGCCGCGTCGGGCAGGCCGCGGGCCAGGCCTTCCAGCCGCGCCGCGCGATCTTCGATCGCCCGCCGGCCGCAGGAGACCAGCCGGCGCTCGCGGTCGAGCAGCTGGGCCAGCAGATCGGCCCGCACCGGCACCGCCATCTCCGCCGCGGCGGTCGGCGTCGGCGCGCGCCGGTCGGCGGCGAAGTCGATCAGCGTCGTGTCCGTCTCGTGGCCGATGGCCGAGATCAGCGGGATCGGGCTCTCCGCCGCGGCGCGGACGACGACCTCCTCGTTGAAGGCCCACAGGTCCTCCAGGCTGCCGCCCCCGCGCGCCACGATCAGCACGTCCGGCCGCGGCACCCGACCGTCGGCCGGAATGGCGCCGAAGCCGCGGATCGCCGCCGCCACCTGGGCCGCCGCCGTCTCGCCCTGGACCGCCACCGGCCAGAGCAGCACGTGGCGCGGGAAGCGGTCGCGCAGCCTGTGCATGATGTCGCGGATCACCGCACCGGTCGGCGAGGTGACGATGCCGATCACGTCGGGCAGGAAGGGCAGGGGCCGCTTGCGCGACTCGTCGAACAGGCCCTCGGCCGCGAGCGCCTTCCGCCGCTCCTCCAGCAGCTTGAGCAGGGCGCCTTCGCCGGCGAGCTCGATCGATTCGACGATCAACTGGTACTGCGAGCGGCCGACATAGGCCGAGACGCGGCCCGTGCAGATCACCTCCAGCCCGTCCTCGGGGCGGATGGCGAGGCGTGCGGCACTCTGGCGCCAGCAGCAGGCCTCGATCACCGCCTCGTCGTCCTTGAGCCGGAAGTAGAGGTGGCCCGATCCGTGCCGCTTGAAGTTGCTGATCTCGCCGCGGACGCGCACCCGACCGAACTCGCCCTCCAGGGTCGAGCGAATGGCGCGGCCGAGGTCGCCGACGCTGAACTCCGGAAGGTTGCTCGCAGCCGGCTTGGGCGGCGGAGGCGCATCGAAGGGAAGCTGAACCATATCTCCGTTTACCCCGCGACGCCGCTGCCGACCAAGGCCCGAATGACCGCCCCTACACGCCGGGTGCCGTCGCCGCTAGGCTGGCGCCCAACCAGCGGAGGAACCCCATGGACCAGATGCCGACCGGGCAGATTCCCGGCTTCTACCACCGCCGCATCGGCGACATCGCCGTGACGGCCCTGAGCGACGGCTACCTCGACGGATCGGTCGAGGTGCTGCGCGGCATCGGCGCGGACGACGCGCATGCGATTCTGGCGTCGAACTTCCGGCCGGTGCCGGGGCGGCGCACGTCGGTGAACTGCTTCATCGTGCGCTCCGGCGGCAAGACCGCGCTGATCGACACGGGCTCCGGCGACTATATGGGACCGACCGTCGGGCGGCTGCAGGCGCACCTCGCGGCGGCGGGCGTCGATCCGGCGGCCATCGATGCGGTGCTGCTGACGCACATGCACCCCGATCATTCGGCCGGCCTGACCGACATGAAGACCGGCAAACCCTTCTTTCCGAACGCCGAACTCGTCTTCCACGAGAACGAGGAGCGGCACTGGTTCGACGACGCGGCGATGGCCAAGGCCGACGAGCGGACCCGGCGAATGAACTTCCAGGCGGCGCGCGAGCAGTCCGCGCCCTATCGCGACCGCTGGCGCCTGTTCCGCGAGGGCGAAGTCTTTCCCGGCGTCACCGCGATCCCGGCGCCCGGCCACACGCCCGGCCACACCACCTATCTCCTCGCCTCCGGCGACCAGCAGCTGCTGATCTGGGGCGACACGGTGCACGTGCCGGAGGTCCAGACCGCGCGGCCGGAGGTCACCGTCGCCTACGACATCGACCCCGCTTCCGCCGAGGCGTCGCGGCGCCGCGTCTTCGACCGTGTCGCCACCGACCGCCTGTTGGTCACCGGGATGCATCTCCACTTCCCCGGCTTCAACCACCTCAAGCGCAGCGGCGACGGCTATGCGCTGGTGCCGGAAGCCTGGTCGCAGACCATGTGACGTCAGGAGGCGGTGTCCGCTAAGTGGCGTCAGCGCGCGGCGCAGCCCTTCTCCAGGTCGGAGATCGCGGCGCCCGAGCCCTTCGACGAGTAGGCGAAGACGACCGGCCCCTGGTCGATCAGGAAGGCGTGCGCCTTCTTGATCGCGTTCAGGATGTCGAGACCGCGTCCCTGGACCGAAACCAGATAGACCGTCGTGTGGATGGGGCCGCTGACGCTGGCGTATTTCGGCTGCTCGGTCATGGTGATCGGGATCGTCTGTCCTTCGAAACGCATCTGCGCCGAGAGGGGCTCCTTGCGCCCCGCAGTCGGCAGGGCGCCCTCGCTGTTGACCAGCACGACGATGCTGACCTTCGCCTCCTTGCACTGCACCTGGAAGAAGCCCGAGAGGTCGAGGACCGTCGCCTTGTGCAGGCCGTCCTGGGCGACGTAATTCCAGACACCCGGCGCCGGACGCGGACCGGCCTGCTGCTGGGCGGCGGCTGGCAGGCCGGCCAGTCCCGCACCGGCGGAGAGGATGGCCGCGACCAGGGCGGCGGCGAGGCGTCTCGTGCGGATCAGGGGCATGGTGCGGCTCGCGCATCGGATGGGGCCGGGATTCTATGGGAACCGGCCCGCTCCGGGTCAATGCGCGCGATCCGCGACGACCGCCACGACGCTCACGGCCGCTCCCAGGCGGGGTCCCAGCCGTGGCGCTCGGCTTCGAGGCCGCGCAGGAGCGGGTCGGGGTGGCGGGCCCAGGCCGGTGCGGCGGGATTGACCGCGACGGGCGGCGCCTGGCGGTACAGATGCTCCATCTCGGCGTCGCCGATCTGGCGCTGACGGTCGGCCCGGCCGGTGATGAAGCCCAGGCCGGCAGCGGCGGCTTCGTCCTCACCGTCGTCCTCACCGTCGTCGGCGAGGACCTCGGGCGGGACGTCCTCGTCCAGAGGTTCCTCTTCCGGCATCTCCTCTTCGAGAATCTCCGGCGGCACGTCGGATAGAGGTTCATAGCGTTTTCTGGGGGTGGGGTGGAAATCGGTGAACGGCGTGAACTCGTCGACCGGGCGGGGCTCGAAGCCCTCGTAGACGTGCGGCACCGTCCGCGGCTCGGGCTCCGGTTCCGGGACGTTGATCCCCTGGCGCCACGCGGCGGCCCAGGCCTCGGCGTCGGCCGCGGCCAGGTCCGGGTGGCGCGGGTCGATGCCGTCGAGCAGCGGGTCGGCGCCGGCGAAGCCGGCGGCGAGGCGGTCGGGATAGAGGCCGCAGAGCCGCGCCTCGGTCTCCAGGCAGCGCACGGCGGTGCGCAGGTCGCTCTTCTCGGCGGCGAGGGTGGCGAGGGCGCGCAACCGGTCGACGATCTCGGCGATCCCGGTCTGCCGCGCCGCCTCGCGCCGGACCCGCAGGTCCTCGATCCGATGCCGGATCTGCGGCTTGGTCAGCAGGTCGCCGGCATAGCGCGCGGCACTGTGCGGCGAGTAGCCGGCGGACCTCGCCGCGGCGGCCCCGCTCGCCCCGCGGGCGACGTGGCGGCAGAAAATCTCCTGACGGTCGGTGAGGGGCGTTGTTTTGACACCAAACGGCATGATCGGCCTCCATCCAAGGGAAGCGCGATCATGCGGCAAATGATCCTAGGAACACAAGCGCAATGTTCGCATTATGTTCTTGTCGGCGGCGACTGGTTACGCGACTTGGTCGGCGAACTCCGGGTGGCGGCGGAGCCAAGCGGCGGCGTAGCTGCAGAGAGGGGTGACCTTGGCGCCTTCCGCCCGAACCTGCTCCATCACGGCCTGCATCAGCCGTCCGGCGGCGCCGGTGCCGCGCAACGCGGGGGGCGCCTCGACGTGCGGGATGATGAGGTCGGTGCCGCGGCGGCGGTAGTCGGCGAAGACCACCTGGCCGTCGATCTCGAGTTCGAAGCGCGAGCGGGCGCGGTTGTCGATCAGTGTGTCGGTCATGCCGCCATCAACCTCCGAGGGATTCCCAGGTTCCCGATATTGGGGGGTATGCGCCGAAATTCACTTGCCATTAACCATTCGGCTGATACCCGTTAACTATTACCGGGGGGTAATGAAGGGGCCGACATGCACTACATCGCCATCCTGACTCTCGTCGGGTTCATCACCTTCGCCACTGGCGGGCACTCCCAGACGTTCGGAAAAGCTTACGATGCCGTGATGCGCGGCGACATGGACAACGCGGTGAACCTGTTCACGACGGCACTGCGCAGTACCCTCAAGGATGCCGACACCAGCGCGTCGTCATGCGACTCGGCCGGCAAGATCGTCCTCATTCCGACCGCCGACCTTCAGGCGCCGAGCGCGCGCTGCAACTGAACCGCCGCGACTTTGCGGGAGCGTTCCCGGGCCGGGAGCGTTCCGGGGCAGAGCAGCCGAGGGCGCCCCGTCTTTCCGACGGCTCGCCCGGGGTCAGAACTTGACCTCCGCATCGGCCGATCGGTTCGGCTGGGTCCGCCGCCTCGTATCGAGCAGCAGGGTATCGACGCTGCGCGCTGGCCTGTCCGGGCCCTCGGCACTGATGTCGTTGGTCAGGATGACGCCGCAGTCGATCGAAAACGGCCGAATTCCGTAAAGGGAGATCAGTCTGTCGTTCTGCCGGATGGACTGGACCCGCTTGCCGGTTTCGTCGGTCCATGACGCGTTGCCGCTGAGCACGACGCCGTAGGCGCAGCCGCGCGCATCGGTCGATCCGGGTATCCAGCCCGACTTGCGGTCGCGTCCCAACGTCGGCTCGCCATACTTCTCGTACAGGAGGGTGTTCAGGTCGCCGTAGGTGATCGACTTCCCTGCGAGATCGAGATGGCGGAAGACGCCGGCGACGGCGCCGTCGACGAGGTAAAGGCCGATCTGCTCGCCCGTCTCGGCCTGCACGAACAACCTGCCGTGGTCGAACTGCGTCTTGCTCGGGTCGCTGCCCATTTCGGGGTCGGCCAAGGCGACGACGTCTCCGAGATGCTCCCTGGCGATCTCTTCGGCGCGCTCCGGCGTCATGCCCAGCTTGATGCCGAGGATGTCGTAGCGCGCCCCCGCGGCTTCCGATGCTTCGGCCAGCGCACGCCGCTGCGCTTCCTGCTCCCGCTGACGTTCCTGTTCCTGCCGCACCGCCCGATCGCGCTTCTCCTGTTCCTGTTTCGCGGCGTCGGCCGCGGTGGCCTCTTCGGCCGCCTGCCGCTTCGCCTCGATCGCGGCGATTTCCGCTCTGCCCATCTCGATCGTCGCGAGGGCATCGCCCTCGGCGGTCGCGGCGACTACCCGAACAGGGCGCATTTCCAGCGTGCATTTGCCCTGGTCGAACTGGTAGCCGACGAGGTCGTACTCTCCTGTCAGCCGCAGCGCGGACGATCGCTGGCCGAGCTGCTGCTCCGTCAGATCGACGGTGAACAGACCGGCCTCCTTCGGCAAACGCATGACCGGCTTGCAGGGCGCGATCTGGCGACCCAGGGGCACGAGGATCTCGCCGGAGCGGGCCGCCTGGAAGACGGGGCTCGGCTTGCCGGCTTCGACGAACAGTTCCTGCCGGAGCCGGTAGCGGTCGGGCAGCCCGGCAGCCCTGGCGAGGGACCAGGACCGGAACGCGTCGCGGGTCTGCTGCGTAACCTCGCGTTGGCTGAAGGCGACCGGAAAGAACGGTCCCCACGGATCGTCCGAGGCATCGGCATCCGCACGACCGACGGTCTGCTCGACCTGGAGACGACGATTGAGCCAGGCCGTCCAGCGCTCCTCGTCCAATGCCTGCGGCGCATTCCGCAGTGTTAGCAGATCGAGGGTCTCGGGCGTGAGCGAAAGGGGGCCGTGCGGCTCCAGTCGATCCCCGTGACCGAGCATCGCCGGGCGTACATCATTGAAATCGTCGAACGACGCGACCGGGCGCGTGGTCTCGATATCGGCGAACAACGTCGCCCGCCGGATCCGTCCCGTCAGCAGATCGCCGTGCATGTGCGTCAGCAGGGCGTCGACCCGCAGGTAGACCGCCCGATTTCCGGCCGTGGCGAGCAGGGCCTCGGCCTGTGGGGGAGGCATCGGGAGATCGGCGGGCGGCGATCCCAGCAGCCCGATGCGTAGCTCGTGGTAGCCGAAGTTGCTCAGCCTGATCGTGGTCGTGAAGCCGCGGCCGTTGAACGAGAGCGGGAAACTGTCGCCGTCATAGGTGCCGAGTTGCATCGGCCAGAGAAACGACATCTCGACCGGCAGTTTCGGGGCCTGACCGATGACCGGCTGCACGACGTCCGTCTGGAAGCGCTGGCGCAGGCGTGCCAATTCCAACTCGTTGCGCGTGATCCACCGGCTCGAGGTATCGAAATACTGCTCGTACAGGGGTGCGGGTGCGAAGGCACGGGTGAAGGCGGCCTCGTTGTTGCCGCCCATCCGACCGCTGAAACCATTCTCCCGAATCGCCAGCATGGCCAGCATCTTCTGCGCGTTCGTGCCGTCTCCCGCGACGCCGATCGGCAGGACGAGGTTCCCCGCCGGCGGGATCTTGAAGGTCATGTCGGGCGGCGCCGGGGCGCCGACGGCGGCGACGAACCGGCCGTGCGCCTGATCCCGATAGAACGCCGCGTCGACTACTTCGCCCTTCATGCTCGGCCGGCCGTATCTGTCGGTGCCGATCCCGGTCATGCGGACGGCGGCGGACAGATACAGCCGACGGTTCCTGATCTCGGCGATCAGGGTCCTTGCGGACTGCTGGTCCATCGGGAGGAACTCCGGCATCCTGCCCGGCAGGTCCAGGATGACGGACTTGTTGAGGCCGGGTACGCCGATGCTCGTGTCGTAGTCGTTCTTCCTGGAGGTCGTGGCGGCGACCGGGAACCTGCTCCCGTCATACTCGCCGAGCGTGACCGGGTAGAGAATGGTCACCTCCAGCGGCGGCTTCCGTGCATGCCGGAGGCGCGGCTCGAGCACCTGCGCGAAGAATCGCTGCTGGACCGCGGCGCGGTCGAACTCGTTCTTTGCCGCCCAGCCGCCATAGGCATCGAGGTAGGCGGAGGTGTCTACGCCATGGGCCCGTCCGTAGCTCCGCACGAGGCTCGGTACCCTGATGAACTCCGCCTTCGTCTGTTCGATATCCATGCCAAGGAGCATGTCGGCGATCATGCGGATCGCTTCGCCCTCCTGCGCGTTCCGGCTCAGGTCGATCACCAGACTGCGGGGCGAATAAGCGGCTGCGCGCGGTCCGTCGAGACGGAGCGGTGCGGGAGGAGGGACCAGTGGGGAAGGAGCAAGCGCAGCGGGGGCCCGCGGCGGCTCGTGCCAGCGGATCTGACGCCGTGGCGGCGCAGGGTGCTGCGTCTCCTGTCGCAGCTGCGGTGCGACGTCCGCCCGCCGTTGCTCGCTGATCTGCTGGTATGGGCGCTGGTCGGCCGCGGCTCCCCGATTGTCGCTCGCCGCTGCCGCCGCGCTCCACAGTCCGGCCGTGACGGCGGCGGACATGATGATAGACAACCGTCCCATCGATGCCCCCATCTCTGGATGACGACCAGCGTAGGGGACCGATTTTCTTCGATCAACACTGTGCGATCGGGGAGAGGTATACTTTAGGCGTAAGTCGAATGCCGGATCTTGACTGGAATCATCAGCGTGGACGCGCCGCCGCCTATGCGGATGGCGGGCGCGCGGCGGCGAAATCGGTGGCGAACGTTTCGAGCGTTCCTGCGGCGATCGCATCGCGCAGGCCGCGCATCAGGTCCTGATAGTAGGTCAGGTTGTGCCAGGTCAGCAGCATGACGCCCAGGATCTCGCCCGCCTTGGTCAGGTGGTGGAGGTAGGCGCGGCTGTAGCTGCGGCAGGCGGGGCAGGTGCAGTCGGGATCGAGCGGCGCCTCGTCCTCGGCATGGCGGGCGTTGCGGATGTTCAGCGAGCCGGTGCGCGTCCAGGCCTGGGCGGTGCGGCCGGAGCGGGTCGGGATGACGCAGTCGAACATGTCGACGCCGCGCAGCACCGCACCGACGATGTCCTCGGGCTTGCCCACACCCATCAGATAGCGCGGCCGGTCGGACGGCAGCAGCGGCGTCGTCACGTCGAGGGTGGCGAACATCGCCTCCTGGCCTTCGCCGACCGCGAGGCCGCCGACGGCGTAGCCGTCGAAGCCGATCGCCTTCAGCGCCTCGGCCGACTCGGCCCGCAGGTCGCGGTGCACGCCGCCCTGGACGATGCCGAACAGGCCGTAGCCGTCGCGCGGCCGGAATGCGGCCTTGGAGCGTTCGGCCCAGCGCATCGAGAGGCGCATGGATTCCGCCGCCTGCGCCTCGGTGGCGGGGAAGGGGGTGCACTCGTCGAAGGCCATGGTGACGTTCGCGTCGAGCAGGTGCTGGATCTCGATCGAGCGCTCCGGCGTCAGGCGCTGATAGCTGCCGTCGACATGCGAGCGGAAGGTGACGCCGTCGGCGTCGAGCTTGCGCAGGCCGGCCAGCGACATGACCTGGAAGCCGCCGGAATCGGTCAGGATCGGACCCGGCCAGTTCATGAAGCGGTGCAGGCCGCCGAGTTTCGCCACGCGCTCGGCCCCCGGACGCAGCATCAGGTGGTAGGTGTTGCCGAGGAGGATCTGGGCGCCGGTCTCGGCGACGGATTCGGGCAGCATCGCCTTCACCGTGCCGGCGGTGCCGACCGGCATGAAGGCCGGCGTGTCGATGGCGCCGTGCGCGGTGACGAGGCGGCCGCGGCGCGCGGCGCCGTCGGTGGCGAGGACGTCGAAGCCGAGGGTCATGGGGTCGACGGCTCCACGGGGATGTCGGCGCGATGCAGCAGGCTGGAATCACCGAAGGAATAGAAGCGGTAGCCGGCCGCCACGGCATGGGCATAGGCGGACCGCATGCGCTCCAGCCCGGCGAAGGCGGCGACCAGCATGAACAGGGTCGAGCGCGGCAGGTGGAAGTTCGTCATCAGCAGGTCCACGCAGCGGAAGCGATAGCCGGGCAGGATGAAGATGTCGGTCTGCCCCGCAAAGGCGCCGACGCGGCCGTCCGGCGATGCGGCCGACTCGAGCAGGCGCAGGGCCGTGGTGCCGACCGCGACCAGCCGGCCGCCCGCGGCGCGGGCTGCGTTCAGCCGTTCCGCCGTGGCGGCGTCGATCACGCCGTACTCGGCGTGCATGCGATGTTCCCGCGCGTCCTCGACCTTCACCGGCAGGAAGGTGCCGGCGCCGACATGCAGGGTCAGTGTCTCGCGCTTGACGCCGCGTGCGTCCAGGGCGGCGAGCAGGTCGGGCGTGAAGTGCAGGGCGGCGGTCGGCGCCGCCACGGCACCGGGATGGGCGGCAAAGATCGTCTGATAGGAGTCGGCGTCGCCGGGCTCCGGCCCGTCCGGTCGACGGATGTAGGGCGGCAGCGGCATCTCGCCGTGGCGCTCCAGGGCTGCCAGCAGGTCCGGCCCGCCGCGGTCGAAGTCGAGCACCACCTCGCCGCCGTCGCGGCTGCGCACGGTCGCCGTGAAACCGTCGCCGAAGCGCACCGTCTCGCCCGGCCGGAGCCGCCGCGCCGGCCGCGCGAAGGTGCGCCAAGTCGACGGTCCCTCCTGCAGGTGCAGGGTCACCTCGACCTGCGCCGCGCCGCGCACGCCGCGCAGCCGGGCGGGAATGACCCGCGTGTCGTTGAACACCATCACGTCGCCCGGCCGCAGCAGGTCCGGCAAGTCGCGCACGATGCGGTCGGCGAGACCGTCGGACCGAACGTCGAGCAGACGCGCGGCATCGCGCGGGATCGCGGCGTGCTGCGCGATCAGGTCGGGCGGGAGGTCGAAGTCGAAGAGGTCGGTACGCATGAGCCGCCGGCGGGGAAGGGCGGAGGTTACATAGGCCGGCGGAGCGCGGTTCGCGAGCGGTCGGTTAGCCGGGTTTCAGTCCGCTGCCGGCCGGCCCCGGCTGACTGGGGCAGCCGGGGGCCGGCGCTGGCGATGGGACGGACGGGCCGGCGAACTTCGCGCGGCCCGTCCAGTGGCGCCTACAAGAGGATCGCGACGATGATGATGACGATCAGCGGCGCGCCGAGCAGCCAGGCGAGGAGGGCGGGCACCATGGGTTTTCTCCCGGTTCGGTTCGGATCGGCTCAGCGACGGCGGGTCGCCGCGACGTAGCGGAAGGCGACGTTGTTGTCGCGGTGGTTTCCGCCCATCACGGCGGCGAAATAGGCCGCGCCGGCACTGACCAGCATGGTGGCGGCGAGGACGAAGGCGGCGATGACGCCGGCGACCCGCGCACGCTCGGCGGCTTCGACGGCGGCCTGGCGGGCCTGCTCCAGGTCGGCGAGGACTTCGTCGATGCGGGCCTCGACTTGGGCGGGGTCGGTTCCGGTCTGGGACGCGGCGAGCTGGACCAGATAGGCGCGGTCCTCGGCGGAGACTTCGCCCTCGGCGACGCTGCGGGCGAGGATGGTCGCGACCTCGTCGCGGGTCTCGGGCGGGACGTCGACGCCGCGCAGCATGCGGTCGGTGAAATAGTCGCCGCTTTCGGCCATGACGCTGGCGGCACCGCCGGCGGCCGCACCCGTGGCGGAGGCGGTGATGCCGAGGGCGCTGCCGAGGCCGGCCGTCGCCATGAAGATGGCGAAGAGCGCGCCCGTCGCCCAGACCATGACGCCGTGTGCGCCGTCACGCGTGTCGGACTCGTCCTCCGTCGCGTCGCCGAAGCGGCGGCGCATGCGGCCGGCGAGATAGCCGCCGGCACTGAAGCTGGAGACGGTCACCCAGACGAACCAGATGCCGGCGGCGATGGTCAGCCAGCGCAGCGACACGCCTTCGTCGGCCTCGAGGGAGGTCATCGACAGGCCGATGCCGGAGCCGAAGGTGAACAGGACGAAGGAGATCGTCGAGGCGAGGACCGCGCCGGCGATGATCGCCGGCCAGTCGATGTAGGACCCGTCATGGGACGCGGCGGGCAGTGCGGCAGTGGCATTGCCGGTGGTCGGGCTGCCGGGGGTGGGGCTTACCGTGGCCATCAAGATCCTCCTCGAAAGGGGCAGGCGTTACGGCCGGGGATCAGGCCAGGCCGATGAACGACAGGATGAAGAGGACGACGACGACGACGCCGATGATGTAGAAGATGCTGCTCATATCGTTCCCCCATTCTTTCACGCGCCGGCCGCGGCGGGATGCGGCACCGGCGCGGCGCGGTGGTGCGGAAGCGGATCCTCCGCAGTCGTCCGCGATAAACCGGCGCGCGCACAAAGGTTCCGGAAGCATCCGCGAAGGAGCGCCCGGCGGCGAGGGGAATGGGGATGAGCGGGCGGTGCCGGCGGGCTACGAGACGGCCGCGCCCATCGCTGCGGCCAGCTCCCCGAAATCCTTCACGATCAGGTCGGGCTGGTGCGGGGTCTCGCCGAAGGGTCGACGGCGGCGGTCGATGAAGGCGGTCCGCATGCCGTAGGACTTGGCGCCGACGCAGTCGAAGGCGTGGTTGGCGACGAACAGGCAGGACGAGCGGTCGAGGCCGACGATCTCCTCGGCCTTGGCGTAGGTCTTCCAGTGCGGCTTGAAATAGCCGGCCTCCTGGACAGAGATGACGTGGTCGAAGGGGAAGCCGATATGCGGCCCCGCGGCCTCCAGCATGTCGCGGTCGCCGTTGGACAGGATGACGAGCCGGTAGCCCGCGCCGCGCAGGCGATGAAGCGCGTCGATAACGTCGGGAAAAGGCTTCAGCGTCTCGATCTGCGCCACCAGCCAGCGCACCTCGTCCTGGGTGTAGGCGAGGCCGGCCCGGTCCATGACGTGCGAGACGGCGCGGTGGCCGATCTGCCGGTAGGGCGTGTGGCCGCGGTCGCAGAGCGCGTCGATCATCGAGTTCTCGTAGTGGGTGCGGCGCCACCAGGTGACGAACTGGTGCGGATCGCCGTCCCAGCCCTTGTCTCGCAGGAAGGGCGTCACGGCCTCGGTGAGGCCGCCCTGCATGTCGACGATCGTGCCGTACTGGTCGAAGACGAGCGCCTTCACCTCGCGCTGCAGGACTTCGGGACGTTCCATCCGCCGCTCCTCCCTCGATTGTTCTCGGCCATCTTGGGGCGGCGGCCCGGTGGCGGCAATCGGGCCGCTACCGGCAACCGGAGGGACAGCGTCAGGCGGCCAGTGCCGCCAGCTTCGCCTTGCGCGACTGCATCAGGGGCTGGATGCGGGTGCCGAAGTTCTCGACGCCCGAGACGAACTCGTCGAAGGTCAGCATGACGCCCTGGACGCCGGGGACCGTGGCGACCTCGTCGAGCATGCGCGCGATGCTCTCGTAGGAGCCGACGAGGACACCCTGGTTGGTCGGGACGTTCGGGTTGCCGGTCAGCTTGCGCACGTTGACGGTGGCGAACGGGTCCTTGGTCGGGTCGGCGCCGGCCTGGGCGCTACGCCAGGCGAGGGCCTCCAGGTCGACGCCGGACTTGTAGAGCTCCCACTTGGCCCAGGCGGCCTCGTCGGTCTCATCGGCGATGACCATCATCATGACGAGGGCGCCGACGTTGCGGCCGGTGCGCTCGGTCTCGGCGACCAAGCGGCTGACGCTGGGCGCGAACTTGGTCGGCTCGTTGACGCCGTAGCTGGTCATGAAATTGTAGTCGCCGTATTCGGCGGCGAACCTCGTGCCCTTGTCGCTCTGCGCGGCACAGATGATCTCGACCGGCTTCTCCGGCTGCGGCAGCAGGCGGCAGTCGTCCATCTGGAAGTAGGTGCCCTTGAAGTCCGATTTTCCGGTCGCCCAGAGTTCGCGCATGATGTGCACGTATTCGGTGCAGTAGGCGTAGCGGTCGGCGAAGAAGACCTCGCCCGGCCAGATGCCCATCTGCTCGTACTCCGCCTTCTGCCAGCCGGAGACGATGTTGAGGCCGAAGCGGCCGTGCGAGATGGAGTCGATCGTCACCGCCATGCGCGCCGCGAAGGCTGGCGGCACGGTCAGCACAGCGACCGAGGCGAAGATCTTGATGCGGTTGGTGACGGCGGCGAGGCCGGCCATCAGCGTGAAGGATTCGAGGTTAAAGTCCCAGTAGCGAGACGGCCCGCCATAGCCGCGCAGCTTGATCATCGAGAGGGCGAAGTCGAAGCCGTAGCCCTCGGCCTTCTGGACGATCTCCTTGTTGAGATCGAAGGTCGGCAGGTATTGCGGCGACGTGGTGGAGATCAGCCAGCCGTTGTTGCCGATCGGGATGAAGACGCCGACGTCCATGGGATGAGGCCTCGCAGGGTGCGGGATGCGTGGCCGGTACGGAGCAATCGGCGTGCCAGGGGCGCCGGGGTTGGGGTCGGCGCCGTGCCGTCAGTGCTGGCGGGCGCGGATGAGGAGGCCGGTGATGGTCGTCTCGCCGAGGAGCTTGCAGGCTTCCAGGCGGTGCAGGCCCTCGATCAGGACGAACCGCTCGCCGTCGGCCCGGACCAGGATGGCCGACTGCTGGCCCTCCTCGAGGATGCTCTCGGCGAGCTTCTCGACCTTCGCCGGGTCGAGGGTGCCGCGCAGCTTCGCGGGCACGTAGATGTTCGCGATCGGAAAGGACCGCTCCTTCATCATCGGCGCCGTCTCCATGAAGCCGCGGGTCGACGCAGCGTGACACGAAGGCGGCGTGGCTGTCCATGCGCCGCCTTCGGCGCCGGAGACTTCATGCAGGGGATGAATGGCCGATGGAGTGATCCTCAGAGACCGTTCGACCGGATCATGTCCTGCCGCAACGCCCGGTCAGGACCCAGGCTTCAGAAAATTGGTTCCCTCCATGCCCGAGGTGCCAGCGCCCTCGGTGACGGCGCTGACGTCCGCATCCTCGATGGTCGGCGTCTGCCATGCCTTACGGGTGCTGGGCACCGGACCATCGCCGGAGACCGAGGTCGAAGCGGGAGACCTGTTCACGATTGCACTCCGGTTTCGGTAGAGCCGTACGAGCGCACTATTGCCGATGGTGGACGTCGCCAGCAAGACCCACGCGAGTTGTCTGCAGCCTAGGCTGCATGTAGACAGACCCGATCGCGCAGCTGCTCGCAACTGCCGTGTCTTGATGTCCCGAGGAAGATCCCATCCGGCTTCCCCGACCAGAAGGTATGCATGAGCGAGAGCGTACCCCGTCCGCCCCTTCAATATCGTATGTGCGGGTTGAAAGTGGCATCCGAGGTGGTTCTGCCGATGCGAACCCCCCTGGATCCGCATACGGACCGTTCCCCCGACGTCATCATGGCACTTGGCGAGGTTCCGCAGCGGATCGAGAACGCAAGACACCAGGCGGCGTTGTGGTCGGCGGATGAAACCCGCTTCCTGCTCACCTTGCCGGGGATCGGCGGCTTCATGGCGGAGGAGGGGCGTCGCTTGACGCTGCAGCCCGCCCCCGGCGTCGCCGTGGACGACATTCTGGTCTTCGCCACCGGGACGGCCCTGGCCGCGATCCTCTATCAGCGCGGGGCCCTGCTCCTGCACGCATCGGTCGTCGTCCACGAAGGACGTGCCTTCGCCTTCTGCGGATCCAGCGGCGCCGGAAAATCCACCCTCGCCGGCGCCCTCTGCCGAGCCGGCTGCCGGCTCCTGGCGGACGATCTGTGCTCGGTCGAACAGGCCGAGGGAGGCGCCCCGACGGTCCAGCCCGACGGGCGGGTACTGCGCCTCTATCCGGACAGCATCGAACAGGTGGGGCTGCAGCGAGCGGTCGGGTCCAAGGTGCGCCAGCAGGTCGAAAAGTTCCACGTGACCGCCCCGGCAAGCGACGCCGACGGTGACGCGGGCGTGCCTCTGGCGGCAGTCTATGTGCTCGCCGACGCCAACTCGGCGTACCCGGCCGGAATCACCCGCCTGTCGCCACTCGATGCGGTACACGTCCTCCTGCGCCAATCCTATCGGCGGCGGCTGGCCCTCGCCTACGCCCGGCAGGGTCGGCCGCCGGCGCGCATGGCGGCGCTCCTGTCGCATGCTCCGGTCTATCGCCTGCACCGGCCGCGGGACTTCGCGAAACTCGACGATACGGTGGCGCGGCTGACGGCCCATTGGGACGCTTCGACCTGAGGAGGAACGGGTGGCCTTCTTCCCTCCGGGCCTCGTCTGGCTCGCCTCCTACCCGAAGTCCGGCAATACCTGGATGCGGGTACTCCTCTCCAATCTGCTGGCGGACGCGGCGGAACCGGCCAGCATCAACAACCTCTCGGCAGAAACCACGCTCGGCAGCTGCTGGCGGTTCGGCGACGACATGCTCGTCGATGCCGACCTGTTCGACGGGGAGGAACTGGAGCGGATGCGGGCGCTCCACTGCGACTCCGTCGCGGCCGGCCTGACATCGCCCTTCTTCTGCAAGACGCACGAGCGGTTCGAGGGGCACGCCGGGACGCCTGTCCTGGGCACCGGTGCGCGTGCCGCCGTCTATATCGTCCGCGATCCCCGCGATGTCGCCATATCGCTGTCTCATCACGCCAGCGCGTCGCTGGACGAAGCGATCGCACTGATGGCCGATGAGAAGCGCGTGATCGGCGGCGGGTTGCAGGTCCTTCAACTGCTGGGCGATTGGCCGAGCCATGCCTCGGGATGGACCGAGCAGAGTCGCACGCCGATTAAGGTCGTTCGCTATGAAGACATGCACCGGGACGCATTCGGCACTTTCCAAAGTGTGATCGCCTTTCTGAACGGCCATGCGACGGAAGCGGAGATCCAGCGCGCCGTGGCCAACTCTCGACTGGAAGAACTGCAGCGACAGGAGACCGAGAAGGGCTTCCGCGAGCGCATGCAGGGCCAGGAGCGGTTCTTCCGGTCCGGCCGGACCGGGGAGTGGAAGGACGTGCTGACCCTTGGCCAGATCCGGACCATCGAGGAGCGTTTCGGGCCCGTCATGACGTGCTTCGGCTACCAGACGAACACCTGACGATCACTGCATAGGGTACCGGGGCCGAAAGAGGCTGCGGCAGGTTCCCGTCCAGGAGAAGAGATGCACCAGCTGCTGCGCCGGGCCGATGACGTCTTCGAGGCATCGGTCGATGACGTCACCTTGCTGCTGAACGCCGACACCGGGCGCTATCACAGCCTGAACCCCGTCGCGGCCCGGATCTGGGACCTGCTCGCCGAACCCGTCGACGAGGCGGGGATCGTCGCCGGGCTCCTGGCGGAATTCGACGTTGCGCCGGATGCCTGCCGACAGGCGGTGTCGACCTTTCTCACCGGCTTGCGCGAGCGTGGTCTCGTGACCGAAGCGTGATCCGATGCGCCTGATCTGCGGTCTGCTCCGCTTCGACGGCATCGCGGCGACCGAGACGGTCCTCGACGGCATGGCGGCTGCCATGATCGCGGGCGGGCTCTCCCCGACCGTCTCGAAGCGGCTGGAGGGACCTCTGGGGCTCGCCGTGCTGGACTTCGCGGGGGCCGGCGCGGGTCCAGTCGACCGGCAAGGCTGGGTCGTCGCCGCCGATGCGCGCCTGGACAGGTGCGCATCGAGCGCGGAAGCGGCCATGGTCGAGGCCCTCCAGCGGCACGGGCCAGATTTTCCGGATCACGTCGACGGCGATTTCGCCGTGGCGCTGTGGCGACGCGACACGGAAGAACTCTGGCTGGGCCGCGATTTCATCGGTGCCCGCCCGCTCGCCTGGACGTGGCGGCCGGGGCGATGGCTGGCCTTCGCCAGCCTGCCGAAGGGGCTGCACGGCAGCGGCCTGGCCTCTCCCGCCATCGATCCGGTCGCCCTCGGCGCCCACCTCTTCCAATCCTATTTCACCGGCGCGAACAGCGGGTTCGCCGAGATCTCGTATCTGCAGGCCGGGCACAGTCTGCACGTCAGCCTGCGAGACACGTCGTCGCCGCGACCGCACCGCGCCTACCGCCCCGATCCGTCCAGGGTCGGGCGCTGGCGCGGCACGCGCGAGCAGGCGGCGGCCACGCTGCGCGGCCTGGTGCAGGAGGCCGTGGCGGCCCGTCTGCCGGCGGAAGGACCCGTCGCCTGCGACCTCAGCGGGGGGCTAGACAGTTCCGCCGTCACCGTGCTGGCCGCCCGCGCGGCGCGCCGCCGCGGCGGGCGGGTGCTGGCACTCAGCAAGACGATGCCAACGGCGCTAGGGCCGGCCGAGTTGAACGAGCGTCCCCTGATCGCCGATGTGCTGGAGCAGGAGAAGGATGTGGCCCATCTCCTGGTCCATGACGTTCTGCCCATGCCGGGGCTGGCGGAGGATCCGGACTGGCCCGGAAGCATCATCGACGGTGCGGACGACCGGATGCTGGCCGGCGCCGCGGCCAACGGGGCGGATCGTGTGCTCAGCGGGGTCGGCGGGGACGAGGGGGCGACCTACAATGGCGCCAAGCTGTATGCGACGCTGTTGCGGAACGGGCGCCTGATCGCCCTGACGCGCGAACTCAAGGCGCGGGCGCGCACCGACGGGATGTCTCTGGCCCGCGCGATCCGCAGCCGATTGATCGGCCCGTTGCTGCCCTGGCCCCTGCGGCAGGCTCTTCGCCGGATTCCACGAATGGCCGACAAGCGGGACGGTGTCGCCGCCTACCTCAGCGCCGATATCGTGGATCGGGTGCTCGCGCGGCGCCTGCCGACCGTGCTGCAGACGAACACGCCCGCCGAGCGAACCCTGGCCTTCGCCGACCACCATATCCCGTCGCGCTGCACCTATTATTCCATCATGGCGGCCCGGCATGGGGTGGCAGTCAGCTTCCCCCTGCTGGATCGACGCGTCGTCGATTTCATCCTGTCGCTTCCCGTGCAGATGTTCCTGCACGACGGGCAGAGCCGGCAGCCCTTTCGAGCGGCCATGCACGGCATCCTCCCGGACTCCGTCAGGCTCGCGCGGCACAAGGTCGGGCTCTTCGACGACCGGTTCACGCGGTATGCCGAGTGCCGAGCCGAACTTCTGAAGAAGATCGCGGCGTTGCGTGCCACGCCCTCGCCCGTCGCGACGGAAATGTTCGACCTCGGCGCGATTCAGGCGGGGTTGGAGAAGCTGCCCGGACCGGAGCGGGCGCATCTCTTCGTCCGCGCCAGCCCCAGCACGCTCGCCGGGGGCATGCCGGTCTGGTCGCCCCTCATGGCGGTGCTGTTCCTGAGAGCGGCATGGCGGCTTTCCACCGTGCCGCCAGGGGAAGGGGCGCGAGGTTGACGGCAGTGCGGTCTCCGCGCGGGCGGCCGGTTTCGCGCCGGACGGGCGGATGCTGACGCGGCTCTGGCGGCGCCTTCCCTGGGACGGTCTCGGATGGTCGGACGGGCCGGACCCCGTGTTCGCGGAACTGCGGCAGTGGGCCGCCTCGGAGTGGCGGCATACGGTTCCTCGGCCCCTGCGTGGGCTGGTCGGGCCGGCAGTGCGTGTGGTCTGGCCGGTGGCGGCCCTGGTGCGGAGCCGGGCCTTCGCCGCACGCCTGGGCCTGGATCGCGCGGCGGGACGGCGGCTGTTCCGGGACTGCCTGCTGTCCGGCGGCGATCCGCTCGACGTTCACGTCTGGCGGACCCTGCATGGCGGGCGTCACCCGCTGCCGTCGCGCTCCGCCAGCCTCCTGCTCAGGCGACTGGGCGATCCGGCGGGACATGCGCTGCTGGCCGACAAGCTGGCGGCCGCCGAGCGGCTGGCGCCGGCCGGGGTCGTCTTTCCGTCGCTGCACGGCGTGTACCGCCGGGGTGAGCCGGTCGACCTGTCTGCGGCATCGGCCGCCGGGGGCGACCTGTTCGTGAAGCCGCGCAAGGGGCGGGGTGGCCATGGAGCCTTCGCCCTCAACTGCGCCGGCGGCGTCTGGCGGGTCGGTGGCCGGTCGGTCGATCCGTCGATGCTGTGCCGTCGCCTGGAACGGCTGTCGCGCGGCGACGACCTGCTTTTGCAGGAATGGCAGCATGCGCGATCGGACATGACGGATCTGGTCGCGGACGGTCGCGCGCCCGTCCTGCGCCTGGCGACGGCCCGCCGGCCCGGGCAACCGCCGTTCCTGCACGCGGCCCTGTTGACCATCGCCGTCCCCGGGCGGGATCCGCGCCATTTCCTCAAAGGCGCCGTCCATGTGCCGGTCGATCCGGACGGCGCGCGGCTCGGGCGCGGCCTGTCTCTCGGGGCGCCGAAGGACAGGTTGGCGAGCCTGAAGTGGAACCGCGCACCGCTCGCCGGACGCCCCGTGCCGGACTTCGAGGCGGCTGCCGCCATGGCGTTGCGTGCGATGGCGGCCCTGCCGTCGCTGCCGCTGGTTCATTGGGACGTCATCCTGACCGACGCCGGTCCGGTCGTGCTGGAGGGCAACAGCGGCGGCAACTGGATCATCGCCAGTCTGCCCGGCCTGGACGGGCTCGATGCATGCCCGCTTCACACGTTGCTGGCCGCGTGGTTGCCCCCCACCAAAGGCGCCGGCCGGATCGGGCGGCACACTGTCGGGCGGTAGCTCCGAACGACGTCCGGTCGCCGGTGAAGTCGGCCGTCGGACCTCGGGTCAGGCCGCCGCGAGGGTGTCGCGGCCCTGGCGGCACTTCATCAGCGGCTGGATGCGGCGGCCGAACTGCTCCATGCCGATCACGAAGTCGTCGAAGGTCAGCATGACGCCGCGCACGCCCGGGACGGCCGCCACCTCGTCCAGCATCGCCGCCACCTTGGCGTAGGAGCCGACGAGGACCGCCTGATTCGTGGGCGATCCGGGGCCCTGGAGCTTGTGGCGGTTGGGCGTGGCGTAGGGGTCGGGGTTGGGATCGGCGCCGGCCTGGGCGTCGCGCCAGGCGAGCGCCTCGTGGTCGGCGCCGGCGCGGTAGTGCTCCCACTTGGCCATAGCGGCGTCGTCCGTCTCGTCGGCGACGACCATCATGAGGACGAGCGCGCCGACGTCGCGTCCGGTGCGCTCGGTCTCGGCGACGAGGCGGGTGACGCTGGGCGCGAAGCGCGTCGGCTGGTTCACGCCGGAACTGGTGCAGAAATTATAGTCGCCGTATTCGGCGGCGAACTTCGTGCCCTTGTCGCTCTGTGCGGCGCAGATGATCTCGATCGGGGCGGAGGGCTGCGGCAGCATGCGGCAGTCGTCCATCTGGAAGAAGCGGCCTTTGAAGTCGGACCGGCCGGTCTCCCACAGCTCGCGCATGATCTTCACGTATTCGCCGCAATATTCGTAGCGGTGCTCGTAGAATTCCTGGCCCGGCCAGATGCCCATCTGGTCGTACTCGGCCTTCTGCCAGCCGGAGACGATGTTGAGGCCGAAGCGACCGTGCGAGATGGAGTCGATGGTGGAGACCATGCGCGCGGCGAAGGGCGGCGGCATGGTCAGCACGGCGACCGAGGCGAACAGCTTGATGCGCTTGGTGACGGCGGCGAGGCCGGCCATCAGCGTGAAGGATTCCAGATTGTAGTCCCAGAACTGCGACGGGCCGCCGAAGCCGCGCAGCTTGATCATCGACAGTGCGAAATCGAAGCCGAACGCTTCGGCCTTTTCCACGACCGTGCGGTTGAGGTCGAAGGACGGCCGGTACTGCGGCGAGGTGGTGGAGATCAGCCAGCCGTTGCTGCCGATCGGAATGAAGACGCCGACGTCCATGGGATGAGGCCTCGCGGGTGCGGAACTGCGTGGCCGTATCGCAGCAATCGGCGTGCCAGGGCCGCCGGGAGACCTCTTTTGATGGTTCGGGCGGTCGCCGTCAGGGCCGGACCGGGAACACCTCGCCATAGACACAGATGCAGAAGTTCAGCGTGAGCGCAGGCTGCCGGTTCTCGTGGGCTTGGTTGCCGCCGGTCTGGGTGAGGCTGCGCAAGTCCATCATCACTACCGGCGAGGGAGACGGCAGCGGGTTCGGGTACGGCTGATAGGGGGTGGCGCCCAGCGCCCGACCCAGCATGGCGTCGCTCGACGGCGTCAGTGTCGCATCGGTCACGACCGTCTCGTTGAGCGCCTGTGCCGTGTGCGTGTGCGGCGGGATCTGGGAAATCGACAGCGTCACGGTTTCGCTGCCGAGTTGCTGCGCGACGGTACGGGGCGTGAGACCCGGCCCGGTGCCGGATCCGACCGCGACCTGTCCCTGCAGGTTCGGCAGGTTGAACCTGTATTGAGCGATGTTACCGCCGTACATGGTGCCGATAACGGCGAACAAGGCCTGATTCTGCTGTACGGATACTTCCTGGCCGTTGCAGTAGGCCCAGTTGACGGGCGCGAAGGGGAAGGCGAACGCGCGGATCTCACCGTAGAACGGATCGGCCATGATCGCTTCTCCTCAGGGACGGGTCGGGTAGTTGCCCTTGAGGGCGATGATGAAGCTGATCACCAGCCCCGGCATGACGTTGGCGTGCGCCCCGCCGAGACCGGTCGATCCTATGGCCTGAGACGCCATGGGGCCGACATTGCTCGGTGTGGGGGCCGTGGTCCTGTAGATGCCCGCGAAGGTGGGCGCCGCGGCGCTCGGAACGTTCGTCGCGAGCATGGTTGCGGCAGGCGCTTCGGTCGTCGACGGCTGCGGATACGTCTCCCAGCCGTGGCTGTGCGGCGGAATGGTCTCCTGCGTCAGCGTCGCGGTTTCGGTGCCGAAGGTCTGCCCGAGGGGATGCACGAACGGCATGCCCAGCCCCTGTCCGGCGTGTACCGCCAGTCGGCCGCGCAGGTCCGGCAACGCGAAGTTCGTGATTCCGTCACCGCCGTATTTGACGCCGAGTATCGAATATAGCGCCTCGTTACCCGGGATCGGCAGGAGCGTGCCGTCGCAGATCGCCCAGTCCTCCGGCGCATAGTTGCCGGCGAACATCCTGATCTCGCCCAGAAATCCGTCCATCGTGGCTCACCCTGTCGACAATTTCGCTTTCGCCCGGCGCGGCATCTTCGGGTGGCGGCGGTCCACCCGGCGATGAGACGCGCGCCGTTCAGTCCCGCGGCGGCCAGAGCCCGGTGGTGGCGATGCAGTAGTAGACCGCGAGGCTGGGCTGCTCGTTCGGATGAGCCTGACCGCCACCGGTCGCCGCCACCGCTTCCGGGCGGAGCGGAGTGAGGGTCGTGGTCGGCGGCGGGGCGGCATAGATCTCCGGCCCGTCCGGCTGCACCTTGCTGCCGCCGCTGTCGGCGAGCATCCCGCTGATCCCGGTGGTCGTCGTCGGGACCGTGAGCGTGCCCTCGGTGCTCAGGGCGAGCATCGTATGGGTGTGCTGCGGCAGCTGGGCCGGCGTCAGCGTGACCGTCTGGCTGCCCACGGCGTTGCCCATGGCGTAGCTGTAGCCGTTGTGCTGGCCCTGTCCCATCGGGGACCGGCCGCGCAGATCGGGCAGCTTGAACGTGGTCGGCCAGTTTCCGCCATAGGTGTTGCCGAGCAGCGCCGCCAGCGCCTGGTTTTGGCTGACCTGCAGTTCCTGACCCTCGCAGGGTGCCCAGCCGCTCGGCGCGAAGCCGAACGGGAAGATGCGGATCTCACCAATGAAGGGGTCCATCGTGCGTCATCCTCGCGGGGATCGGACGTTGCGGGCAAAGGGTCGAGCGCAGCCTCAAAGGCGCCCGCTGTCTGGGACTCACCCAGACTGCCGGGGCTGGGCGGTGGTCGACCCGGAACCCTCAAGAACCATCGAGACCGTCGCTTGTGTAGGAATCAGAGCCTAGCGTCACGCCTCCGACCTCTACGATCGTGAGGCTGGGGGTGCGCCAAGTCTTGCGCGCGCTGGCCTTCCCGGAGGCGTCGGGTACAGAGGCGGGGAGATCGAAAAGGCGGTCTTCCATCATTACCCTCATACGTTCGCATCGTCTGCCCGCTGAACGCGCAACGGGGCTGCCGACGCGCTGCTTCTTATGGTGTCGTCTGTCTACCGTTCTACACCTAAAGATGCTAGTCGAACGGCTATCCATTAGGCAACGGGGAATACAGGCATGAAGGGAGTTCCCCTCAGGTCCCTCGCGGATCTCACCGCCGGTGATTTCGAAGCCGTGGTCGGCAGCCCCTTCGACGTGCCTTCGGGCGAGGAGGGGGCTCCGGTCGAACGGCTGACCCTGCGCAAGGTCAGCCGGAAGCCCGCTCTGACGGGATTTGAGGGCGAACGGTTTAGCCTGTTTCTGGACGGCAGCCGCACGGACATTGCCATCGACGGCCAGGAGGTCCTGCTGTCTCACGAGACGATGGGCCAGATGCGCCTGTTCATGGGGCCGCTCGGCAGGAACCCGGACGGTACCGTCCGCTACCAGATCGTCTTCAGCTGAGGGCGTCGGATGCGGCATCGGCGTCGCCGCCGAAGTCGCCCCAGGTCATGTACCGGTAGGGCCCCTCCGGCCGGCGGTCGCGGAAGCCGAGCCGCAGGTAGAGCCGGCGTGCCGGGTTGTCGCTCTCGACATGCAGCCCGACGAAGCGGCCGGTGCGGGCGGCTTCGTCGAGCAGGGCGCGGACGATCGCCGACCCGATGCCCTGGCCGGTCAGCGTCGGGACCAGGATGATGTCCACCAGCCGGATCTCGCGCACCCCGCCCCGGTCGATGTAGAGCCGGCCGACGGGAGCCCCGTCCCGGGTGATGATCAGGAAGGCGGCGGCAGCGGTGTAGTGGTTGGTGTAGTGGTGGTCCTGCAGGTGGAACTGATCGGCGAGGAAGGCGCGCCGCGTCGCCTCGGGCCAGCCCGCCGCCTCCAGTTCCGCCCAGCGGAACGAGATGTAGAGCTCACGCAGGAAGTCGGTGTCCTCGGGTCCGCGCGGACGGACGGCGAAGCCGCGGGCGACGAGGTTCCGCGGCATCGCGAAGCCGACGTCTGTCTCGGTCATGGTTTCGGACACGGCGGCATGACACCGGCATGATGCAGCGTCTGCGACGGCGGTGCCAGCTGCAAAGGCGCCCGCCGCTCCATGACAGACCGCGACCGAACCGCTAGGCTCCGCCCGAAGCAACGGAGGACGAGATGGAAGCGGCTGCGGAAGGTACGGGACCGATCTGTGCGATCGACGGCGGGCGGGCGACGATCCGGCTGAACCGGCCGCGCCAGCACAACCGGATCGAGCCGGCGGACCTGCTGGCGATCCACGATTTCCTGGCGACGGTCGAGGAGGACCCCGCGGTGCGCGTGCTGGTGTTCACCGGCACGGGCAAGACCTTCAGTTCCGGCTATCACCTGGGCGCCCTGTCGGATCGGCAGAAGACCGAGACCGACGACGGCGACAGCCTGTTCTCGCGGGTCGTCGACCAGCTGGAGGCGCTGCGCGTGCCGACCATCGCGGCGCTGAACGGCGGCGTCTACGGCGGGTCGACCGACATGGCGCTGGCCTGCGACTTCCGCATCGGCACGACCGGCATGCGCATGTTCATGCCGGCGGCGCGCCTGGGGCTGCACTATTACGAGAGCGGCCTGCGACGCTATGCGACGCGGCTCGGCCTGTCGACGGCCAAGCGGCTGTTCCTGACGGCGCAGCCGGTCGAGGCGGACGAACTGCTGAAGATCGGCTTCGTCGACGAACTGGTGGCGCCGGAAGAGCTGGCGGCGCGGGTGGATGCGCTGGCCGGCATTCTCGCGGCGAATGCGCCCCTGGCGGTGCAGGGGATGAAGCGGGCGCTGAACGCCATCGCGGCGGGCACGGCCGATTCGGCGACGATCAACGAGAGCCGCAAGGCCTGCGCCGAGTCCGACGACATCAAGGAAGGCCTCGCCTCCTGGGCGGAGAAGCGGACGCCGGTGTTCCAGGGGCGCTAGGGCGGGGTGCCCGCCCCGCTCCACGCCGCCTCCTCGGCGCGGATTCGCCAGAGGGTCAGCGGCAGGTTGAGGAGGGTGAAGACCAGCGCGACCGGCCAGGCGCCGAAGATCAGCGGGACGACGGCGATCTCGGCGGCGACGACCGCGTAGTTCGGGTGGCGCAGGAAGCGGTAGGGGCCGCGGCGGACCGGCGCCTCGCCCGGCACGACGAGGATGCGGGTGGTCCAGCGGCGGCCGAGCGCCAGCATCACCCAGGCGCGGAAGGCGAGAATGAGGACGTAGAGCCCGAGGAACGCACCGTTTACCTCGGCGCCCGCCGCGATCCAGGCGGCTATCGCGGCCAGCCAGCCGCCGTGCACGACGAAGAACAGCGGATAGTGGCCGGCGGCGACCTCGCGGCCTCCCTGTTCGAGGAGGCGGGTCGCGTTTCGGCGGGCGATTACCAGCTCCGATAGGCGCTGGGCCACGACGAAGCCGAGGACGAGCCAAGCCACGGTCAGCAGTCCAGCAGGACGAAGCCGGCGGTGAAACCGGGCCCGAGCGCGGTCGCGAGATGGCGTCCGCGCAGCCCGCGGCGCAGCTTTCGCGCCAGGACATGGAGGATGGTGACCGACGACATGTTGCCGTGGTCGCGCAGGACGGCGCGTTCCTCCGCCAGGGTGCCGGGCGCGAGGTCGAAGGCGCGCTCCAGCGCTGCCACCACCTTGGTGCCGCCGGGGTGGCAGACGAGGCCGTCGAGGTCGGCGCCGCGCAGGCCGCTGCGGGCGAGGAAGGCGTCGGCGACCGGGCGCAGGTCGCGCTCGACCAGCGTCGGAATATCGCGCGAGAAGATCACGCCGAGCCCGTCGTCGGCGACGTCCCAGCCCATCACGTCCAGGGAGGCCGGCCAGGTATGCTCGCCGCTGGCCGCGATCGCCGGCCCGTCGCCGCCGGCGTCCAGCAGGACTGCCGCCGCACCGTCGCCGAAGAGCGCGGTCGCGATGACGTTGCTCTTCGAGGCGTCGTCCGGCCGGAAGGTGAGGGTGCAGAGTTCGACCGCGAGGAACAGCACCTTGCCGCCGGGCAGGGCGCGGGTGAGGTCGGCGGCGCGGGCGAGGCCGAGGACGCCGCCGGCGCAGCCGAGGCCGAAGATCGGCAGGCGCACCACGTCGCGGCGCAGCCCTAGCCGGTCGAGCAGGCGGGCGTCCAGGCTGGGGGTGGCGATACCCGTGGTGCAGACGGTGACGACGGCGTCGACCTCCTCGGGCAGCACGTAGGCCTCGGCGAGACAGCGCCGGGCGGCCTCCTCGAGCAGGGCGAGGGCGCTGTCGACGAAGAGAGCCGACCGTTCGGCCCAGCCGTGCGGCGTGTCGTGCCAGTCCAGCGGCACGCAGCTGTAGCGCGTGTCGATGCCGGCGTTCACATAGGCCGGCCTGTAGCGGTCGAACTCCGGCAGCCGCCCGCCGAACATCCCGGCCGCCATGGCCGCCACGTCCTCCTGGCGGATCATGTGGCGCGGCGATGCGGTCGCCATCGCGGCGATGCGGGCCGGAGGTGCGCCGGTCTTGCCAACCGGCCTGCCGTCCACGACTTGTTCAGCACTGGTCTGCATGCTCTCCGCCATGATCGGAACTGCGACGGAATGGAACGGGACATCCGCCGTGATGGGCGCTCTATGTTGCGCTGCGCCGGTGCCGGGGCGAGCGGCGTGATGACGCGCCGCGGTTTCGCACGCACCGCAGGCCTGCTCGCGGCCGGGGCGACCCTGCTGCCCGGGCTCGGGGGCGGATTCGGACGCGCCGCGGCCGCGGTTCGACCGATGATCGCCGTCAATCAGGCCGGCTATCTGCCGAGGCATCCGAAACAGGCCTTCCTTGCGGGTCCGGCCGCAGCCGGTGACGTATCGGTCGTCGAAGAAGCGAGCGGCAGGACCGTCGCTTCCGTACCGGTCGGGGGGTCGCGCCGCGACCCCGATACCGGGCTTCAGGTGGCGACGGTGGATTTCAGTGCGGTCCGTCGCCCAGGTCGATATTGGCTGCAAGCGGACGGCGTCCAGTCGCATGGGTTCGTCGTCGACGACTTGGCCTTCGACCTCGCCTTTGTGGCTATGCTCCGGACCTATTGGCTGCAGCGCTGCGGGACGGCGGTGCGCGACCCGGCGACGGGCGTCGCGCATGCCGCCTGCCACCAGGACGACGGCGTGATCCTGCACGGCGACCGCTTCAATCCCGCCGGCACGCGGATCGATGCGCGCGGCGGCTGGCACGACGCCGGCGACTTTGGGAAGTACGTGGCGACTGCGACGACGACGATCGGCCGGCTGCTGTCGCTCTACGAGATGCAGCCCGCCCTCTTCGGCGACGGGCAGCTGTCGATCCCGGAAAGCGGCAACGGAGCCGTCGACCTGCTGGACGAGATGGCGTGGGGCCTCGACTGGCTGCTGCGGATGCAGCGGGCCGACGGTGCGGTGTATCGCAAGCTGTCCGGCGCGCAGTGGCCGGGCGACGTCCTGCCCGAATCCGACCGGCAGACCCGCTACGTCTACGGGGTCGCGTCGCCCGAGACGGCCAAGTTCGCGGCGGTGATGGCGATGGCGGCGCGGATCTGGGGACCGGCCGGCGCGGTCTACCTGGATGCGGCGCGGCGGGCCTGGGCGTGGCTCGAGACGGTGCCGGAGCAGCAGGTCGACTGGCGCGCCGGCGACGACGCCGGGTCGGGCATGTATCTCTACAATCCGCCGCTCGACGGTGAGGAGACGCTGCGCCACGACCGCGACGACCGGACCTGGGCGGCGGCCGAGCTATACGTCACAACCGGGGAGGCGCCGTTCCAGCGCGCGTTCGCGGCACTCATGCCCCGCACGGACTTCACCCTGTTCGAGTGGAAGGACCCGTCGTCGCTCGGCCTGACCAGCTACCTGTTCGCGCCGCGGCTCGACGACCGGGCGGGACTGCGCCCGGCGATCCGCCAAAAGCTGCTGGCGCGGGCCGACCAGCTGCTGCGCCGCGCCGCGTCGGCACCCTGGGGGCTCGCCATCGAGCGGCTGAAATGGGGCTCCAACAAGATGGTGGCGGAGGAGGGGATCGCACTCGTCCTGGCGCATCGTCTGACCGGCCGGGCCGACTATCTGGCGGCGGCGGTCGGACAGCTCGACTATCTGCTCGGCCGCAACCCGTTCGAGCGCAGCTTCGTCACCGGTGTCGGCGCCGATCCGGTGCGCCACATCCATCACCGGGTGCTGCAGGCACAGGGCATCTACGTGCCGGGCTATCTCGCCGGGGGGCCGTTTCCCGGCGCGACGGACCCCGTGGCGCCCAAGGGGCGGGGCCTGCTGAGCTGGGTCGACGACGCGCGGTCCTATGCCACGAACGAGAACGCCATCGACTACAATGCCTCGATGATCGGGCTCGTCGGTCTTCTCATGTCGACGCCCTGAGCATCTGCATGGGCGGCAGTTCACGCGGATCGGTTTCACCCATGGGCGGCAGGTTGGGCACGGGATGAGCGACAGCAGCGACGGTGAGGCGGCGGTGCCGAGGCCCAGGCGGGAGTCGCGCATCGGCCGCCGGATACGCGCGATCCGCAATATCTTCCGGGCGCGGCTGCGCGCCTATTTCTTCACCGGCGTCCTGGTCACGGCGCCGGCGGCGATCACGATCTGGCTCGCCTGGGAGGTGATCGGCTTCTTCGACAATCAGGTCCGCGGTCTGATCCCGCCGCATTACGACATCGCCGACTGGGTACCGTTCCGCGTGCCGGGCTTCGGCCTGCTGCTCTTCATCCTCGCGATGATGCTGATCGGCGCCTTCACCGCGAACCTCGCCGGCCGCTACATCGTGTCGCTGGGCGAGCGCATCCTGGCGGCGATGCCGGTGGTGCGCAGCGTCTATGGCGCGATGAAGCAGATCTTCGAGACGGTGCTGGCACAGAAGTCGGACGCGTTCCGCCAGGTCGTCCTGATCGAGTATCCGCGTCGCGGCATGTGGGCGCTGGGCTTCGTCAGCGGCGTCACCGAGGGCGAGATCCAGAATCTGACCGAGGACGAGGTGCTGAACGTCTTCCTGCCGACGACGCCGAACCCGACGTCCGGCTACCTGCTGTTCGTGCCGCGCCGCGACGTGATCGTGCTGGGCATGACGGTCGAGGAGGGGATCAAGATGGTCGTCTCCGGCGGCATCGTGACGCCGCCCGACCGCCGGCCGAAGGATGTCCAGGCGATCCCGCTGACCGGCAGCCGGGACACGCTGGAGCGGAGCCTGGAGGACGAGCAGGCGGCGCGCCATCGCCGGGAGCAGACGGAGCGGATGCTGGAAGAGGATCGGGCGGACAGCGAGGTTCGGTAGGGCTTACCCCGGCATGTAGGGCGCCAGATTGGCGCGGATGCGGTCCAGCACCGGCCTGCGGTCGGCGGGCACTTCGAAGGTGCGGCCGGTGATGCGCTCGAAGGCCTGGATGTAGGCGAGGGCGGCGCCGATGACCACGTCGTCCGGAATCGTCGGGATCGGGTCCTTGTAGGGGTTGCAGCGGGCGGAGACCCAGCTGCGCACATAGTCCTTGTCGAAGCTGTCGGGCCGCTCGCCGGCGGCGAAACGCGCATCGTAGGTTTCCAGGAACCACCAGCGGCTGCTGTCCGGCGTGTGGATCTCGTCGGCGATCATGATGCGGCCGGCCTCGTCGACGCCGAACTCGTATTTCGTATCGACCAGGATGAGACCGCGGTCGCGCGCCATCTCGCGGCCGCGGGCGAAGAGCGCCAGCGCCTTGGTGCAGACCTCGTCCCACTGGGCGGCGGAAAGCAGGCCGCGCGACAGGATCTGGGATGCGGTCAGCGGCTCGTCGTGGCCGCCGTGGAAGGCCTTGGTGGTTGGGGTGATCAGCGTCTCGGGCAGCTTCTGGTTGGGACGGAGGCCGTCGGGGAGGCGCGTGCCGTACATCTCGCGCGCGCCCGCCCTGTACATCGACAGGATCGAGGTCGACGTGGTGCCGGCGAGATAGTCGCGCACGACGATCTCGACCGGCAGGATCGTCAGCCGCTTGCAGACCAGGACGTTCGGGTCCGGATACTCGATGACGTGGTTGGGGCAGATGTCGGCCGTCTGGTCGAACCAGTGGCGCGCCGTCTGCGTCAGCACCTCGCCCTTGAAGGGCAGGGCGGTCAGGTTGATGTCGAAGGCGCTCAGGCGGTCGGTGGCGATAATGATGCGGCGGCCGTCGGGCAGGTCGTAATTCTCGCGCACCTTGCCCTGATAGTGGCCCGGCAGTTCCGGAATGGTCGCGTCGCGAAGTACGTGGTTGAGCCAGGGCCGCAGGGCCGCCGCGTCGATCATGGTCCCACTCGCTTTTCGAGGGCCCCGGCCGGCAGCCGGGACCGATGGCGCGCAAGGTAGGACAGATCGCGGCGGTTGTCCGCCGCGACCGCAATGGATGACGTCCGCTCAGCTCACCGAGGCGCCGCCGCAGACGTTGAGGACCTGACCGGTGACGTAGCCGCCGGCCTGAGTGGAGAGGTAGACGGCCATGCCGGCGATTTCGTCCGGGTCGCCGATACGGCGCAGCGGCAGCGTGTTGTTGATCTTGTCGAGGCGCGCCGGGTCGGTCCACAGCGCCTTGGCGAAGTCTGTCTTGATCAGGCCGGGTGCGATGGCGTTCGCGCGGATGCCGTGCGGCCCGTACTCGACCGCGATGTTGCGGGCGATCTGGTGCTCGGCGACCTTCGATACCGCATAGGCACCGAGCGCCACGTTGCCCTTCAGGCCGGCGATGCTGGCGATGATGGTGATCGTGCCGCCCTTGTTCTCGACCATGTTGGGCAGGACCATCTGGCACAGCCAGAAGGTGCTGCGCACGTTCGTCTCCATGATCTTGTCCCAGGCCTCGTCGGGAATGCCGGCGGAGGGGCCGTGATAGGGATTCACGGCGGCGTTGGGCACGCAGATCGAGACCTTGCCCCACTTCTGCAGCGTCGTGTCGACCAGCTGCCGCAGCTGCTCCTTGTAATAGACGTGGCAGGGGACGGCCATCGCCTCGCCGCCGTTCTTCGCCCACTTCTCGTTGATCTCGGCCGCGACCGCGTCGCAGACGTCGGCCTTGCGGCTGGAGACGACGACCTTGGCGCCGGCCTCGGCCATGCGCGACGCGATCGCCTTGCCGATGCCCTTGGTCGAGCCGGTGACGATGGCGACCTGCCCGGTCAGATCGAAAAAGCCCATTTTCTGTTCGCTCCCTTGGCGTTCCGAAACATGCCGGACACCCTACAGGAGCCGGCGGCGGCGGCAAGATTGCCCCGGATGCGCCGGCACGTTCGGGGCTGGCGGATGGGCGCGGTCCGGACTAATCCGTAGCGCAGACGCGACGAGGAGGGACGGAGATGCGCATCAGCACGGGGCTGCCGCAGGGCGACCTGCGCAAGACGGTGGAAGCGGCGAAGCGGATCGAGGCGGCCGGTTACGACGCCGTCGCGACCCAGGAGAACCGGCACGATCCCTTCCTGCCGCTCGCCGCGGCCGCCGTCTCGACCGAAAGGCTCGGCCTCGCCACCAGCGTCGCCATCGCCTTTCCGCGCAGCCCGATGGTCGTCGCCAACGCCTGCTGGGACCTGCAGGAGACCAGCCGGGGCCGGTTCACGCTCGGCCTCGGCAGCCAGGTGAAAGGCCACAACGAGCGCCGCTTCGGCATCCCCTGGTCGCCCCCTGCGCCGCGCATGAAGGAATATGTCGAGGCGCTGCGCGCGATCTGGACCTGCTGGCGCACCGGCGGCGAGCTGAACTACCAGGGCGAGCATTATCGCTTCTCGCTGATGACGCCGGGCTTCGTGCCGCCGGGCAGCGGCCAGCCGCCGATCCCGGTGACCATCGCGGCGGTCAACCCGGCGATGCTGCGCGTCGCAGGACACGTCTGCGACGGCGTGCGCCTGCACCCCTTCTGCACCCGGCGCTATGCCGAGGAGGTGGTGATGCCGCAGATCGCCGAGGGCATGCGCCGCGGCAGCCGCGAGCGGAAGAACTTCGAGGTGTCGGGCGGCGGCTACATCGTGACCGGGCCGGACGAGGCGAGCCTGCGCGCGGGCATCGAGTTCGTGCGCTACCGCATCGCCTTCTACGGCTCGACGCGGCTCTACTGGCCGGTGCTCGAACTGCACGGCTTCCACGACCTCTGCCGCACGCTCAACCGCATGGTGGCGGCCGGCCAGTGGGACAGGATCGCGGCCGAGGTGCCGGACGAGGCGGTCGAACTGTTCGCCGCGATCGGCACCTACGACGGCATCGTTTCGGCGATCGAGAAGCGCTTCGGCGGGATCTGCGACGTGGTCTCCAGCAACGTGCCCGACGAGACGCCGATGCCGCCGGGCCTGCTCCAGGACGTCCGCAGGATCGCGACCCCGTTCGAGGGGTTTGCGGCGGGGTGAGGGACGCCTCGCGCTCGTTGCACGGTAAATAGACGATCGCGCGATTACTTGGCGATTAAATGGTCTGTTGCGCGTTTCGACGCCGCGACGCTGCCCGTTAACAGTGCCGCCGCCGACCCTCCCCTCCTTGGCACGGCGATTGCTGCCCTGATCGGCAAACGCGGTTTCGCAGCCGCCGCAGCGCCGGTCGGGGGGCGATGGCTACAGGGGCACAGGTCGAGCTGATCTCGGTCGCCAAGCGATACGGTACGACGCTCGCCGTCGACCATATCGATCTGAAGGTGCCCGCGGGCAGCTATTGCTGCCTGCTCGGGCCGTCCGGCTGCGGCAAGACGTCGACGCTGCGGATGATCGCCGGCCACGAGGAGGCCAGCGACGGCGACATCCTGATCGGCAGCCAGCAGGTGAACGACCTGCCGCCGGCCAGGCGCCAGACGGCGATGATGTTCCAGAGCTATGCGCTCTTCCCGCACCTCGACTGCATCGACAACGTCGCCTTCAGCCTGAAGATGCGCGGCGTCTCGAAGGTCGAGCGGCGCGAGAAGGCGGCCGAGCAGCTGAAGCTGGTCCACATGGACGCCTACGGCGCGCGCCTGCCGGCGCAGCTGTCGGGCGGGCAGCAGCAGCGCGTGGCGCTCGCCCGCGCATTGGTCACCAGCCCCGGCGTGCTGCTGCTCGACGAGCCACTGTCGGCGCTCGATCCCTTCCTGCGCGGCCGCATGCGCGAGGAGCTGAAGCGGCTCCAGACCGAACTCGGCATCACCTTCATCCACGTCACCCACAGCCAGGAGGAGGCGATGGCGCTCGCCGACCTCGCCGTGGTGATGAAGGACGGCCGGATCGAGCAGCAGGGCCATCCGCGCCACCTGTTCGACCGCCCGGCGACGGCGTTCGTCGCCCGCTTCATCGGCGGCCACAACGTCATGGCGGGCACGGTCGAGGGCGCGCAGGGCGCGGGACTGGTGGCGCGGTCGCCGGCCGGCCGGTTCGTGCTGCCGCTGACGGCGGCGTCGGGCGCGGGATCGGTGGCGGCCTTCTCGGTGCGACGCGACCGGATCTCCGTAGGCCCGGCGACGCGGCTTCGCCCGGTCGGCGGCACCGCCCAGGAGGGCCGCTCGGAGATCGCCGGGACGGTCGCCTCGGTGCAGTACCAGGGGACCTATGTCGAGGTGCGGCTCGACTGTCCCGGCGTGGACGAGTTCATCGCGGTCGTCCCGGACGGCGCCTTCTACGCCCGGCCGCTGACGCCGGGACAGGAGGCGGTCGCGTCGTGGGCGATCGAGGACGTGTGCGTGCTGGGACAATCCGGCGACGCGGAAACGAGCATGCGGAAAGGGAGCGCAGCACTATGACCGACGATACCAAGAAGACCCCCGGCACCTACAGCCGGCGCAGCCTGCTGAAGACGGCGGCGACGGCCGCCGCCGCGGGTGCCGTGGCGCCCTATGTCGTGACCGGTTTCCCGGCGGTGCATGCGGCCGATCCGGTGACGCTGCGCATCGCCGGCACCGGCGTGAACGCCTTCAACGAGCTGGCGCAGAAGGCCAAGGAGGACCTGGGCTTCAACATCCAGTACATCACGCTGACCTCGGACGACGTGGTGAAGCGCGCGGTCACGCAGCCCAACTCGTTCGACATGCTCGACAGCGAGTACTGGATGCTCGCCAAGATCGTGCCCAGCGGCAACCTGCTCGGCATGGACGTCAAGAAGATCAAGGCCTACGACAAGATCGTGCCGATCTTCACGAAGGGGACGCTGCCGAACGGCAAGGCGATGAGCCGCCAGGGCACGGCACCGATCAAGGTCGCCTACCTGGAGGAGCAGAAGTCGAAGAAGTTCGCGGCCGAGCCGAGCCAGTGGATGACGGTGATTCCGACCGTCTACAACGCCGACACGCTCGGCATCCGGCCCGACCTGATCAAGCGGCCGATCACCACCTGGGCCGACCTGCTGAGCTCCGAGTTCAAGGGCAAGTCGGCGATCCTCAACATCCCGTCGATCGGCATCATGGACGCCGCCATGGTCTGCGAGGCGATGGGCGAGGTGACGTACGGCGACAAGGGCAACATGACGAAGGAGGAGATCGACAAGACGATCGCCGTCCTGACCCAGGCCAAGAAGGACGGCCAGTTCCGCGCCTTCTGGAAGGAGTTCAACGAGAGCGTCAACCTGATGACCTCGGGCGAGGTGGTGATCCAGTCGATGTGGTCGCCGGCCGTCACCGCCGTGCGGCAGCGCGGCGTGCCCTGCGTCTACCAGCCGCTGAAGGAGGGCTATCGCGCCTGGGCGTCCGGTCTCGGCCTGCCGTCGCACCTCTCCGGCAAGCAGCTCGACGCCGCCTACGAGTTCATCAACTGGTACCTGTCCGGCTGGGCCGGCGCCTTCCTGAACCGCCAGGGCTACTACACCGCGGTGCTCGAGACGGCGCAGGCGAACATGTCGGCGAACGAGTGGAACTACTGGATGGAGGGCAAGCCGGCGGCGGAGGCCATCGTCAGCCCGACCGGCCAGAAGATCGAGGATCCGGGCGCGGTCCGCGACGGCGGTTCCTACTGGGACCGGATGGGCAACGTCACGGTCTGGAACGCGGTGATGGACGAGGACCGCTACATGGTCCGCAAGTGGAACGAGTTCATCGCGGCGTAGGGCTGCTCCCTCATCCTCCCTGTCATGCCCGGGCTCGACCCGGGCACCCAGGGCCCCAGCACCAGTGCGACCGCCCTGGGTTGCCGAGTCAAGCCCGGCAATGACAGTCTCAGGTGATCAACCGGCATGACCCGCACCGCGACCTCCTACCTGCAGGCGCTGCCGCTGGCGGCGACGTTCCTGCTGTTCTTCGTCCTGCCGATCGGGCTGGTCGCGGTGGTCAGCTTCTTCGACTACCAGACCTACGACATCCTGATCCCGGACTTTACGTTCCAGAACTATCAGGACGTCTTCTCGTCGGCGGTCACCTACAACACCTATGTCATCACGCTGCGCTTCTGCCTCGTCGTCTGGGCGATAACCCTCTGTCTCGGCTTCACGATCGCCTATTTCCTCGCGTTCCACGTGAGGTCGACGACGTGGCAGATCGTGCTGTTCCTGCTGTGCACGATCCCGTTCTGGACGTCGAACGTGATCCGCATGATCGCGTGGATCCCGCTGCTCGGCCGCAACGGCCTGGTCAATGACGGGCTGCTGGCGCTGGGGCTCGTCGAGGAGCGGCAGGAATGGCTGCTCTACTCCGAGTTCGCCGTCATCCTGGGCTATGTGCACCTCTACACGCTGTTCATGATCGTGCCGATCTTCAATTCGATGATGCGCATCGACCGCCGGCTGCTGGAGGCGGCGCGCGACGCCGGCGCCACCGGGTTCCAGACGCTGGTCAACATCGTCCTGCCGCTGTGCAAGCCGGGCATCGCCATCGGCTCGATCTTCGTTGTGGCCATCGTCATGGGCGACTTCATCACGGTGAACGTGCTGGGCGGCGGCCAGATCGCGTCGGTGGGCAAGGCGATCGCGACCGAACTGTCCTACCTGCAGTTCCCGCCGGCGGCCGCCAGCGCGGTGGTGCTGGTGGCGATCACGATCGTGATGATCATCGGCCTGATGCGGATCGTCGACATCCGCAAGGAGCTCTGAGATGGGCGCGCGTCCGCGATCCTTTTACGTGCTGGCGGCGGTCTTCGGCCTGTTCGTGCTGTTCCTCTACGGGCCGGTGCTGACCATCCTGATCCTGTCGTTCCAGGGACCCGGCGGCGGCCTGACCTTCCCGATGCGCGGCGTGTCGCTGCACTGGTTCCGCGACCTGTTCGGGCCGCAGTCGATCGGCGACATCTGGGGCGCGTTCGACCGGTCGCTCTATCTGGGCCTGATGGTCATGGTGCTGACCGTCGCCTTCGCCTTCCTGGCGGGGCTCGCCTTCCGGCGGCGGTTCAAGGGGGCGACGCTGCTGTTCTACATCGCCGTCGCCAGCCTGATCATGCCGTCGGTGGTGGTCAGCCTGGGCATCGGCGCCGGCTTCGAGCTGCTCGGCATCGAGCGCACCTGGTACACCTCGGCGCTGGGGGCGCACCTGACCTGGACGCTGCCGTTCGGCCTGTTGATCATGTTCGCCGTCTTCAACCGTTTCGATCCCAGCTACGAGGAGGCGGCGCGCGACCTGGGCGCGTCGGACTACCAGACGATCCGCAGCGTGGTGATCCCGATCGTCGCCCCCAGCCTGATCGGCGTGGCGCTGTTCGGCTTCACCCTGTCCTACGACGAGCTGGCGCGGACGTCGCAGGCGTCGGGCAGCCTGAACACGCTGCCGCTGGAACTCCAGGCGCTGCAGACCAACGCGTCGACGCCGAACATCTACGCGCTCGGCACCCTGACCACAGCTCTGTCCTTCTCGGTGATCGCAATCGCGCTTACCGTCTTCCTGATACTGCAGCGGCGCCGGGCGCGGCTCGGCTCCGACGCCGGCAAGGGAGTGTGAGATGCGCCTGCTCGTCATCAATCCGAACACCACCGCCTCGATGACCCGCAAGATCGGCGAGGCGGCGAAGGCCGTCGCGTCGCCGTCGACCGAGGTCACGGCGGTCAACCCGGCGCACGGCCCGGTCAGCATCGAGGGCTTCTACGACGAGGCCTTCTGCGTGCCGGGCCTGCTGGAGGAGGTCCGCAAGGGCGTCGACGAAGGCTATGACGGATTTCTGGTCGCCTGCTTCGGCGATCCCGGCCTGGACGCCTGCCGCGAGATCTCGACAGCGCCGGTGATCGGCATCTGCGAGGCGGCGATGCACGTGGCCTCGCTGGTCGCGCACCGCTTCACCGTGGTGACGACGAACCACCGTTCGGTGCCGCGCATCGGCGAACTGGCGCACCGCTACGGCGTCGAGCGGCGCTGCCATCTCCAGGCCGCCGGCGTGACCGTGCTGTCGCTCGAGGAGCCGGGTTCCGAAGCCCAGACGAAGGTCGAGGCGATGGCCCGCCGGGCGGTGCAGGAGGAGGGGGCCGAGGCGGTGCTGCTGGGCTGTGCCGGCATGGCCGACCTGTCGGCGCGCCTGTCCGAGCGGCTCGGCGTGCCCTGCATCGACGGTGTCGCCGCCGGGACGAAACTGCTGGAGGCGCTGGTCGGCCTCGGCGTGAAGACGAGCAAGGCGCTGGCCTATTCGCCGCCCTTCGCCAAGCCCTATGCCGGCATGTTCGCGCCCTACGCGCCGAAGGGGTGATCCCATGACCGAGAAGACCTATCCGCGCGACATGCGCGGCTACGGCGCCGTACCGCCCGATCCGAAATGGCCGGGCGGCGCGCGCATCGCGGTGCAGTTCGTCATGAACTACGAGGAGGGCGGCGAGAACACGATCCTGCACGGCGATCCGGCCTCCGAGGCGTTCCTGTCGGAGATCGTCGGCGCCGCGGCCCTGCCGGGCGTGCGGCACATGAACATGGAGTCGATCTACGAATATGGCAGCCGCGTCGGCTTCTGGCGGCTGCACCGCATGTTCACCGAGCGCAGGCTGCCGCTGACCGTGTTCGCCGTCGGCATGGCGATGCTGCGCAACCCCGAGGCTGCGGCGGCGATGGTCGCGGCCGGCTGGGAGGTGGCGAGCCACGGCTGGCGCTGGATCGACTATCAGCATGTCGGCGAGGCGGCCGAGCGCGAGCACATGCAGCTCGCCATCGATGCCATCGTGAAGACGACCGGTGCGGCGCCGGTCGGCTGGTACACCGGCCGGAGCAGCCCGAACACGCGGCGCCTCGTCGTGGAGAACGGAAGTTTTCTTTATGAAGCTGACTCTTACGCGGACGAGTTACCATACTGGTCGAGCGAATACGGCAGGCCGCAGCTGATCGTGCCCTACACGCTGGACGCCAACGACATGCGCTTCGCGGTGGCCCAGGGGTTCAACAGCGGCGACCAGTTCTTCGCCTACCTGCAGGACACGTTCGACGTGCTCTACGCCGAGGGAGCGACGGCGCCGAAGATGATGTCGGTCGGACTGCACTGCCGGCTCGTCGGGCGGCCGGGGCGGGCCGCGGCGCTGGCGCGGTTCCTCGACTATATCGCCCAGCACGACCGGGTGTGGGTGGCGACGCGGGCGGACATCGCGCGGCACTGGATCGCCACGCACCCGCACGGCGCGGGGGGCTGATCGTGGCGGCGCTCGACATCGGACCGATGCGGCCGGACGAGGTGGCGCTGGCCGTCGAGTGGGCGGCGGCCGAGGGCTGGAATCCGGGCCTGCACGACGCCGAATGCTTCACGACCGTCGATCCCGCCGGCTTTCTCGCCGCGCGGCTGGACGGCGAGATGGTCGCCGCGATCTCCATCGCGAACTACGACGAGGCCTTCGCCTTCCTGGGATTCTACATCGTGCCGCCGGCGCATCGCGGCCGCGGCTACGGCTATGCACTGTGGCAGGCCGGGATGGCGCATGCGGGCGAGCGGATCGTCGGCCTGGACGGGGTGCCGGCGCAGCAGGACAACTACCGCAGGTCGGGCTTCGATCTCGCTTGGCGCAACATCCGCTACGGCGGGACCGTCGCGGGTGCGCCGCTGCGCCACCACTCCGTCGCCGATGCGGGCGACCTGCCGTTCGCGATGCTGGAGGCCTATGACCGGCCGCTGTTTCCGGCGGCCCGCACGGCGTTTCTGCGCTGCTGGCTGAGCCGGCCTGGACACACGGCACACGTCCTGATGCGCGGCAGCGAGATCGGCGGCTACGGCGTCATCCGCGCCTGCCGCGAGGGCCATAAGGTCGGGCCGCTGTTCGCCGACGACGCGGCGGGTGCCGAGATCCTGTTCGACGGCCTCGTCGGCGCCGCCGACAGTGCAGGGGGCGGCTGCACCGTCTTCCTCGACGTGCCGGAGCCGAACGCCGCCGCGCGTGCGCTGGCCGAGGCCCGCGGCATGGTGCCGTCCTTCGAGACTGCGCGGATGTATGCGCGCGGCAGGCCGGATCTGCCGGTTGGGCGGATGTTCGGCGTCACCAGTTTCGAGCTCGGCTAGCAGGGAACGTCCGTATGTATCTGATCGGCGTCGACGTCGGCGGCACCTTCACCGACATCGTGCTCGCGGACACGGGCGACGGTTCCGGGAGCGGCCGCACCATCATCCACAAGACGCCGACGACGCCCGACGATCCGTCGCGCGGCGTGGTCCGCGGCATCGCCGAACTGTGCGAGCGCTTCGGCGTGCCGCGGGACGCCATCGACCATGTGCTGCACGGCACGACGATCGCGACCAACGCGGCGCTGGAATATGACGGCGCCGTCACGGGGATGATCACGACCGAGGGCTATCGCGACATCCTGCACATCGGCCGCCACCAGCGGCCGCAGCATTATTCGATCCGCCAGGAGATCCCGTGGCAGGACCGGCCGCTGGTCCGGCGCCGCCACCGGCTGACGGTGGAGGAGCGGCTGGTGCCGCCGCGCGGCGAGGTGCGGGTGCCGCTCGACGAAGAGGGCGTGCGCGCCGCGGCGCGGGAACTGAAGGCGGCGGGGGTCGAGGCGATCGCCGTCTGTTTCCTCTTCTCCTACCTGAACCCGGCGCACGAGGAGCGGGCCCGCGCCATCGTGCAGGAGGAGTATCCGGACTGCTTCGTCTGCACCTCGGCCGGCGTGTCGCCGCAGTTCCGCGAGTTCGAGCGCTTCACCACCGCGGCGCTGAACGCCTTCATCGGGCCCAAGGTGCGCACCTACGTGAACCGGCTGGAGCAGACGCTCGCCGAGGAGGGCTTCCGCGCCGACCTTCACGTGATGGGATCGAACGGCGGCGTCGCCACGGCGGCGATGGTGGCGGACCACCCGATCCTGACGCTCCTGTCGGGGCCGGCGGCGGGCGTGCTGGGCGGGGCGTGGTGCGGCGCGCTCGCCGGGCGGACGCGGCTGATCACCTTCGATGTCGGCGGCACGTCCGCCGACATCGGCATCACCATCGACGGCCGCTTCGCCGAGGCGACGGCGCGCGACACCTGGATCGGCGGCTATCCCGTCATGGCGCCGATGATCGACATCCACACGATCGGCGCCGGCGGCGGCTCGATCGCCCTCGTCGACGAGGCCGGCGCCTTCAAGGTCGGACCGCGCAGCGCCGGCGCGCAGCCCGGACCGGCGGCCTATGGCCGGGGCGGCACGCTGCCGACGGTGACCGACGCCAACGTCGTGCTCGGCCGCCTGGACCCCGACAACTTCCTGGGCGGCGAGATGGGGCTCGACGTGGCCGCGGCGCGGCGGGTGATCGACGACCTCGCGGCCCGGCTCGGCATGAGCGCCGAGGCGGCGGCGGAGGGCGTGCTGACGATCATCAACGCCAACATGGCCAACGCCATCCGCTCGCGCACCGTGCAGAAGGGCCTCGATCCGCGCGACTTCGCACTGGTCGCCTTCGGCGGCGCGGGGCCGCTGCACGGCGCCGACGTGGCGCGGGCGCTCGGCATCCCGGAGGTGATCGTGCCGCCCTATCCGGGCATCACGTCGGCGGTCGGCCTGTTGACCACCGACCTGCGCTACGACGCGATCCGCACGGAATTCCAGGTCAGCGGTGCCTTGGACCTGGAGCGCCTGCGGACGGACTTCGCCGCGATGCGCGACGACCTCGCCGCCCGCTTCCGCGCCGACGGCGTCGATCCCGCCGAGGTGACGTTCGAGCGGGCGGGCGACCTGCGCTATGTCGGCCAGGGCTACGAGCTGCGCGTGCCGTTCCCGGAGGGCGACATGACGGAGGCGGCCGCGGCGCAGGTCCTGGCCGACTTCGCCGCCGCGCACCGCAAGGAGTACGGCCACGTCTTCGAGCAGAGCCCGGTCGAGATCGTCAACATCCGCGTCACCGGCGTCGGCCACATGCCGAAGATCGGCGCACCCGAGCCCGAGGGCGGCGCCAGCGTCGCAGAAGCCAGGGTGAAGACAGGACGCTGCGTCTTCCGCACCGCGTCCGGGTTGGAGACGCTCGACACGCCGTTCTACCGGCGCGAGGCGCTGCCGCTGGGCGAGGCGATCCACGGGCCGGCGATCGTCTTGCAGAAGGATTCGACCACCGTCGTGCCGCCCGACGCGACCTTCACTTCCGACCCGTCCGGCAACCTGATCCTCCGCCTGGAGACCCTGTGATGGCCCCCGACACCGCAGCGCTGCCCCCAGTCTACCCCGAGGTCGACAGCGTCACCGCCAGCGTCGTCCAGGGCGCGCTGGAGAACATCGCGGTCGAGATGGGCTGGAAGCTCATGCGCATGTCCTACTCGTCGATCATCCGCGAGTCGGAGGACTTCGGCGCCGGTCTGGTCGACGCCGAGGGCAGGGGGCTGGCGGAATCGGCGCAGTCCACGCCGCTGCAGTCCGGGCCGATCCCGGGCTACATCCGCGGCGTGCTGAAGATCATGAAACAGCGCGGCCAGACCATCCGGCCGGGCGACGTGATCATGCACAACGACGCCTATTCCGGCGCCAGCCACGGGCCCGACGTCGCCTTCATCGTGCCGGTCTTCCATGAGGGCGAACTGGTCGCCTTCGCCGCCAACACGGCGCACCATCTCGACATCGGCGCGCTCAGCCCCGGCAGCTGCGGCATCGTCGACGCCATGGACGCCTATGCCGAGGGGCTGCAGTTCAAGGCGATCAAGGTCTACGACCAGGGCGTGCGCAACGAGGCGGTCTGGCAGATCCTGCGCGACAACATCCGCGTCTCCGACCTCGTCGTCGGCGACATGGAGGCGCAGATCGCCTCGGCGCGGATCGGCGCCGACCGCCTGTCCGACCTGATCGCCCAATACGGCTACCCGACCTTCAAGGCCGCCTGCGCATCGGTCATGGACTATGCCGAGCGCGTGATGCGCGGCGCCATCGCCAAGCTGCCGGATGGCGACTACACGGCGACGACGCATATCGACGGCTTCCTCGACAGTCCCGATCCAAAGAAGAGCCGGCTGCCGCTGGTGGTGACGATCCGCGTGCGCGGCGAAGAGATGGAGGTCGACCTGACCGGCACCGCCGACCAGGTGCCGGACCGGCCGATCAACATGCCGTTCGAGGGCACCGTCGACATCGCGGTCTGGCTGACGGTGCGCTCGGTCCTGCTCGATACGGCAACGCTCGGACACATCCCGGTGAACGAGGGACTGGTGCGGCCGATCAAGATCAAGGCGCCGCTCGGCTGCCTCGCCAACCCGATCTTCCCCGCGCCGACCATCGCGCGCTTCGCGCCCGGCAATCAGCTGGCGGACACGGTGATGAAGGCGCTGGCCCAGGCGGTGCCGGGACAGGTCTCGGCCGGCATCGGCAATCTGAAGGTCATCGCCTTCTCCGGCATTCAGGCCGGGAAGCAGTGGGTCCACATGGAGATCTTCGAGGGCAGCTACGGCGGCCGACAGGGCATGGACGGCATGGACGCCGTCGACACGCTCTACGCCAACACCCGCAACAACCCGATCGAGGACATCGAGAGCCACCTGCCTCTGCGCGTCAGCCGCTACGAACTGCGTGAGGACGTGGCGGGGCCTGGCCGCTGGCGCGGCGGCCTGGGCTCGATCCGCGAGTTCGAATATCTGTCGGACGGCGGCGCCTCGGTCGAGGGCGAGGGGCACGGCTTCCGGCCCTGGGGCCATGACGGCGGTGGCGAGGGGCGGCCGGCGGAGCTGCGGCTGGTTTGCGCCGACGGCGCCGTCCGGGAACTGCCCTCCAAGGCGCCACACATGACGATCCGCGAGGGCGAGCGCTTCGTCTGTGTGGGACCAGCCGGCGGCGGCTACGGTGATCCCTTCGCGCGCGATCCGGCGCGGGTTCTGGACGACGTGCTCGACGGTTTCATCTCGGCCGAGGCGGCGCGCCGCGACTACGGCGTGGCGATCGGACCGGATGGACGCGTGGACGAGGCGGAAACACGGGCGTTGCGCGGGCGCTAGAGCGGAATTGCACGCCGGAGAGCCGGCGCGCCGTCACTTGCTGGAGACGAGCCGCGGCTTGTTGTCGTTGGCCAGGGATTCCCGTTCGGTCGACAGCATGACGACCGTGCTCGTGACGATGATCCCGTCCTGGCCGTGCCGCCAGGGTAGAAGCATCCGCTCGTAGGAGATCCGCCGCTGGCCGCCGCCGGGCTTGGCGACCGTGGCGCCGATCACGTCGAGGCGCGACGTGCCCGCCTGCACCGCCTCGTCGTAGTGCGGTGCAATCCAGTTGGCGAACTCCTTGTCCGGCTGATCGAGGATCGGCCGGCCGACCAGGGTGTTCTTCGTCGGCGCGTCGAACAATTTGACTTCATCGCTGACGAACTGGAAGCAGAGGGGCGACGAGCGCGTCTTCGCCGCCACGATGGTCAGACGCAGCGACAGCCCGTAGCGCATCACGAAGGGCAGCGTCGTGTCGTCGAACTTGCCGCTGGAGATGCGCCATTTCTGGAAGATCGGCTTCATCGGATTGCCGAAATCGCCCGTGGCCGTCTCGATGGCCAGCGGCGTGACCTCGAAACGCTGGCGACTGCGGTTCTGGGTCGCGGGCGGTGCAGCGCAGAGCTGGTAGATGCGCTGCGCGGCTGTGTGATCGTTGGGGTGGATCTCCGATCGCCAGCTGTCCGTGAACACCTCGAGCTCGATCGTCCGCGCGTCGCGGACAGCGATAAAGCGCGTCATCGCTTCGACGGCCTTGCCCGACAGGAGTTCGGGCCGGAAGCGGAGCTTGTAGACGTCGGTGCCGATGCGCGAGACGGCGACGAAGCCCATGTTGCGCACGGCGTAGTCGCCGATGTCGAAATCCGGGTTCTGGTATCCGATGCGTTCGTTGAACGTGGCCGACCCCGGCACCAGCAGATCGCCAGCCGGCGAGATGCAGAGGATCATGGTACTGGCCGGGTGCTGAATCACGTCCATCGGCGACAACACTTCGTATCAGGCATGCAAGAGCGCGGCGACAGCGACCAATCTGGCCCTCTCGGCCTAACACCCGGTTAAGAGCTTCCTGCTTGCAAACGGCCTGGAGACTGGTAAGTCCGTGCCGGGGGCTTCGTTGTACAAGGGCCGCCCCATGCGGAGACGTCGCGGTGCCGAAGCGCCCGCCAGCGATCACGTCGCGCCTCGTATCCTCTTCAATGCCTTGCCGAGAGCCGTCGTCAGGCCTCTCGTCGCCGCGATGGCGGCAGCCGCCGTTTCGGCGTGCACGGCGCTCGGCCCCTCGGTCGTGCAGCGGGACCAGCCGCACTATGCGGATGCGTTGAGCGAGGCGTCGAAGCAGCAGCTGCTGCTGAATATTGTCAAGCTGCGCTACCTCGATGCACCGGCGCTGATCTCGGTCAGCCAGATCGTCGCCGGCTACAGCCGGTCGGGAAGCGTCACCCTGGGCAGCCAGGTGCTGAGCGACAATCTAAATCTGGCCGACGACATCGCCGTCGGCGGAAGCGCCAGCTTCCTGGAGAGTCCGACCGCCACCTATGTCCCGATCAAGGGCGCGGACTATGCGCGCGTGCTGCTGACGCCGGTGTCGCCGAGCGACCTGTTCGCACTGGTCGATGGCGGCGCACCGGCCGAGGTCGCGCTGACGCTGGCGTTGGGAACGATCAACGGGCTGGTCAACCGGCAGGTCGGGGCCAACAACGCGGTGCGCGACGTCGAGCCGGAGTTCAGCGAAGCGATGGGCCTGCTGGCGGGCTTGATCGCCGAACGCGAGATCGGCTTCCGTTTCGATCCCGGCGGGGAAGGCCTGCGCAGCGTGACGCTGCTGATCCGCGACGATCCGACAAGTGCCACGGTACCGCGGATCCAGCGGTTGCTGAAGCTCTTGAGGCTGAAGCCGGAATCGCGCGTCGTGCCGGTGCGCTACGGCTTCGGCCGCGGGGCCGGCGAGGAGATCGTCGTCGACACCCGCTCGTTCCTGCAGATCCTGTCGAACCTCTCGGCCGACGTGCAGCCGCCGGAGGGACATATCGAAGCGGGTCTGACGGTGGCCGTCGATACCGCGCCCACCATCGGATCGATCCGGATCCTCTCCTCGTTCCGGCCGCTCGTGCCGCCGTCGGAGAGCTACGTATCGGCGGCCTATCGCGGCAACTGGTTCTGGATCGCCGAGGACGACCTGCGGTCGAAGCGCGTTTTCTCGGTGCTGCTGATGCTGCTGAGCCTGTTCGAGCGCACCGGGCCGGCCGCTACGCCGGTGATCGCCATTCCGACGCGGTGAGAGCGGCCCTGCCGGTCATTCGCCCTTCCGGCCGGCCCGCGCGAGCAACCCGCCGCAATCGCTGTCTTCCCCGAGGCCGAGTTCGAGGAAAGGGATGATCGCGGCGAGCGGCGTGAGCAGAACCCCCAGGGCGACCGCCGCCGCACCGCGCGCGATGAGGCCGGAGGGGTCGATGCCGACCGACGGATCGGCGAAGGTGCCGCCCACGGTGATGGGCGTGCGTCCGGCGAAGGGGCTGGGGTCCTTCGGGTGCGCCAGCGCCCTCACGTTCAGCGCCTCCGTCTTGAGATCGATGGTGGCGTCCGCCTCGACGAGCGTGTCGCTGGTGTCGATCACGAAGGCCCTGGAGGTCAGCGTGCCGTCCTTCGCCGCGAAGTCCGCAACGATGCAGCGGATCTCGACGGCATTGTCGGAGCCGAACAGCGGCACCGCTTCCGCCACGTCGATGCCTGCGAGTTCCATGAACAGCCGGCTGAACCGTCCGCCGGCCATGGTGGCCACCACCTCGCCGTCCGCGTTGCCGAGGATCTGGGCGACTGACCTGCCGGAGCCGGCGAGGTCGATCCTGCCGGCGAACCGGCCACCGGTGACCGCCGCGCTCTCTCCGGAGAAGAATTGCTTGAGGTCGAGCTTCTTGAGCGTGAGCCTGGTCGCGACGTGCGGCATGTCCTTGCGGCCGTCGAGGACGACGCTGCCGGCGGCGCTGCCCCTGGCGATGCCGAACTGCAGCGGCTCGACCGTCAGGCGGCCGTCCCGCAGCTTGACCTGCATGTCGAGGCTGTCGATCGGCAGGGCGGGATAGCGGATCCGCTTGCCGCGGAAGCGCACGTCCATGTCGGCGGCCCGCAGGCGGGCGAGATCGACGGGGGTGTCGGGCAGCACCCGGCCCGGCTTCGCACGCCGCGCCTGCTTCGCCGGCTTCTTCCTGTCGGCTTCGGGATCGGCACCGACAAAGCCCGCCAGATCCGCGAAGTCGAGTCGTTCGGAGACGACGTTCGCTTCGATGTACGGACGCTTCTCGCGCGGCGTATAGGCGAGCGTCCCCGACAGGTCGCTGTCGCCCATCTTCCCTTTGAAGTCCTCGAAGCGCCAAGTGTCCTCGGGCTTCACGAGGTGACCGGAAATCGCATAGGCCGGCGTCTCGGGCAGGGGGATCCGGAAGATCGGGAAAAGGTCGGCCATGTCGGCTCCCTCCACCGAAAGGCGGAAGTCCGGCCCGGCGAGCGTCAGTGGATCTGCGGCCGTGCCGACGGCCTTGATCGTCGTCCGGCCGATCTTTGCATACAAGTCAATGAGATATGGGCTATTGCTCTCACGCAGCGCGAGGAGGGAGCCGGCGCGGAGGCGGAGCTTGAACGGCGCCTTGGCGAAGGAACCGTCGCCTTCCAGTCGAACCTCCTCGCTGCCTTCGCCACCCTCGCCGATCGCCGTCGCAACCCTCGCTTCCAGCGCGATCTGATCGGCGGGCGCGGCATATCCGAGGGTGCCGTCGTCGATGCGCAGCCGCCCGATGACCGGAAACTCGGTGCGGTCGTCCGGCACGGTCGCCTCCACCGCCGCCGCACCCGTGGACGGGCCCATCTCCCAGTTGGCCGTTCCGTCCTCGGCGCGTTCCAGACGGATCTCAGGCTTCGTCAGCCGGAGGTGCGGCAGGACGACGCGGCCGCGCAGCAATTCGCTGATCTCGATGTCGAAATCCACCGCCGCGATGCGGACCACGTCGGGATCCTTGGCCCAGTCCGCGTTCGACAGGCGGATGCCTTCGACGCGCACGCTGCTGGTCCAGCCGAGGTCCACCGAGATGTCGCCGTCGATGGCGAAGTTTCGGCCCGTCGCCTCGCTTCCGGCCGCTGCGACGCGGTCCTTGAACCAGTTCCAGTCCCAGACCAGAACGACCACGACGATCGCCGCGGCCAGACAGGCGAAGACGATACCGACCCACTTCACGATACGCATACCGCACCTCGCACCTGCCGTGCCTGAATGCCGGCGGGAGCGGCGCAGTTCCAGAAGCGAGGCCGCACCGGAAAGCCGCAAGCTCTCTGTGACTTAGGTCTTGCGGATTAACCAGTAGTTCAAAGATCGGGCGGAGAGTGCATCCACGTTCGAAGACTCTCGTCCCAACGGCAGGAAGCCGGCGGCCATGTCAGAAGAAAGGATCGACCTGCGCGCGCTGATCGCGCTTGCTGCGGACAGTTCCAAGGAGAGTCGGCAATCCCTCGTGGCCGTCATCGCCGATCTGTTCGCCGAAAGGGGTGCAACCCTGTCGGACCGCGAGCGCTCCCTGATGACCGAGATCCTGGCGCGGCTGATCGAGGACTTCGAGCGCGAGATCCGGCGCGACCTCGCCCAGCGCTTCGCGGACAACCCGCACGTGCCGAACGACCTGATCGTCATGCTCGCGAACGACGAGATCATCGTCGCCGAGCCCATTCTCCGGCGTTCCTCCGTGCTGCGCGACGAAGAGCTGATCGGCATCATCCGCCATCGGACGGTCGAGCATCAGATTGCGATCGCACAGCGCGGGACGGTGAGCGCGCGGGTATCCGCGGCGCTCGCCGAGACGGCCAACGAGGACGTCGTCCGGGTGTTGCTGGAAAATGCCGACGCCGAGATCTCGGCGTCGACCCTGCAGTTCCTGGTGGAGGAGTCGCAGCGCGTCGACTCGTTCCAGGAGCCGCTTCTGAAGCGCCAGGAACTGCCGGTCGAACTGGCGAAACGGATGTATTTCTGGGTTTCCGCGGCGCTGCGCGAGCATGTGATCCGCAACTTCGACATCGATCCCGCCGCCCTGGACGACAAGCTCGAGGCCGTCGTGCGCGCCCGCGCCGAGCAGCAGGTGCATCGGCATCGCACCGCCGGGCAGAACCTGGCGTCACGGCTCGCGCAGACCGGCATGGTCGATCCCGAGATGCTGGAACGAACGCTTCGGCAGGGACAGGTGGCGCTTTTCGAGACGCTGCTCGCCCGGTTGGCGGCATTGCCCGAGACACGCATCCGCGCCGTGGTTCTTGACCCGAGTGGGCGCATGCTCGCCATCGTTTGCCGTGCGGTCGACATGGCCAAGGACAAGTTCGCCTCGATCTACCTTTTGATGCGTCAGGCCGGCGGCACAGGTATCCGCAATCCCACCGATCTGAGCCGTATACTCAAATTTTATGATTCAATAGATCATAAGGATGCGCTAAAGGTGATAGTGCTGTGGCGACGCAGCCCGGATTACCTGAACGCCATCGAGCGGCTGGGGGCCTAGTGGTCGACGGTATCGGGAGCGTGGCGCGTGGCCCCGGGGGGGTGCCTCGCAAAGCGTTCCGCTCAAACGCCGGTACGCCGGCGACCGAAGGGCTGTTTGAGCATGACGGCATTCTGCCGCCGCAAGTCGTGAGCGGGCTCTGGCAGGCCGAGACCGATGGAAATGCTCCGGTCTATCTCGCCGACGGTGCCGGTCAACTCATCTACGCCAACGATGCCTACAGCCGCATAGCGCCCTTTCTGGAGCGAGCGGGGCGTCACCCGACGGTAGACGAGGTCGCGACGGCCGTCGAAGCCCTGCGCCGGCCGCTCCGCCAGGACCACATACTCGAGATCGACGGGCGGTTCGAGTGCTACGTCTCCGAACGCATGGTCGTGCAGGATCCGCAGGGCCGTCCGTTCGCCGTGCTCGGTCGCTTCGTCGCGTCCGACGAGATCAAGCGGCTCGAGGGCGCGCTCACCCTCGCCGAGGATCGTCTGGACGACATTACCCGGCTCGTCTCCGACTGGGTGTGGGAGACGGATGCCGATCTCAAGCTGACCTTCGTCTCGCACCGGGTGATCGAGCGCCTCGGCCTGCACCCGCGTGAGTTCGTCGGCCGGCCGCTGTTCGATATCGCGACCGACGCGCCGGCGAACCGGACGAGAGCCGATGCGGTGAGCCGCCGCCGGCCTTTCCGGGATGCGCCGGTCGAGATGCGGCACCGGGACGCCAGCCGCCGCAGCTTCCTGCTCAGCGCCGTCCCGGTCTTCGAAAGCGACACCGGCAAGTTCACCGGCTATCGCGGCACGGCGCACGACGTCACCGAGCGCGAGGCGCGCAAGGCGGCGCTGATCCAGGCGGTCGTGGACGCCGAGGCGGCCAACCGTGCCAAGACCGAGTTCCTAGCCAATATGAGCCACGAGCTCCGGACCCCGCTGAACGCCATCATGGGCTTCTCGGAGGTCATGTCGCTCGAGGTGCTGGGTCCCATCGGCCAGCCGCGCTATCGCGAGTATGCCGAGGACATCCTGACGAGTTCGCGGCATCTGCTGCGGCTGATCAACGACATCCTCGACATCGCGAAGATCGAGGCCGGCAAGCTCGACGTCGACGAAACCGCGATCGATGTCGGCGAACTGCTCGCGGACGCCCATCGCTTCGTGGAGAAGACCGGGGAACGCGCCGGACTGACCGTGGTCGTGACGACCCCGGACGTGCCGAAGGTGCGGGCCGACGAACGCCGGCTGAAGCAGATCCTGCTGAACCTGCTGTCGAACGCGATCAAGTTCACCCCATCGGGCGGCATGGTCGGGCTCGCCGCCAACGAGACGGACGACGGTGGCATCGCCTTCGTCGTGACCGATACCGGTATCGGCATCGCACCCGACGAGATCGAGCGGGCCATGGCGCCGTTCAGCCAGGTGGAGACGGGGTTGGCGCGGCGCTACGACGGTACCGGCCTGGGACTGCCCCTGTCCAAGGCCCTGGCCGAACTGCACGGCGGATCGCTGACGCTCGAGAGCCAGCCCGGCGTCGGCACCACGGTCACGGTGCGCCTGCCGCCGGAGCGCGTTCTGCGCCGTTGAGCGACCTTCCGGGCCGACGCATGCAACCCCTTCGCGGCGACGTGATCGACGCGCGCGGTCTTCTGTTCGACATGGACGGCACGCTGGTCGATTCCGTCGCAGCCGTGGAGCGCACATGGCGTGGCTGGGCGGCCCTGCACTGCCTCGACCCCGCGCCCATCCTGGCGGTGGCGCACGGCCGGCGGGGGATCGATACCGTGCACATGTTCGCACCCGAAGGTGTCGACTTCGAGGTCGAGGCGTCGCGGCTCGCCGAGGTCGAACGGGAGCAGACTGAGGGCATTCGCGCGGTGCCCGGCGCCGGGCCGCTGCTGCGCTCGCTGCCGCCCGGCAGTTGGGCCGTGGTGACCTCGGCCGATCGCGCGCTGGCGGTATCGCGCCTCACGCTGGCGGGCCTGCCGATACCGGACCTCCTGATCACCGCCGAGGATGTGACGGCGGGCAAGCCGGACCCGCAGGGCTATCGCCTCGCCGCGCGGCGGCTCGGTCTGGCCGCAGGAGACTGCATCGTGTTCGAAGACGCGCCGGCGGGGATCGCCGCGGGCCGCGCCAGCGGCGCCAGGCTGGTGGTCGTCGCGACGACGCTGCCGAAGGCGCAACTGGTGGACGCGGCGTGGATCGGCGACTTCTCGGGGGTTTCGGTCTCCCTACACGCCGGGAGGCTGCGCGTCCACTTCACATGAGCGCGCGGTTTGGCCGAGCGCAGCGCCGCCCTATCTTCGTCGGCGACGCAGAGGGAGGTGCGCGGTGCAGGACAAGATCGTGATGGTGACCGGCGGTACCGCCGGCATCGGCCTGGTGACGGCACGCGAGCTGGCCGCCCAGGGAGCGACGGTCATCCTCGTCGGTCGCGACGAGGCCCGGGGCGAGCGCGCCGCCGGCGAGATCCGCCGCGCCACGTCGAACAGCCGGGTCGGCTTCAAGCGGGCGGACCTGTCTCGACAGTCCGAGGTTCGCCGGCTGGCGCGCGACTTCGCCGAGGCGCATCCGCGGCTGGACGTCCTGGTCAACAATGCCGGCGCCATCTTCAACGAGCGCCGCGTTTCCGCCGACGGCATCGAGATGACGCTGGCGCTCAACCACCTGAACTATTTCCTGCTGACGCACCTGATGCTCGACCGGCTGCAGGCGGCGCCGGCCGGACGGATCGTCAACGTCGCGTCGCGGGCGCACCAAGGCGCATCGATCGACTTCGCCGACCTGCAGATGGAAAGCGGCTACAGCGGATGGCGCGCCTATCAGCGCTCCAAGCTGATGAACATCATGTTCACCTACGAGCTGGCGCGCCGGCTCGGCCCTGGGGGCGTGACGGTGAACGCGCTGCATCCCGGGTTCGTGGCCTCGAGCTTTGGCATGAACAACGGCCTGCTTTTCCGGGCGGCTCTGCGCTTGGCGATGACGGTCAGCGCCATCGACGTCGACAAGGGCGCCGAGACCTCGGTCTACCTCGCGCAGTCGCCCGACGTGGCGGGCGTTACCGGGCGATACTTCGTGAAGCGGCGCGAGGCCCATTCGTCGGCAGCGTCGCAGGACCAGGCGGCGCAGGCGAGGCTCTGGGAGGAGAGCCTGCGGCTGTGCGGAATGAGCGAAGGGACTGCCACGCTGTAGAGCAGCCGCCGGATCGGCGTGGAACGTCTGCCAGTCCGACCCTGAAGCGCACGATATTACCGTCTTGTTCGCTTTTTCGGATCAGATCTGGCAATGCGTTCAAGACGGCCCCCATAGACTTCAAGCGGCGGTACGCGGGCCGCTTACGGCGGCGGCAGGAGCGACCCCATTGTCGCGCGCCAGGCCGCTGCGCTCTGGCGCGACCATGGTTCTCCGCCGCTTTCAACCTGCTGGTCGTGATCGCTGCGGCGCTGGTGCTGCACGGAAACGTGGCAGGTCCGGTGCTGTTCGGCTGGCTGGGCGTCGCCGGCGCGGTCTTCCTCGCGCGGGTCACCTCCTGGGTGGTCATGGCGCGTTGCCGCGCGAGCCCGCGCACGCGGCTGCACGTACTCGCGGTGGGCTTCTCCATGGCCGGCGGAGCCTGGGGCCTCTTGCCGGTACTGATGATCGGCGAGGCAGGTCAGGAGCAGTTCATCTTCGTCGGCTTCGTCATCGCGGGCCTCACCGCGGCGGCGTTGGCGTCGCTCTGCTGGCATCTGCCGGCGTTCTTCGGATTTCTGGCGGGTGCGACCCTGCCGCTGGCAGGCGCCCGCCTTCTCGTCGGGGGCAGCGACTTCCTCGCCATGGGCACGACGATCCTGCTCTATTTCATCCTGCTCTGCCTGACGGGCTACCGATACGCGGCGACGATCCTGGAGACGCTGGATCTGCAGTCCGCCGTTCGAGACGCCCTGCACAGGCTCGACGAAACGCGGGCCGAACTGGAGCGGGCCAAGCGGCACAAGTGGAGGGTGACACCGATCCTGCCCTTGGCGGCCGAACCTGCCCGGCCGGCGGAGCCGGACAGCGGAGAAACGGCCGTCGGATTCGAGGCGGCAGGCCGCGCGGCGACCTCGCCGTCGCGGCGATAGGCTGCCGACAGGCGGGGCGGCCTAGGGGTTGATCCGGTAGTCCAGGGCGGTCTGGCTGTTCAGGACGGTGTCCATGTTGGACAGGAGCTGGCCGAACTGGGCGAAGCTGAGCATGCCGTGATTGCTGCGCGACAGCGACCTGTCGAAGATGTTGCGGCAGTGGTTCATGCACATGCAGCAGTAGCCGAGCACCCAGTAGCGGGCGTTCGCCGTGACGAGGAAGTCGCGGAACGGCAGCGGGTCGTTGCCGTCGACCAGGGTGCGGTAGGCGAAGTCGTAATTGTGCAGCACCTGCTTCACCTTGGACACCGCGTTGCGGAGCTTGCGCTCCACGGTGGCCTTGAACATCTCGTGCTGGTCACGGTGGATCATGTGCAGGTGCATGTCGTAGGGCACCGCTTCCCGGGTCCCGAGCCAATGCAGGATGTCGCGGATCTTCTCCAGGCCGCGCTCGAACTGCATCTGGTAGAAGGTGATGCCCTTCCAGGCGATGAAGACCGGACCGGCCTGCCGCCGCTCCAGCCGCAGGGCCTCGGTGAAGAGCGAGGCCTCGGGCAGGCCCGGGTTCCAGATGGCCTGGACGAACTTCTCGCACTTGTCGCGGATCTCGGTGGGGCCGAGGTCGAGGGCGCGGCCGACGACCGGCATGATCCGCTGGGTGATCATGGTCTTGATGATCACCTCCTCCTCGCGCGCCAGGCGCAGGAAGACGGGCGGGATCGCGATCTTGTACTGGTCGAAGGTGGCCTTGAGCAGGAAGGGATCCAGCGACGGGATCTCGTCGATGATCTTCAGCTTCACGATGTCGGCGTTGCTCGGCGAGAGCACGTCGTCGATCTCGATGCCGATATGCTCGCGGATCAGGTCGGGATAATTCCGCTGACGCATGTAGATGGCGTAGCCGCCGCGCTCGGGCGCCTCCAGCATCTGCGGCACGTAGATCGCCGTCTCGATCGGACGGCAGATCGACAGCCACTTGTTCTGGGTCGCGTAGTCGACCTCGCTGTCGTTCTCCAGTTCGTACTCGAAGCGCGGGTACTTGAAGATGACCGACTGGTTGAGCGCGCTGTTGTCGAAGAACTGCGCGCCGTCGTCCCGCGCGCCATGCCGCAGCAGGTTCAATGCGACGCCGCCCCCACCATGCAGGATCTGGTGGAGCAGGGGCGAGCGATAGGTTCGCTTGTCCAGCGCGGCCGGCATCCAGTCCTTACCTCCGGTGGGCGTAAAGCCTGATAGATCGCGCGAAATGGTTGAGATTGCATTGACCCGCGCCGGTATCTGCACGAGCCTGCGCCCGCCCGCTTGCCATGGCCGCCCGGACCCATCATCTGCGGGCGGACTTCCGGGCGGATGGATCGGGAACTTGCGATGAAGAGTCAGTGGTCGGACGATGCGGCGCGTGCCGCGACGGACCGGTGGGTGCAGCAGGGCTGGAACGAGGACGTGGCGCTGCGCGTCTACACGACGCGGCTGCTCGGCGGCGATCCGCGGCTGGTACTGCACGGCGGCGGCAACACCTCGGTGAAGACCCGGGTCGACGACATCACCGGCGAATCGGTCGACGTGCTCTGCGTGAAGGGCTCCGGCTGGGACATGGCGGTGATCGAGCCGCCGGGCCTGCCGGCCGTGAAGCTCGACCCGCTGAAGCGGCTGATCGAACTGCCGGCGCTGCCCGACGAGGAGATGGTGGCGCTGCAGCGCCGCAACCTGCTCGATCCCGGCGCGCCGAACCCGTCGGTCGAGACGCTGCTGCATGCCTTCCTGCCGCACAAGTTCATCGACCACACGCATGCGAATGCCGTGCTGGCCCTGACCGACCAGGCGAACGGCGAGGAGCTGGCGCGCGAGGTCTATGGCGACCGCGTCGCCATCGTGCCCTACGTCATGCCCGGCTTCGACATGGCGAAGCAGGCCTCGGCGATCTTCGCGGAGACGCCGGACGTCGACGGCCTCGTGCTGCTGAAGCACGGCATCTTCTCGTTCGGACCGGATGCGCGGCATGCCTATGAACTGATGATCGAGCTGGTATCGCTCGCCGAGGCGCGGCTGGCGAAGGGTGAGCGGCACAGCGTGCGGGTCGGTGCACTGCCGGCGAATATCGCGTCGCCCGCCGAGGTCGCTCCGATCCTGCGCGGCTTGCTGGCGCGGCCCGTGGACACGCGCGAAGGCCTGTGGAAGCGCTTCGTGCTGGAGCACCGGACGACCGACGCCATTCGCGACTATACGGACGGCCTCGACCTCGACCGCTATTCCCAGGCCGGCACGATCACGCCCGACCACGTCATTCGCACCAAGGCCTGGCCGCTGCTACTGCCGACGCCCGAGGCGGGCAGGCTGGACGAATTCGCCGCCCAGGCGAAGGCCGGGTTCGCCGCGTTCGAGGCGAAGTGCGCCGATTATTTCGAGCGCAACAACCGCCGCTTCGGCGGCGCCAAGACCGAGCTGGACCGGGCGCCGCGCGTCATCCTGATCCCGGGCCTGGGGGCCTTTGTGGCCGGCGAGAGCGCCAAGGCGGCGGCCATCGCCGGCGACCTGACCGAGGCGGCGGCCGAGGTGATCCCGACCGCCGAGGCGATCGGCCGCTTCGAAAGCATTTCCGAGGCCGACCTGTTCGACGTCGAATACTGGTCGCTGGAGCAGGCGAAGCTGGGCAAGGGAGTCGAGAAGCCGCTCGCCCGCCACATCGTGGCGATCACCGGCGGCGCCGGCGGCATCGGCCGCGCCACGGCGGCGGCCTTCAAGGCGCAGGGCGCCGAGGTGGCGCTGCTCGACATCGACCCAGCCGAGGCCGCGCGGGCGCTCGGTGCCTTCGGCGTCGCCTGCGACGTGACCGACCCGGCGGCGGTGCAGACGGCGTTCGACGCGGTCTGCGCACGCTTCGGCGGCGTCGACATCCTGGTGTCGAACGCGGGGGCGGCATGGCAGGGCCGGATGGGCGACGTGTCCGACGCCGACCTGCGCGCCAGCTTCGAGCTGAACTTCTTCGCCCACCAGCACGTCGCCAAGGCGGCGGTTGCGGTCATGCTGAAGCAGGGCACCGGCGGGATGCTGCTGTTCAACGCTTCCAAGCAGGCGCTGAACCCGGGGCCGAACTTCGGCCCCTACGGCCTGCCCAAGGCGGCGACGTTGGCGCTGATGCGGCAGTATGCGCTGGACTACGGTGCCGACGGGATCACGGCCAATGCGGTCAATGCCGACCGCATCCGCAGCGGCCTGCTGACCGACGAGATGATCGCCAGCCGGTCGAAGGCGCGCGGCCTGTCCGAGACGGACTATATGAGCGGCAACCTGCTCGGACGCGAGGTGACGGCCAGGGACGTCGGCGAGGCGTTCGTCGCGCTGGCGCTCGCGCGCAAGACGACCGGTGCGGTGCTGACCGTCGACGGCGGCAACATTGCGGCGGCGGTGAGATAGACCATGTCCGCCTCCGCCGCTCCGGCCGGGGCGGGGAGGGCGGAAATGAACAGAGACGGCAAGAATGCCGCCTGGTTGCTGCTGAGCCTCGCGGCGCTGTGCTGGGCCGGCAATTACGTGGTCGGGCGCGGTTCGCGCGGCGAGATCGGCCCGGTGACCCTGGCCTTCTGGCGCGACGGGCTGGCGTTCCTGTGCGCGCTGCCGTTCGCGTGGCGGGAGCTGGTCCGCCACCGCGGCACGCTGCTGCGTGAATGGCCGCGCATCCTGCTGCTCGGCGCGATCGGGGTCGGCGGCTATCACATCTGCGTCTACAAGGGGCTCGCCGGGACCGAGGCGCTGAACGCCGCGGTGATGCTGTCGGCCATGCCGATCACCATCGCCATCGGCTCGTGGCTCTTCCTGGGCCAGAGGATCGCGGCGCTGCAGGGCTTCGGCATGGCGCTGTCGCTGATCGGCGTCGGCGCCGTCGTGCTGCGCGGCGACCCGATGGCGCTGCTGACGCTGAGCTTCAACGAGGGCGACCTCTGGATGCTGCTCGCGGTGCCGCTCTGGGCGGCCTACACGGTGATCCTGCAGCATCGGCCGATCCGCGTGCCGTCCTTCGCGCTGCTGACGGCGACGCTGGGTGCCGGCGTGCTCGCCATCTCACCGATCTATGCCTGGGCGGCGTGGTCGGGCGAGCCGATGGCCGGCAGCCCGTCGGCCTTCGCGGCGCTCGCCTATGTGGCGATCTTCGCGACGCTGGTGGGCTATTGGTGCTGGAACCTGGGCCTGGAGCGGATGGATGCGGCGCGCGCCGGATCTTTCATCCACCTGACGCCGGTGTTCGCGGCTATCCTGGCGATCCTCCTGCTGGGCGAGCGGCTGGAGGCCTATCATCTGGTTGCGGCCGTCCTCGTTTTCGGGGGCGTGCTGCTGGCGGGGCGTGCGAAACGGGTGCCGAGCGGCACGGCCACCGCCGCGAAACGGGAAGCGGTTTCATGAGTGAACGGATCTGGCTCTTCGATACGACCCTGCGCGACGGCAATCAGACGCAGGGGGTGGACTTCAGCGTCGGCGACAAGACGGCGATCGCCCACGAACTGGACAAGCTCGGCATCGACTATGTCGAGGGCGGCTGGCCGGGCGCCAATCCGACCGACGACGGCTTCTTCGCCGATCCGCCGTCGCTGCCGCGGGCGAAGCTGACGGCGTTCGGCATGACGCGGCGATCGGGCCGCAGCGCCTCGAACGATCCCGGCCTCGCGGTCACGCTGCGTTCCAAGGTCGAGACGATCTGCCTGGTCGGCAAGACGCACGACTATCACGCCGAGGTGGCGCTGGGCGTCAGCCTGGACGAGAACGTCGCGATGATCGCCGACAGCATCGGCGAGGTGGTACGCCGCGGGAAGGAGGCGATCTTCGACTGCGAGCACTTCTTCGACGGCTATCGCGCCAATCCGGACTATGCGCTGCAATGCGCCAAGGCCGCCTTCGACGCCGGCGCGCGCTGGGTGGTGCTGTGCGACACCAACGGCGGCGCCCTGCCGGACGAGGTGGAGCGCGTGGTGTCGACGGTGATCGAGCACATTCCCGGCGACCGGCTCGGCATCCACACGCACAACGATACGGAGAACGCCGTCGCCAACACGCTGGCCGCGGTGCGCGCCGGCGTCCGCCACGTCCAGGGCACCCTGAACGGCCTTGGCGAGCGCTGCGGCAACGCCAATCTCGTGTCGATCATCCCGACGCTGATGCTGAAGATGGGGTTCGAGACCGGCGTGACGCGGGAGGGGCTGAAGCGCCTCGTGCATGTCAGCCGCGCGCTCGACGAGCGGCTCAACCGACCGTCGAACCGCCATGCCGCCTATGTCGGCGCCTCGGCCTTCGCCCACAAGGCGGGCCTGCATGTCTCCGCGGTGGAGAAGGACCCGGCCTGCTACGAGCACATCGAGCCCGGCCTCGTCGGCAACCGGCGCCTGATCCTGGTGTCGGACCAGTCGGGCCGCTCGAACATCCTGGCGCAGTTCCGCGAGATCGGCATCGAGGTCGACGGCGACGACGACAAGGTCCGCCGCCTCGTCGACATCGTGAAGGAGCGCGAGTTCCAGGGCTATGCCTATGACGGCGCCGAGGCGTCGTTCGAACTGCTGGCGCGGCGGACGCTGGGCACGGTGCCGGAGTATTTCCGGCTGAACAGCTTCCGCGTCATCGACGAGCGCCGCTACAACGCGGCTGGCGAACTGGTCACCATGTCCGAGGCGACGGTGAAGGTCGAGGTCGGCGGCGAGCAGGTGATGACGGTGGCCGAGGGCAACGGCCCGGTGAACGCGCTCGACTTCGCGCTACGCAAGGCGCTCGAGCCGGCCTATCCGGCGCTCGTCGGCGTCAAGCTGACGGACTACAAGGTCCGCATTCTGACGCCGGGCGACGGCACGGCGGCGTTGACGCGGGTGATGATCGAGAGCGCCGACCCGGCGGGCGAGCGGTGGGTCACCGTCGGCGTCTCCGGCAACATCATCAACGCCAGCTACGAGGCCCTGCACGACGCGCTGGTGCACCGGCTGCACAGCACGGCGCGCGCCGCGGCCTGATGCTGCGCCGCTAGAGGTTCGTGCGCAGCCACTTCGCGGCGGCGTCCAGGGCCTCGGCCGACTGGGCAATGATGCGGCCCATAGTCAGGAAGCCGTGGATCTGGCCGGTGTAGCGTCGGGTCGTGACCGGCACGCCCGCCTCGACCAAGCGCCTGGCATAGGTCTCGCCCTCGTCGCGCAACGGGTCGAAGCCGGCGGTGATCACGTAGGCCGTCGGCAGGCCGGCGAGATCGTCCGCCCGGAGCGGCGAGGCGCGCCAGTCGGCCTCGTCGCCGGCCGTCAGGTACTGCGCCTGGAACCAGCGCATCGCGGCGTGGGTCAGCAGGTGCCCCTCGCCGAACAGCCGGTGGGACTCGGTGTCCATCGCGAAGTCGGTGGCCGGGTAGAACAGCATCTGCGCGCCGACGGCGACGCCGCCCGCGTCCCGCTCGTGCAGCGTTACCACGGCCGCGAGATTGCCCCCGGCGCTGTCGCCGGCGACGGCGAGACGGGCCGGATCGATGCCGAGTTCGGCGGCGTTGCCGGCGACCCAGCGCGTGGCGGCGACCGCGTCGTCGACGGCGGCCGGAAACTTGTGCTCCGGCCCCATCCGGTAGTCCACCGACACCACGGCACAGCCCGAGCGTGCCGCGAGGTGACGGCAGACGCCGTCATGGCTGTCGATGTCGCCGAGCACCCAGCCGCCGCCGTGGAAATAGATCAGGACGGGCAGGCTTTCTCCCGCCGTGGCGCCGTCGGGACGGTAGAGGCGCAGGGGCACGGTGCCGCCCGGGCGGGGCGCCGAAAGGTCGCGGGTCTCGGCGACGGCCAACGGCTCCGGCTGCAATGCGCGCCGACCCTCGCGGTAGAGCTGTCGGGCGGTGTCGGCGTCCACGGTCTCGTATGGGGGCTTGCCGGCCTTTCGGGCCATTTCCAACAGGCGCGCCGCGTCCGGGTCCAGCGTCATCTCTCGGTCTCCGCATCGTCGATGCCGCCACCATAGGATCGATGGGCGGGGGCGGTCCATGACCCGACGGGGGCACGCTCCAGGGTCGAGACGGCGCTCCGGGGGTGCCTTGACCGGTGCAGCGATATGGCTGGACCATGGCGGCGGCCGCCGACGCGTCCGCGCCGAGGGCTGCCCCCCGACGGCTTCTACCACACGACCCAGGTCGCGCTGGTCGCGATCGCCTACAACACCAAGCTGGTGAAGCCGGAGGATGCGCCGAAGAACTGGTCCGACCTGCTCGACCCGAAATGGAAGAACCAGGTCTCGGTCAGCCATCCGGGCTTCAGCGGTCGCGTCGGCAACTGGGTCGTGGCCATGCGCAAGCTCTACGGCTGGGCGTATTTCGAGAAGCTGGAGAAGAACAAGCCGCAGATCGGCCGCTCGATCGTCGACACGGTCACCATGCTCAACGCGGGCGAGCGCATGGTTTCCGCCAGCTCGGTCAACAGCGTCCGGCCGAGCATCGCGCGCGGCAACCCGCTGGCGATCGTCTACCCGACCGACGGCGCGCTGCTGATGGAGGATCCGTCGGCCATACTGGCGAACACGAAGAACCCGAACGCCGCGAAGCTCTTCATGGAGTTCCTCCTGGGCGTCGAGAAGTCGCGCATCGCGGTCGCGGCGGCCAGCGAGACGATGCGTCCCGAGGTCGAACTGCCGGCCGACCAGCCGCGGATCGGCGAGGTGAAGACGTTCAAGCTGCCCCTGCAGGAGGTCGTGGACGGCATTCCCGAGGTGACGGAGACGTGCCGGGACCTATCCGGGGTTTGATTGCGCACAGGCCCCACCGCAGGCCCGCTACTCCTGCGGTTCGAGCAGCCGGTGCAGGTGGACGATGAAGTAACGCATGTGCGCATTGTCCACCGTCGCCTGCGCCTTGGCACGCCAGGCCGCTTCGGCCGTCGCATAGTTCGGGAAGACCCCGACGATATCGAGGTTCTTCAGGTCCGCGAACTCCACCTTGTCGGCCGACTTCAGCTCGCCACCGAATACCAGGTGGAGAAGCTGTGCCTTGGGCGAACCCTCCATTACGTCCTCCTTCGCAGCCGTTGCACCATGCCGCGGGCGCGCACGATCCGTGCCCGCTCCGCCAATCCTCGGCCCCTGGTGGCCATTTAGCGATAGAGCAGCACAGGCACCAGACAGGAGCGCACCATTTCCGTCGTCGTGCTGCCGATGATGAGGCTGCGGATCCGGGAATGGCCGTAGGCGCCCATGACCAGCAGGTCCGCGGACCCGTTTTCCACGGCCTCCGCGATTACCGCGTCCGGTTGCCCGGGGCGCAACTCCGCATCGACGGAGAAGCCGCCGTCGGTCAGCCGCGCGGCGGCCGCATCCAGTCGCTGGCGCGCGGTCCCGTCGTCGGTCTCGCCCGCCATGAGCAGGCGGCATTCCAGCCCGGCGAACAGGCCGCTGCCGACCACGTGGTCGATGGCGCGGGTGATGCTCGGGCCGCCGTCGAAGGCGATGAGGAACCTGCGGATCGGCTTGAAGGCACGCGACGCGACGAGCACCGGCTTGCGGCAGGCCCTCACGACCCGTTCCAGGTTGGAGCCGAGATGCATCTTCGCGAAGTCGGCGGCTTCGCCGCGCTTGCCGATGACGACGAGATCGGCCTGCATCTCGAACTCGTGGACGGCGTCGAGCAGGTCGCCGTGCCGCAGGCGCGTCGCGACGTCCGCCACCCCGGCGTCGATGAGGCGGCGCTTCGCATCCTCCAGCATCAGCCGTCCGCGCCGCTGTGCCAGCCGCGAACGCTGCGCGTCGAGATCCGCCAGTTCCGCCAGCAGCGTGTCGCGGGCATCGACCCCGATGCTGCCGCTGAAATCCGCCGGTGCTCCCGGCACGTCCCGCCGGCCGAGGACGTGCATCAACTCGATGCTGGCGCCGATGCGGGGGGCCGCCCAGCCCGCGTGGTCGCACACGCTCTGCGCGTAGGTCGATCCGTCGATCAGCGCGATCAGTCGGGTCATGGCCCGCTCCCTCCTCAGTGCCCCATGAGGCGTTCGAGCGCCCCGGGCTTATCGTGCACGCCGAGCCTGTCGACGATGGTTTCGCTCGCCTGGTTCATCCCCACGATAGCGACTTCCGCGCCCTCGCGCCGGAACTTCAGCACGGCCATGTCCAGGGCGGCGACGCTGGAGATGTCCCAGATGTGGGCGCGGCTCACGTCGATGGTGACCCTGTCCAGCGCCTCCTTGAAGTCGAACGCGGCGGTGAAGTCGTCGGCGGATGCGAAGAAGAGCTGGCCTTCGACGATATAGGTCCGTTCGGTGCCGTCTTCGGACAGCGACGACGTGACCCGGAAGATCTGCGAGATCTTCCAGGCGAAGAAGATGCCGGACAGCAGCACGCCGACGAGAACCCCGATGGCGAGGTTGTGGCTGACGACCACGACGACGACGGTGGCCAGCATCACGACGCTGGAACTGCGCGGGTGGGTGCGCAGGTTGGCGAGCGACGCCCAGCTGAACGTGCCGATCGAGACCATGATCATGATGGCGACCAGGGCCGCCATCGGGATCAGCTTCACCCATTCGCCGACGACGACGATCAGGAACAGCAGGAACACGCCGGCGCAGAAGCAGGAGAGCCGCCCGCGGCCGCCCGACTTCACGTTGATGATCGACTGGCCGATCATGGCGCAGCCCGCCATGCCGCCGATGAAGCCGGTGCCGATGTTGGCGAGGCCCTGGCCCACGCACTCGCGGTTCTTGTCGCTCGGCGTGTCCGTGAGGTCGTCGACGATGGAGGCCGTCATCAGCGATTCGAGCAGGCCCACCGCCGCCACCGCGGCGGAATAGGGCAGGACGATCAGGAAGGTTTCCAGGTTCAGAGGGATATCGGGCAGCAGGAAGACCGGCAGGGTCGAGGGCAGCTCGCCCATGTCGCCGACGGTCCGCAGGTCGAAGCCGAAGCCGAGGGACAGCGCCGTGAGCACGACGATGCAGACGAGCGGTGACGGCACCGCGGTCGTCAGCCGGGGGAATAGGTAGATGATCGCGAGTCCGCCCGCGACCATGGCGTAGGTCAGCCAGGGCACGCCGATCAGTTCCGGCAGCTGCGCCATGAAGATCAGGATGGCGAGCGCGTTGACGAAACCCGTCATGACCGAGCGGGAGACGAAGCGCATCACGTAGCCGAGGCGCAGCAGCCCGGCCCCGACCTGGAGCACGCCGGCGAGGACCGTGGCGGCGAGGAGATATTGCAGGCCGTGGTCGCGCACGAGCGTGACCATCAGCACGGCGGTGGCCGCGGTCGCTGCGGAGATCATGCCGGGCCGACCGCCCGCGATGGCGACGATCACCGCGATGGAGAAGGAGGCGTAGAGGCCGACCTTGGGGTCGACGCCGGCGATGATCGAGAAGGCGATCGCCTCGGGAATGAGCGCGAGCGCCACGACGAGCCCGGCGAGGACGTCACCGCGGATGTTGCCCAGCCATTCGGACCGCAGGCGCGAAAGAAAATCGGTGTTCAATCGATGGCTCCAATTCGAGGCACTCGCTGAAAAGGCGAGGAAATGCCGTAATGCTCTTCGGAAACGGCTGTGGCGCGAACCGCAACCGGCCTCGTCCGCACGCTCGGCGTGGGCGCGGCGATCGGGACGAACCGTCTCGCCGCCGCCGATGGCGGTCGGGCCGTGCCGGCAACAAGCGTGCCGTTCCGGCGCACAGCAGGAAAATGCTGCATCGCAGCACCCTCCTTCTAGCCTGTCCTTCCGGGCCGGGGCAACCCCTCCGCCGCCCGCCTTTGCCGGCCCCCTCTGGCGATCGCGGGGGCGCCGCGGGACCGGTGGCGGCAGCCGCGTCGATGGCCTAGCCTCGGCGACGGCGTCGGCCGTGCCGGCCGGTGCCCGATCCCGGAACGGTCGAGGCGATGATGACCCCTGAGGAACTGCTGACCTTCAAGCGGGCGCTGGAGGAGCGGCGCGCGGCGCTCCGGGAGCTCTCGACCGGCTCGGCCGACGCCCGGAAGGAGGTCGAACTCGATCAGCAGCGTGTCGGCCGCCTCTCGCGCATGGACGCCATGCAGCAGCAGGCGATGGCCCAGGAGACGCAGCGCCGGCGCGAGGGCGAACTGTCGCGTATCGACGCGGCACTGGGCCGCCTGGAAAGCGGCGACTACGGCTATTGCGTCTCGTGCGACGAGCCGATCGATCCGAAGCGGCTGAGGCTGGATCCTTCGATCCCGGTGTGCCTGAACTGTGCCGGAGCCGGACGATAGTCTCCGGGCGGAACGGCGCCCTGGCCGGATATGCCGCGTTCGTCGTCCGGAATGCCCGCCTGCTCGGGTTCGGCTTCCTGCTCGCCTTCTGCTCGAGCTTTGGCCAGACCTTCTATATCGGCCTGTTCAGCGGCGAGATCCGCGGCGCGTTCGGCCTGACCAACAGCACCTTCGGCGCCCTGTATTCCGCGGCCACGCTGTGCAGCGCGCTCCTGCTGCCGGTGGCTGGCGGCTGGGTCGACAGAATGCCGCTGCGGCGCTACAGCCTCGCGGTCTGCGGCGGACTGGCGGTCGGAACGCTGCTCATGGCGGGGGCGGGCGGCGGTGCGATGCTGTTTCTCGCGCTGCTCGTCCTGCGGCTCTGCGGCCAGGGGCTGATGAGCAACACGGCACTTACCACGATGGCTCGCGCCTTCCGCTATGGCCGCGGCAAGGCCTTGAGCTTCGCCGCACTCGGCTTCGCGGCGGGCGAGGCGGTCTTCCCTGCGGCGGCGATCGCGGCGCTGGCGTCGGCGGAGTGGCGAACGGTCTGGGGAGCGAGCGGCGCACTCCTGTTCGTCCTCCTTCTCCCGGCGGTGGCCTGGCTGCTCTCCGGCGGTCGTTCCACCGCCGGAGAGACGGAGCAGACGGCGACGCGACCGGCGGGAGGCGGCTGGGATCGCAGGGCGGTGCTGACGGATCCCTTCTTCTATCCCTTGCTCCTGGTCCTGCTGGCGCCGTCCTTCTTCATCACCGGCTTCTTCTTCCATCAGGCAGCGGTGGCGGCCGCGAAAGGGTGGAGTCTGGGGCTGGTCGCGACGGGGTTCATGCTCTACGCCGCGACCAAGGTCGTCGTCGCCTTCGCTGCAGGGGCGGCGGTCGACCGCTTCGGCGCATTGGCCTGTGCCGTTCCGGTGACGCCGCTGCTGGGGTTGGCCTACCTGCTGCTCGCGGCGGGGGACGCCGACGCGGTCGTGCTGGGCTACATGGGGCTCATAGCCGCAGGTCACGGGGTGTCGGTTCCCGTGGCGAGCGCGCTCTGGGTGGAGATCTACGGCACGGCCCACATCGGCGCCGTTCGTGCGATGGTCGCGGCGCTCGGCGTGTTCGCGAGTGCCCTGTCGCCCGTCGCCATGGGCCTGCTGATCGACATCGGCGTCAGCGTGCCGGCGATGGCCTTCGGGAGTGCAGCCTACTGCGCCGCCGCCGGCCTGCTCATGACGCTGCTCGCCCGTCTGTTGCGCCGGCGCTGACGTTGGCCCGCCCCCCGGACGCCGGCGCGGAGATGGACCGTCAGTTGAAGCCCGTCGGTTTCGCCTCGTTCAGTCGATGCATTGATTGACCTGAGGCGAACAGGCCTGGGCACGCAGCAGGTCCGGGGAGGTGCGGTACTCGGCCGTGGCGGGCCGTCCGTCGACTAGCACGACGACCGTCTCGCACCGGTCGTCCGACGCCGCCGCGGCTGCGCCGGCCGGCAGAATGTCTGTGGCGACCGGGGCGCTGTAGTAGAAATACTCGACCGCGCCGCGCCGCTCGGCGTGCTCCGGCGCGCCAGCGCAGGAAAGAAGCTCCGCCCTGGAGTGGACGTCCTGACCGGCCTGGACCGGGAATGCGATCGCCATGACGGCGATGGCCGGCAGTATCAGCATGCGTAGCATTGATGCCTCTGATGGTCGCGTCCGGGAAAGCACTGTCCGCTTAACGTCCGGCGCGGCTGAGGGTTCAATGCGCATCACCGCACGCGGCGAATGACGGTGTTGCGGTGAGATTACCGTCCGGCCGGGGGGGTGCCGGGCTTGCCCGTCTCGAAACCGGGCGGCCGGTCCGGCGCCGCCTGCTGCGGGCCGCCCGCTCGACCGGCAAGATAGGCGAGTCCGAGACAGACGAGGATCGCCGCGACGATGATCGTGGGCTTCAGGTGCATGTTTGCATGGATGCGGGGGCGCGCGACGCCTGTCAACTCAACAGAACGGTGGCCCGAACGGCGTGCGGCGGCAGGGTTCGACGCCGCTACGGCCTCTCGCCCGGGGTCCCGGTCCGATAGCCGGCCGGCCGATCCGGTTCCGCCGGCTGCGGCCCGGGCTCCTGCCAAGCCATGTATCCGAGGAGGATGGCGAGCAGGGCCCCGACGATGATGATCGCGGGAGGTGCCTTCATGCCGCCTATCAGGTGGGAGGCCGGCCGGTTTTCAAGCCGGAGCGTCCTTCACCGCGCCTACGAAACGCGGCGAACGCCCGTGCCGTCGGACTGGACACCGATCATGTGGTGAGCGCGCTGGGACTCGAACCCAGGACCCACGGATTAAAAGTCGCTTTCCATCACCATGCGCCAGCCATCCGGGGCAGGCAAAACCGCAGAAATCCGCCATTCTGCGGCAGCGCGACCATGCGTAACCTTGCATTGACATGCGCCACGGTGGTACCAATGTGGTGCTGGTACCACGGGAGGCGGGCATGCCGAAGCTGACGAAACGACTTGTCGAGAGCATCGAACCGGAGGCGACCGAGGTCGTCGTCTGGGATACCGAGATCAGCGGGTTCGGCGTGCGCGTGAGCCCGGCCGGCCGTCGGTCGTACATCTTGAAGTATCGGGCCGGGCACGGACGCTCCGCCCCGATCCGGAAGCCGACCATCGGCGTGCACGGCAACATCACCCTGGAACAGGCCCGCGCCATCGCCCGCGACATGATGGGGCAGGTGGCCGCCGGACGCGACCCGTCTGCCGAGCGGAAGGCAGAGGCGGAACTACCGACCATGAAGGACCTCGCCGCGGCCTATCTCGATGCGTTCAAGGCGAAGCGCACGATTGACGAGGACAAGGCGAAGTTCGCCCGCCTGGAAAAGCTGGCACCCTCGCTGATGCGGAAGCGGGTGCGGGATGTGACGCATGCCGATGTCGCCGCGGTCAAGGCGAAGCTGGCGGATACCCCCATCCAGGCCAACAGGTTCCTGGCGCTGCTGTCCGCCGCGTTCTCCTACGCCAGCGGCCCTGAAAAGCGGTGGTGCACCGAGAACCCCGCGAAGGGTATCAAGCGCAACCCGGAGGAGCGCCGGGAACGCTACCTGAGCCCCGCCGAACTATTACGACTGTCCGAGGCCCTTAACGCCTATTCCGAGCCCGGCACCGCCAACGCCGTCCGACTGTTGATGCTGACCGGCGCCCGCCGCGGCGAGGTGCTTCAAGCGCGGTGGGAGCAGTTCGACCTGGACGCAGGCGTCTGGACCAAGCCGAGCGCGCACACGAAACAGAAGAAGCTGCACCGCGTGCCCCTGAGCCCGCCGGCCCTGCTGCTGCTACAGGCGCAGCGGAAGCTGGCCGGGACAAGCGAATGGGTGTTCCCCGGCCGCAGGAACGGCGAACGGCTGATGGACGTGAAAAAGGCATGGGCGACCGTCTGCACCGCCGCCGGCATCGAGGATGCCCGGCTTCACGACCTGCGCCACACGTTCGCGTCGATCCTGGCGGGTTCCGGTATGTCGCTGCCGATCATCGGCGCGCTGCTGGGACACACGCAGCCGGCGACGACCGCGAGATATTCGCATTTGGCCGACGACCCGCTCCGCGAGGCCACCGGCCGCGTCGGCGCACTGTTTCAAACTGGCGGCGCTGATGTGATCCCGCTGCGGGGGGCAAAGGATGGCGAAGAAGTACGAGGGCGTCCTGGCGGAGAAGCTGCCGCCGGGGCTGGACGGCCTGCCCATGCTCCCCGAGCGATGGGTGGCGCTGTATCAGCACTACGGGCTGGACCACACGAACCGCGATCACGACGCCCGGCTCATTCTGGCGATGGCCTGCAGCCACGTTCCCGGATTCCAGAGCGAAACGCAGGCGAAGGGCAAACAGTACCAGGGAGGGCAGTGGGGGAATCGCGCGCTGATGGCTCACATGGTCTTGACCATCACAACCGATGTCGCGAACGGCAAGCCGGTGGATGTCAGCCGCGCGGCTCGCCGGGCATCGCGGACCAGATGGGCGGTAGGTCCGGAAGGTCGACGGCTCACCGTCGAAACGTTGCGGTGGCGTTTCTACCAGTATAAGCGGAACCCGGACCCGGCTGTCGGGCGAATGGTGGTCGACTTCATCCGGAAGAACTGTCAACCGTGATGACATAGGGTTGTTTCCTATCCCAACAGCTTTCTTTGTGTTGGGATAGGCAAGGCCAATTCGACCCAACAGGCTGGGGCATTCTCTGTAGACCGTCACCAATCGGAGACGGTCAAATGCACGCAGTCACGACCCCCACCGCTCACACTCCCGACTATCTCGACCAACTACTCGACGCAGACGAGGCGGGCCGCTTCGTCGGCATGACGGGGCCGGCGCTCCAGACGCTGCGCACCCGCGGCGGCGGGCCGGCATATGTCAAGCTGGGCCGGCGCGTCAGGTACCGCCGTGGCGACTTGATTGCCTGGATCCAGGCGCATCGCCGCACGTCGACTTCCGTCGGCGCAGAGGCGGCCTGATCGAATGATGCTCAACGAAAACCCCCGCGGCCGGGCAGGCGACGCGGGGGTCTCGGATAGTGTCGCAGCGGGCAAGCTCGACAGTCCGGAACATAGGGCATCGCGGAACCTCCGGCAATACCAGCGCGACGTGCTGGACCAGTTGCACGCGGCCTTCGCGGAGGGCAAGCGGGCTCCGCTGATTGTCGCCGCGACGGGCAGCGGGAAAACCGTGATGGCCGCCGCAGCAATCGACCATGCCGTCGACCGTGGCCATCGCGTCCTGTTCCTCGCGCACCGCCGTGAACTGATCCACCAAGCGCACCGCAAGCTGTACGACCAGGGTATCGACGCTGGCGTGATCCTTGCCGGACACCCGGCGCGGCAGGGTGCGCCCGTACAGGTGGCCAGCGTGCAGACGCTTCACGCGCGTGCCGTCCGCGGCTCCGCGATGGACCTGCCGCCGGCCGACATGGTTGTGATCGACGAGGCGCACCACGCCACCGCCCGCACCTATCAGGCCATCGTCGCAGCCTATCCCGATGCGGTCGTCGTCGGTCTCACGGCCACCCCATGCCGCGGCGACGGTCGCGGGCTGGGCGGCATCTTCGACTGCATCATCGAGGCGCCGTCGGTTGCCGACCTGATCGCCGGGGGCTTCCTCGTGCCGACCAGGGTCTACGCGCCCGACCAGCCGGACCTGATCGGCGTGCGGACCGAGCGCGGCGACTATGTCGAATCCCAGCTCGCCGAACGGATGGACAAGCCGAAGCTGATCGGCTCCATCATCGAGCACTGGCACCGCCTCGCCGACCAGCGCCGCACCGTCGTATTCGCAACCGGCGTGCTGCACTCCGTCCACCTTCGGGACGAGTTCCGCCGGTCCGGTGTGGCCGCGGAGCATTTGGACGGGTCGACCCCCATCGCGGAGCGGGAGGCCGTCCTGGCGGGTCTTGCGCGCGGTAGCGTCGATGTCGTGTGCAACGCGATGATCTTGACCGAGGGCTGGGATCGTCCCGATGCCGCCGCCCTGATCCTGGCACGGCCGACCAAGTCTCTGGGGCTCTACAGGCAGATGGTGGGCCGTGTCCTGCGGCCGGCGCCGGGCAAGGTCGACGCGCTGATCCTGGACCATGCCGGTGCCGTCTATGAGCATGGTCTTCCCGAGGAGCCCATCGAGTGGACCCTGGCACCGGACAAGCGGGCTGAGACGTCTGCGCAGAAGTCGCGGGCGGCCGGGGCGGCACCGACCCTCACGACGTGCCCCGAGTGCTCCGCGGTCCGGATGGGCGGCTCGGCATGTACGGCATGCGGGTGGCGGCCGACGCCGCGGGGGCAGTCGTTCGAGGTGATCGACGGCACGCTCGGCAGGGTCGACGCGACCGGCGCCACGCAGGGGGACGGCTTCACCGCTGCCGACCGTCTGCGCTGGCATAGCATGCTCGCCGGCATCGCGTCGTCCAAAGGCTATAATTCCGGATGGGCGGCGCACAAGTATAAGGAGAAGTTCGGACAGTGGCCGCCTAATAGAACCGTAGTAACGGAACCGCCGTCACCCGAAGTCCTGGCGTGGGTGCGGTCCCGTCAGATCGCCTACGCCAAGGCGATGGAGAAGAAGGGGGCCGCGCGATGACCTACAGCACGATAGACCGTGCCCGTGGCCGCTGGCGTGAGATCCTGCCGCGGCTCGGTATCGCCGACAGGTTCCTCGTCAACCGGCATGGTCCCTGTCCCCTGTGCGGGGGCAAGGATCGCTTCCGGTTCGATGACCGGGACGGCAGCGGCTCCTACTACTGCGGGCAGTGCGGCCCCGGCCCCGGAATGCTGTTGCTGCGCAAGCTGCATGGCTGGGACCATCGGACCGCCTGCACCGCGGTAGACGAGATCATCGGGACCGGCGCACCGTTGGCGCAGGTGCCGACGCAGGCGAAGGACGACACCGTCGAACGGCTGGCCAAGGTCGAGCGCACCCTGGCCAGTGCCGACGACGCAGGGGTCGTGCACCGCTACCTGCACGGCCGCGGCCTGTCCGTCGTTCCTGGCGTGCTGCGGGGGGCATCGCGCCCTTCCCTACGTCGACGGCGACGGCGTCTATGTGGGGCGGCTACAGGCCGTCCTGGCGCCCATCCTGGCACCCGACGGCACCCTCGTCTCTGCGCAGCGGATCTATGCCGACCGCAGTCTGGCGGAGCGCAAGAAAGTCCTGCCGCCGGCCGGCACGATCAAGGGGGGTGCCATCCGCCTGTTCGACGTGTCCGACGAGATCGGCGTGGGCGAGGGGGTCGAGACGTGCATCGCCGCACATGAACTATTCGGCCTGCCGACATGGGCGACGATCAGCGCAGACAACCTCGTCCTGTTCGACCCGCCGGCCGGTGTGACCCGCGTCACGGTGTTCGGCGACAATGACGAGAACTTCGTCGGGCAGGCGTCCGCCTACGCCCTGGCACGGCGGCTCGCGCTGAAAGGCTACGACGTCGCCGTCGAGATCCCGACGACCCCCGGAACCGATTGGCTGGACGCTCTCGCCGACCGCCGACTGAGAGGTGCGGCATGAGCAAGGGCTTTATCCGGCTGGACAGGGACCTTGCGCAGGGGGAGAGGTGGCGCAGCCTCTCCGCCAACGCCCGCGCCCTGCTGATCGACATCTGGGGCTGGTACAACGGCCACAACAACGGACGCATCCGGTACTCGATACAACAGGCGCAGGACGCCCTGCGATGTTCCCGGATGACCGCTATCCGCACCCTCGCCGAGTTGCGCACGGCGGGCATGATCGAGGAAACCGAACGCGGGGGCTTCCGATACAAGGTCGGCGCCCGCATCGGCGTGTCGTCTTCGTGGCGGATTACCTTGCTCCCGGACGCTCCGGCGCCGGGGTCAAAATCCAAATGACGGGTTTCGTAGTGGTACCTTCGGCCCTTCCGAACGTATCTGATTTGGTACCTTCGCGGGGCCGAACGTATCTCGTTTGGTACCTTCGCTCGGTTTCGTGGTGGTACCCTTCTAAAGAAAGTCTTCGGTACCAGGGAAAGAGAGACCAGCGTCGGCCGGGCGGCACGCAGGACGTCGGACACGCGCCGGAACGACGTGGTCGATACGGGGGATTTGGGCAGGACACACACACGCCCGCTCGCGGCGCCCTGACCGGTTCCTTTCCTGGAATGCGACTAGAAATCGGCTCTCGCACGACCCTGACAGGCCCCGGTGCCTCCCGATTGCGAGCGCCACGGATTATTTATCCCTGGCAAAGCCCGTTCAAAGTGCGGAAAAGATTGAGTTTTGAAACGGCATGCGCTAGGGTTTGTACCACATTGGTACCACGAAACCGGCGGAGGCCGGATTTGAGCACGCCAGCGGCAGCGAAACAGGTGATCGATGGCGAGGTCGTCGTCTCCCTGGAAAAGCGCCGGGGCGGCAGGCCGAAGGGGTTGCCGAAGACCGGCGGCCGGACGAAGGGCACGCCGAACAAGTTCACGGTCGATCAACGCCAGCGCATCGCGAAGATGGCGGACCCGTTCGAGTTCCTGGCGCAGGTGGTCAACGGCCGGGGCAGGCGGGTGCGAGGCATGGTGCTTAGCCCCGAAATGCGCCTCGCCGCCGCCCTGAAATTGGCCGAAAAGCTGCTGCCCAACGCGAAGGAGCCCGACGGCCCGACCGCCCCCGACGTGACGCTCAACACCCTCGCCGCACGCAGCGGATCCGACCCGCGCATCGAGCTAGCGAGGCGCGCCGTATTCATGCTGACGCAGGGTGCGCGGGCGATGGACGAGCAGGCCGACCCCTACCAGTCCCGCGGCGCCCTGCCGCCGGAGCCGGACGAGCCCGACGAGCCGGAGCCCGTGGCCGCACCCGAGCCGGCACCCGCACCGCGGCCATATCGCTACTACCCCGGCTTGAACGGACCGAGCGCGTTCTATGATGACTGACCCCATGCACACCGACCTGATGGACCGTCGCCAGTCTGCGGAGGCCCGTATCGAGGCGGAGAGGCGCGTCCGCGGTGCTGCGGTGCTGGACGGCCGGGACCATGACGACGCGGGTCTGCGTGCGGCGGAGGGCGACCTACAGGCCCTTGAAGACGCCGCTGCGGAGGCATGGCGCCGGAAGCAGGCTGCGGCCCGTGACGAGGCTGCCGCGGCCCGCAAGGTGGCCCGTGCTCCCCTGGAACAGAACGAAGCGGACCGCATCACGGCGCTGGCCAAGGCCGACCGCGCCTTCCGCGATGCGTTCGAGGCCATTGGGGAGGTCCGCCGCTTGATGGCGAGGGTAGTCTCCGATGCGCTGGCCCTGGGCGCGAACGTCACGGAACTGAGCCTCCCCGCGACCGATGCGCGGCTCGTCTCCTACATCGCGAGCCGGATCAAGACATGCGGCCTGCGCAGTCCGAGTTGGGACAGGAGCATGTTCGGCGCTGCCGAAGAATGGGCCGCCGTCGAGGCCCGCATCATCACCCGCCATATCGCCGCCTTAACAGCCCGTTGACGAAGTCGTCGCCGTCGGATTCGCTCTGTTTGCAGGACAGCGGAGGGGCGAGATGGCGCTGGGTCGGGAGCGGGAGCGTCAGGCGGATCTGATGGTAGGGTGGGCGGAGATGCCGCGCTCGCCGGGGCATCCCTTCTACGACCGTCTGCAGGACGTGCTGATCGAGGCGGGGTTCGACGGCTTCGCCGAGTCGGCGTGCGCGCCGTATTACGCGGCGCGGCAGGGTCGGCCGTCGATCCCGCCGGGACGATACTTCCGCATGCATCTGGTCGGGTATTTCGAGGGGATCGGCAGCGAGCGCGGGATCGAGTGGCGCTGCGCCGACAGCCTGTCGCTGCGTGACTTCCTGCGGATCGGCACGACGGCGCGTGTCCCGGATCATTCCTGGCTGAGCAGGACGCGCGCCCGCCTGCCGGTGGAAGTGCACGCGGCGGTTTTCGGCTGGGTTCTGGAGAGTCTGTCGGAGCACGGGCTGGTGCGCGGGGGGCGGATCGGCGTCGACGCCTCGACCATCGACGACACCGGGGTTCCGAAGAAGGGCCGACATTCGGTGGGGTGACGCGACAGTACTGCGGGAAATTCGGCAAGCAGGACAACTGCCAAGTGGCGGTGCCGCTGTCGGTGGCCAACCGGACCGGCAGCCTGCCGGGGCGTATCGGCTGTATCTGCCGCAGGACTGGGCGGCGGATCCGGTTCCACTCGGGCACGGTCCGCGGCACTTACCTCGACGGTGATACCTTCGCGCATCCGCCGAGACTCGCACGGAACGATCCTACAGGAAATCGTCCGTCAGGTTCGAACCACTACCTCATGCTGTCAATGTTTTACGCGTCCGAGCTCAGGGCAATCGGGTGAACGAGTAGGTGACAAGGGAGTGAAGTTCTGAATCGATCTGTGGCCTCCGGTTCGGCAAGGGAGGGGGCGATGGAGCGTTGTGGGGCTTTCGGGGAAGCGGTCGTCTTTCTGGAGCATTTCGAGGGGCTCACGGACCCGCGCCAGCGGGGCAAGGTGCGCTACACCCTGGACGAGGTTCTGCTGCTGTGCCTTCTGGCGGTGCTGGCGGGTGCGGAGACCATCTGCGACATCGCGCGCTTCGGCGACAGGAAGCTCGCCCTGTTGCGCCGGTTCCGGGCCTTCGCCCACGGCACGCCGTCGCACGACCAACTCGGCACCATTCTCGCCAGCCTGGACGGCGAGCGGTTCCAGCAGTGTTTCGTCGCCTGGGTCGCGGCGATCACCGGCGCCTCGGCGGAGGTGATCGCGATCGACGGAAAGAGCCTGCGCCGAAGCGCCCACAGGAAGGGCGGGAAGGCGGCGGTCCACATGGTCTCGGCGTTCGCCGCCCGCCAGCGGCTGGTGCTCGGCCAGGTCGAGGTGGCGGACAAGTCCAACGAGATCGTGGCGATCCCGCGCCTGCTCGACATGCTGGCCATCGAGGGGGCCGTCATCACGACCGATGCCAGCGGCTGCCAGCGCGCCATCGCGGCCAGGATCCGCGACAGGAAGGCCGACTACATCCTCGCCCTCAAGGGCAACCAGACCAGCCTGTACGAGGACGTCACACTGTTCGTCGCCGAGCAGAAGGCCAACGGCTTCCGGCACACCGCCGCCACACGGCACCAGAGCGTCGATGGCGACCATGGCCGCATCGAGACCCGCACCACCACCGTGATCCACGACGTCGAATGGCTTCGCAAGCGCCACGATTGGCCGGGGCTCGACGCCATCGTCATCGTCGAGAGCACCCGCGAGATCGGGGTCAGCACCGAGCACGAGACCCGCCTCTACATCTCCTCCCTCGCCTTACCGGCCGACAGGATCGGCTCCATCGTCCGGTCGCACTGGGCCATCGAGAACAGTCTGCACTGGGTCATGGACATGGTCTTCCGCGACGATGAATGCCGCCTCAGAACCGATCACGCGCCCGCCAACTTCACCACCATCAAGCACATGGCACAGAACCTGCTCCGACGTCCCACCACCAAGGATTCCCTGCGCATGCGACGCAAGGTCGCCGCATGGAACGACGACTTCCTCGCATCACTCATCGCATCTTGAACGTTCACCCCGATTCCCCCAGATCCCGCACCAGCACCTCTGGACCTACGACGGCCCCCCGCCACGCAGTCTGGCGGGAACGGATCAGGATCCGAAATAGAAGTCGTCGGCGTGAAGCTGCGCCGTCGTCACACCGCTCAGCAGCAAACGGTCCCCGACATCCAGATCGATCGCGAGCGTTGTGCCCAATTGCGTGGCGCGGTTGAGCACATCCTGGAACGAGGAGATTCCGGCGTACTGCGCCAGATCGATCACATCCGGAGTGCCCACCCCGGGCGTGAAATCTATCAGTTGGTCTATGCCGGACCCGTTCGCAAACACGAACCGGTCGTTCCCCGCTCCGCCTTCCAGCCGGTCCGCCCCCGCACCGCCGATCAGGATGTCATCCCCTTCCCGGCCATAGAGGCGATCGTCGCCATCTTCTCCTGAGAGGGTATTCGCGGCGCTGTTACCCGTCAGTGTGTTGTTGAGGGCATTTCCTGTTCCGGAGAGGGGGCCGGATCCCTGCAGCGTAACGTTTTCCACGTTGAGGAAAGCAGAAAGCGAGAAGGAGATCGTGGCAAAGACCGAGTCGGTGCCCTCGCTCGGCTTTTCGAGGACGGTGTCGCCCGGGTTGTCGACGTAGTAGAGGTCGTCGCCGAGCCCCCCTTCCATCCGGTCCGCTCCGGCATCTCCGAAGAGCCGGTCGTTACCGGCACTTCCCAGGAGGCGATCGTCTCCGCCTCCTCCGTAGAGCCGGTCGTCGCCTCCGGCGCCGATCAGGGTGTTCTTGCTCGCGTTCCCGGTAATGATGTTGTCGAGGCCGTTCCCCGTGCCCCAGAGATCTCCTGCGCCGTTGATCGTAATGTTTTCGACATTGTCGAAGGGAACGAGCGAAAAGGAGATAGTCGTGAAGACCGAGTCGGTGCCCTCGTTCGGCTTTTCGAGGACGGTGTCGCCCGGGTCGTCGACATAGTAGAGGTCATCGCCGAGCCCCCCTTCCATCCGGTCCGCTCCGGCATCTCCGAAGAGCCGGTCGTTACCGGCACTTCCCAGGAGGCGATCGTCTCCGCCTCCTCCGTAGAGCCGGTCGTCGCCTCCGGCGCCGATCAGGGTGTTCTTGCCCGCGTTGCCGGTAATGATGTTGTCGAGGCCGTTCCCCGTGCCCCAGAGATCTCCTGCGCCGTTGATCGTAATGTTTTCGACATTGTCGAAGGGAACGAGCGAAAAGGAGATAGTCGTGAAGACCGAGTCGGTGCCCTCGTTCGGCTTTTCGAGGACGGTGTCGCCCGGGTCGTCGACGTAGTAGAGGTCGTCGCCGAGCCCCCCTTCCATCCGGTCCGCTCCGGCATCTCCGAAGAGCCGGTCGTTACCGGCACTTCCCAGGAGGCGATCGTCTCCGCCTCCTCCGTAGAGCCGGTCGTCGCCTCCGGCGCCGATCAGGGTGTTCTTGCCCGCGTTGCCGGTAATGATGTTGTCGAGGCCGTTCCCCGTGCCCCAGAGATCTCCTGCGCCGTTGATCGTAATGTTTTCGACACTGTCGAAGGGAATGAGCGAAAAGGAGATAGTCGTGAAGACCGAGTCGGTGCCCTCGTTCGGCTTTTCGAGGGCGGTGTCGCCCGGGTCGTCGACATAGTAGAGATCGTCGCCGAGCCCCCCTTCCATCCGGTCTGCGCCTTCGTCGCCGAAGAGGCGATCAGCACCAAGCCCTCCGACGAGGTGGTCATCTCCGGCCCGGCCGTACAGGCGGTCATCGCCTCCTTCGCCGTTCAGCGTATTGTTTCCGGTGTTCCCGAAGATCAGGTTGGCGAGCCCGTTCCCAGTGACCTGGATCGGGCGCGACCCGAACAGCTGGGCGTTCTCGACGTTGGCCGGAAGCAGCACGTCGAGGGTGCTGCTGAAGATCGTGTCCGTGCCTGCATTGGCGAGCTCGACCACAAGATCGCCCGGATCGTCGACGTTGTAGAAGTCGTCGCCCAGTCCGCCCTCCATCCGGTCGGCGCCGCGGCCTCCGCTCAGCTTGTCGCTACCGCCTCCGCCGATCAGGACGTCCGCCAGTGAACCGCCGAGGAGTGCATCGTCCGCGTCCGTTCCGGTCAGGTTGTACTGCTTCGCTCCGATGCTGGCCGGGTCGGCCGCGGCCGCCGCGGCGACCGCGGCGTTCCATTCCCCCAGCCGGCCCTGTTCGTCCAGCGAGAGCCGCGCTGCCTTTAGGTAGCGCTGCAGGGCGAGGCTGTTGCTGTCGTAATCGGCACTGAGGAGAAATTCGTCTGTCGTGTTTGCCGGGTCCAGATAGCCGGTCGTCTTCCAGCCCTTCAGGTCCCATTGGTCGCCGACGTCGTCGGCCCGGTTCTGCAGGACTTCAAGACTCTCATTCAGCCGGAGCGGGTCGGAGTCGCCAAAGTTCTGAACATAGGCTTCGGGATCGGCAACGAAGATGTCAAAATGCGTAATTGCGCGCTGCACCTCCAGTGAGACAAGCCAGCCGTACTCAACAAGTTCGCCCGCGGCCTTCGCGGCCTCCATCTCGGCCACGGTGTGCAGAATGGTGCCGTCGGTCTTTACGAATATCGGCGTGCCGGTTCCGATCTCGCTCAGACGGTACCATTCGTGGGAGGGTAGCTCGGTCTGCTTCAGCCAGTTCACGGCCGCTTGCGCAGCATCCACGTACCGCTGGTCGGCGTTGTGCTGGTAAGCCGCAATCAGCGTCCGGATGTTGTGTGCCGTCACGAGACTATCGACGGCCTCCGGCTCGAAGAATCGGCCTGACGCGGGCTGCAGGTTAGAATCGTAAAACTGAGCCCAACCCGCCTGCGGCGCTGATAGCTGGGTCTGGAGAATGAACTCCACACCCTTCATGGTGCTCTGCAGATGAACCGGATCGGCGTACTGCGTGTGGGCCTGCCATAGAACATCAATGGCGTTGTTGATGACCGAGTCCGCAAACGTGAAGTGGTCTCGGTAGTCCCCCTTCGCCGGGTAGGAGTGTGCCCAGCCGCCGGAAACGCCCTGGTTCTGAACGAGAAAATCAAGCGCCTCGCCGATACTGTCGGTCAGCCACTGCGCATCGTAGTGGACATCGAGCTTCATCAGGAAGCCGAGGTTACCTTGGGTGACATTGTCGTCCAGGCTTACGCCTGTGGTCCGGTCGCCAAGGAGCCAGTCGGCATCCCGGTCCGTCATCCGGTTGGTGTAACTCCACCCCCCGTTGTCTTTCTGTGCGAAGGCGATGGCCTGGCCGACCTGGATCGCTGCATCGAGGTACTGCTGATCGTTCAGAACAGTGTATGACCGGAGATAGCCTTCCCCGATCCGAGGCGTCCCGGGCGGCTGCAGCCAGACTTCGCCGCTGCCGAGCGGCTGGCTCGGAGCTTCGCCGAACTGCCGCCCATCGGCAAAAGAGTAGGCTCCGGCATAGCCGCCCTCGAACGCGAGGCCGGCGAAGGTCTGCGTCGACTGGTAGAGGCTCCTGAGCGCCTGTTCCACGATCTGCATGTCGAGATCGGCGGCCATCTTTTCCTCCAACAGGAGTGGCGGGCACTGTGCAGTACGAGCGGCTACGCCGCCCAGTGGCGGCTCAAGCGCCGGCTACTGCGCCCGCGCACGTGAACCTATACCACACCGGCGATAGCTACGGCCGGAAACCTTAACTCGGGGTTATGGCCCCGGGGGCAGCACTGGATGGTCCGTCCCGATGGCGCAGAGAGCCCCTCGGCGGCTCGCATGGAGATGCGATCCGGATGTTGCAGTGGGGCTTCCCGCATGAACGTGGTTCCGAGGCCGGCTTCGAAACGGTAGTGAACCGCCCTGGGTTTGCCGGAGGCTCCAACTCCTGAGAAGGTGGAGCCATCATGAGCAAGACGACGAACAGGTTTTCCCGGAGGTGCGCCAGCGAGCCGTGCGGCTGGTGCTGGATCACGAACATGAACATCCCTCGCGCTGGGCGGCGATCGTGTCGATCTCTGCCAAGATCGGCTGCACGGGCCAGACGCTGAACGAGTGGGTGAAGAAGGCTGAGGTCGATGCCGGCCAGCGGGCCGGCGTGCCGACGGACATGGCAGCGAAGCTGAAGGTCCTGGAGCGGGAGAACCGGGAACTTCGGCAGGCCAACGAGATCCTGCGCAAGGCTTCCGCTTATTTTGCCCAGGCGGAGCTCGACCGCCCATTCAAACGATGATCGCGTTCATCGACGATCACCGCGAGGTCCACGGGGTCAAGCCTATCTGCAGGGTGCTGCCGATCGCCCCGTCGACCTACCGTGATCATCTCGCCAAGCGCGTCGATCCCGAGAAGCTCTCGGCGCGGGCGAAGCGTGACTTGACGCTGAAGCCCGAGATCGAAGGTGTCTTCGCCGAGAACTTCGAGGTGTATGGCACGCGCAAGAGCTTGCCCTCGACTGGATCGGGGGTCTGGCGTCAGATGCTGCGCGAAGCTTCGGTGTCGCGCGCGGCACGGTCGAGCGGCTGATGGCCGACCTCGGCCTTCGCGGCGTCATTCGCGGCAAGCCTGTCCGCACCACCGTGCAGGACAAGGCCGCGTCGTTCCGCGCGACCATGTGAACCGGGTCTTCCATTCCACGGCGCCGAACAGGCTCTGGCTCTCGGGCTTCACCTACGTCAGCACCTGGTCGGGCTTCGTCTACGTGGCCTTCGTCATCGATGCCTATGCCCGCCGCATCCCCCGGGTCCGGCTTCGCCGGCCCGAGGACAGGCTCTGGCTGGCGGGTGAGCAGGACCGCCCATGCGAGCTTCGTCCTCGATGCTCTCGAACAGGCCCTGCACGAACGAAGGCCCATCCATCGCGGCGGCCTCGTGCATCACTCCGACAGGGGCTCTCAATGTGTCAGCATCCGCTACACTGAGCGCCTGGCCGAAGCGGGCATCGAGCCCTCTGTCGGCAGCGTCGGAGATCCTTATGACGATGCTCTCGCCGAGACAATCAACGACCTCGACAAAGCAGTGAGGTGATACCAACGGCCGAAATTAATGACCTGTATGAGCCCAGTCTCTCATACCGATCGAAATGATGGTCTGGGGGTGGGTGACGAGCTTGTTCCAAGCGTCGCAGCCTGCGTCGAGAAGGGCGTCGTGGTCTTGGAAGACGCGGTTGGAGAGCCAGTTCTGCCGAAGATACTGCCAGACGTTCTCGACCGGGTTGAGTTCCGGTGAGCGGGGCGGCAGCAGGATGATGGTGAGGTTCTTCGGGACGTCGAGCTTGTCCGTTCCGTGCCAACCGGCCCGGTCCATGACAGCCCGTTGACGAAGTCGTCGCCGTCGGATTCGCTGTGTTTGCAGGACAGCGGAGGGGCGAGATGGCGCTGGGTTGGGAGCGGGAGCGTCAGGCGGATCTGATGGTGGGCTGGTCGGAGATGCCGCGCTCGCCGGGACATGCCTTCTACGACCGTCTGCAGGACGTGCTGATCGCGGCCGGGTTCGACGGCTTCGCCGAGGCGGCGTGCGCGCCGTATTACGCGGCGCGGCAGGGTCGGCCGTCGATCCCGCCGGGACGATACTTCCGCATGCATCTGGTCGGGTATTTCGAGGGGATCGGCAGCGAGCGCGGGATCGAGTGGCGCTGCGCCGACAGCCTGTCGCTGCGCGACTTCCTGCGGATCGGCACGACGGCGCGGGTGCCGGATCATTCCTGGCTGAGCAGGACGCGCGCACGGCTGCCGGTCGAGGTGCACGCGGCCGTGTTCTCCTGGGTTCTGGAGCGCCTGTCGGAACATGGGCTGGTGCGCGGCGGATCGGCGTCGACGCCTCGACCATGGAGGCCAATGCCGCCCTGCGCACGATCGTGCGCCGGGAGAGCGGCGAGACCTACCGCGAGATGCTGGAGCACATGGCGGCGCAGAGCGGCATCGCGACGCCGAGCACCGACGACCTCGTCCGCCTGGACCGCAAGCGCAAGGGCAAGAAGCTCTCCAACGAAGACTGGGAGAGCCCGACCGATCCGGACGCGCGGATCGCGCGCATGAAGGACGGCACGACGCACCTCGCCTACAAGCCGGAACACGCGGTCGATCTGGACACGGGTGCGATCGTCGCGGCGGAGCTTCACCCGGCCGACCGGGGCGACCCGGCGACACTGTCCGACACGCTGAGCGCCGCCGAGACGACCCTGACGGCGCTCGGCGTGCAGCCGACGCCGGACGACCCGGCGGAACTGGTGGCCGACAAGGGGTATCACTCGCGTGGGGGCCTGAAGGCACTCGACGCCAGTCCCTGGAAGACGCGTATCGCCGAGAAGAAGAGGCCGGGCGTCCTGCGCTGGCACGGCGACGAGGCGGCAAGGCGGGCGGTCTACAACAATCGCGCCCGCCTCCTGCTCTCCGGGGTGGCGCGGGCCGCCTTCAAGCTGCGCGCCGAACTGTGCGAGCGCAGCTTCGCGCTCGTGCTCGACCGGGGCGGCATGCGACGGACATGGCTGCGCGGACGCGAGAACGTACACAAGCGCTACCTGCTGCACGTCGCCGGCTACAATCTCGGCCTCCTGATGCGGCTGACGATCGGCTTCGGCACCCCACGCGGGGCGGCGGAACGCCTCTATGCCGTCCTCGTCGCCCTGAGCACGCCGGACGAGGGATTCATCGTCGCCATCGTCGTCACCGACGGTACCCGACCCGTGGCTGCGGTCATCGTCGACAACACATACCGGACAGGCTGAAACGCCACTTCGTCAACGGGCTGTTAACGCAGGAGCCCGACTATGAATAGCGTGACCCCCGACACCTTCCCGGCCGCTTGGGAGATCCAGACCGGTGCCATCGAGGAGGCGCAATTCCCCAGCCGCCGCTGGCACATCGTCGCGCCGGCCGACATGCCGCTGGCGGCCCTTGCGGAGGGTGGTGCGTGGCGGCGGGTGGCGGACAAGTTGACCCTCCATGACCGTGTCGAGGTGGTCGCCCGCGATTCCTCGTGGTGGTGCGAACTGCTGGTGGTCGAGTCCGGTCCGAACCACGCGCTGCTGCGGCCCCTGGCGAAGGTCGAGTTTCCACGCGAGATGCAGGACGCCGACGACCTGCCGCCGAACATCCAGGTTTTCTGGCAAGGCGACCGGCAGCGCGGCGCCTACAAGCTCAAGAACCTGAGCACGGGGCAGGTGTACCCGAGCGCCTACGCGAGCCGGGCCGCTGCGAAGATCGCCGCGTGCGAAATGTTCTCGCACCAGATGAACGGGGCCGCGGCATGACCGAGGAGGCCCCCGCCGCCGCTCCCGCCGTCGCTGCTGCGTCCGAGAGGGTGCAGATCGAGCGGCTGATCGGCGACAGCGGTTCGCCCTACTGGCGTGGCCCGGATGCGCCGGTTCTGCAACAGCGATACCGCGAGATCATCGGCGTCGACGACGGCGGCACGAAGGCGCCGGCCATGAAGGGCAGCGACCGCGAGATTGCGGCCCTTGAAGCCGACATGCGCCGCGATATCCATGCTTGGCACCGTGACGACGCCAAGCGCGCCCGGCTGCTGGCGCTGTATGAGGCCGGCGAGAACGGCGGCACCGCGAACTATGAGGGCGGACCTGCCGACGATGCCGAGCGGCACGCGGCGATCACGTACGACATTCCGCAGTTGTCGTCCGGTCTCCAGGTGGCCGACTTCGCGGAGATCGTCGACATGCCGTTTGCGCCGATCCTGGCAACGGCATGGGGCGACCGTTTCCCGGTGCAGATCGCAGCGGCGCAGCGCGAGGCGGTTTCGATCCTGTCGAACATGCCGCCCGATCAGCAGGCCCAAATGATCGACGTGTTCGACGGACTGCCGGTGCGGGCACAAGCCGCGATCCTGCGGAAGCTGGCGCGTAGCCGATGAACGTGATCCCGCTTTGCCGCGCGGTTCCTACATCATCACGGGCGGCCTCCTCGTCTCTTTAGCGCTGCTGCGAGGCTTCCAGCCGGGTAGCGACCTCGGTCCCAGACGCTCAGCGGTAAACTGGATCATCAGACAGCCGAGCTACGGGAGTTGAAGAGCGCACTTGAGCGGAGGATGCGCGTTCCGGTAATCGACTATCCTCCGTCGAACTGGAGTTTACGCCCGTGATCACCCGCCGCAACATGCTCGCCGGCTTCGGTGCCAGTGGGGCCGCCACCGTTTCCGCCTGCGCGACGCTGGGGGCAGTTGATGGCCTGATATCCGCTGCCTATGCAGCGCAAGCTGGACTCGCCACACCCGCGCTGCTCGCCTCCATAGGGGCCTTGCGGGCGGTTGCTGAGCCGATCGGCTCGGCTGCCAATCTGGCAGGATACGCGGGCGTCAATGATGGCGGCGGCGGACTGTTCGTCGCCGACCTTGCCGACGCCATAAGTTCAGACGATGGCGGCACCGTCATTGTGGATGCGGCGGGCACCCGCTGGAAGCGCGCAGATACGCGGCGGATTACAGCCAAAATGTTCGGCGCTAAGGCTAATGGTCTAGATGACGACACGGCGGCTATCCAAGCTGCCTGCAACACAACCGGTCTGGTCGTCCAGTTGGAGCCGGGCCGTTATCTCATTTCTGACCTAATCGACATTCCGAACGGGGTGCAACTGGTCGGCGTGGGCGAGGCTACGATCATCGAGCAGACGAGCAGCGACAAGACGCGCTGTTTCGAACTCCTCGGGCGGCGCGACAGCAAAATTAAGGGAATGCGTCTTGTGTCGCCAGTGCTGGGCAGCGGCCGTTCTGCGATTAAGCTCACATCCTGCACGAATGTGCATGTCGAGGAAGTGTGGCTCACCGTCACGCAGGGCGACGGTACCTTGTTGCTGCGGATGGAAGACTGCGACGACTGCACAGCGACGCGATTGTACTTCGACGGCGGCCCCAACCGGCGCGGCTACGCTGCCCATCTGAACGGGTGCCGCGGGTGCCGGATCACTAACAGCACCGCGATCAATCCCGACATGGGGTTCGTCATCATCGGCGGCGCGATCGGCGGGAACATCCGGCCGCCGGACGAGAGCTTCGGCAACATCATCGACCACTGCCACGTTCGGGGCCATAACGCGCACGCCTTCGACATTAACGAGGCGTGCGGCAACGTCGTTTCGAACTGCACCGCTGCGGACTATGGCGGATCGCTCACACACTCTGCCTTCCAGGCCAAGCACTCGTCTGTGGGCAATGAGGTACGCGGCAATGTCTTCGTCGGCTGCACTGCCACCAATGTTCCGGGCGCCTTCGGATGCCAGCAGGCAAACAAGACCGCGTTCATCGGCTGCACCGGCATCAATATCGACAGGCTGATCTCCGGCAACGCCATGGATGAGAGCCAGATCATAGGCTGCGTCGGGTACAATGTAACGGTGGCCGGCATCCTTCTGCGGAGCGGCTCGCGGCGGAACAACATTTCTGGCGTTACGATGGAGTCCGGCGATGCGGCGCTGATCGGCATTTCGTTCGACAGCAGCTGCAACGAGAACACCGTCGATCAGGTGCAGATGATCGGCACCATGGCGAAGGCCATAGAGATCCATGCCAGCGCGAGCAACAACCGATTCGGTCCGCTGGTCCGCGTCAACAGCGGCGTGATCGACGACGCTTCCGCTTCAACGATCTGGCCGGTGATCCTGACGACGCCGGTCATCGACCTGAGCGAGACCGAAACCGCCTACGGCCCCTACATGGTCCGCGGCATGACGGTGGCAAAGGCGCGGTTCGTGGTGGTCGAGGCAATCACCGGTACGCCGCAGGTGCGCTGCGGCTGGATTGAGGATGACGACGGCATCTGCGCCGATCAGATCGTTGCAGCGACCACCGTTCTTACGCAGGTAGCCCAGTCCGGCAACGTGCCCATGACGATGATGGGGAAATGCACCACGGCGGGATCGGCCGGCAAGGGCTTCTTTCAGTATGAAGGGCTCGCGCGGTTGTGATGGAAGTTCGGTCGCATGCGCCCGTCGCACACGCCATTCTGTGGCGCCGGCCGGCGGGCATTCCCTCGACGCCTCGACGGCATCCTCATCGCCATGCGCGCCCTCGCCGAGAAGGTGGACGGGTGCGACGAGACGACCTCGCTGATCGTGCTCCTCGACCTCGCGACTGAGGTAGTGCGGGAGGCATATCCGTCGGAGGCGTCTGCCGGCTGATCGTCCCGTCGCTCCGGGAACCTGTTGTCGCCTGACCGGTTCTCGGAAGGACGCGCCTGCCCGTCGGTGCGTCATGCTCCGTTTAAACTGGCCGCCCGGTGCATCCCCTCGCCGGGCGGTCCTTTTTTCCGGCCCCGCTGGCACTGCTGGCGGGGCTTTCATGCGTCCGCGTGTGAGGCATCGTGCGGCCACAACCGCATGGAGGGGTGCGACATGGCCGACGATTTTGACGACGCTGCGAGAAACGACGCCGCGCACGTGAACGCGCTGGCAGCCGTGGAGGCGTTCGGGAGAATGAGCCCGGAGGAACAACGGCAGTTCGAGGCGGAGCTAGTCGCGAGGGCGCGGGCGGAAGGATGGTACCCCGGATCGCGCACAACCCACTGACGCCGGAGCCGATGCGAGCCCCGCTGCCGTGACAGGTGGCGGGGTTTTTTCGTGTCGCACGTCATGTTGCAGGCGAGGGGTACCGCGGTGGTACCTGAGAGGTTTTTGTCTGCTGCCAGATATGCCCTAAGTGCTTGATTTACTTGGTGAGCGCGCTGGGACTCGAACCCAGGACCCACGGATTAAAAGTCCGTTGCTCTACCGACTGAGCTACGCGCTCGCCCTGTGGGCGGGGCGGACAATAGGGGGGGGGGCGGCTCGGGTCAACTTCGGGGTCGCGTGCGGCGTCCCGGCAGTCAGTAAGCCTTGGAGGCGGCGCCGGCGAGGACCTTTTCGCCCTGGGCGTAGCGGGCGAGGAGCCGCTTGGCGACGCCTTCGGATACGAAGTGGGAGATGTCGCCGCCGAGCGCGCCGATCTCCTTCACGAAGCGCGACGAGATGAAGTGGTACTTGTCCGACGCCATCAGGAAGGCGATTTCGATCGACGGGTCGAGCTTGCGATTCATGCTCGCCATCTGGAACTCGTATTCGAAGTCCGACACGGCGCGCAGGCCGCGCACGATGGCCGTGACGCCGTTGCGCTTGGCATAGTCGATCAGCAGGCCGTCGAAGGTGCGGACCACGACGCGCTTGGCCGTCTCGGCGTCGGTCGCCGAGTCGACCTCCTCGCGGACCATCGCCATCCGGTCCTCGATGGGAAAGAGCGGCCCCTTGCCGGCATTGACCGCGACGCCGACGATCAGCGTGTCGACGATGCGGGTGCCGCGCAGGATGATGTCCATGTGGCCGTTGGTGATCGGGTCGAACGTGCCCGGATAGAGGCCTACGCGCTCCTTGCTCATCGACTTCCTTCCCTCGTTTCTTCTCCGCCCGGACCGTTGCCGGCCGGTGCTCAGGTTTCGCCGCTCTCCGGCGCCTCGTCCTCGCCGGCCCCGCCGTCCATCGGCAGCTGGGTCGGGGCGGCGGCTTCGCCCGCCGCCGCGGCCGCCGCGGCATCCTCGGCCGCCGCCTCGGCGTCCTCGGCGAGCCGCGTGACCGACACGACCTTCTCGCCCTCGGCGACATGGAAGATGCGCACGCCGCGCGTGCTGCGCCGGGCGATGCGGATGTCGCCGACGCCGACGCGGATCAACTGGCCGCCGTTGGTGACCAGGACGAGTTCGTCGCGCTCGCCGACCGGGAAGGCGGCGGCGACGCTGTTGTCCTCGGAGCCCAGGTCCATCAGGACGATGCCCTTCCCGCCGCGGCGCGTCACCCGGTAATCGTACGCCGACGTCCGCTTGCCGAGGCCGTTGGCGGCGATGGTGAGGATGATGTCTTCGCTCGCTGCCATCTCGGCATAGCGCTCTTCGGTGAGCAGCAGCGGGGCGCCGCTCTCCTCGCCCGGCTCTTCGCCCGGTGCCTCGACCGCTCCCTCGGCCGTGCCCTCCGGCGCATCGGCGGCGCGGCGGCGGGCCGCCGCCATCCGAATGAAGGCGTCGCGCTCCTCGGGGGCGAATTCGGCCGACTGCAGGATGGTCATCGAGATCACCCGGTCGCCCTCTTCCAGGGCGATGCCCCGGATTCCGCTCGACGTGCGGCCCATGAAGACCCGGACCTCGTCGACGGGGAAGCGGATGCAGCGCGCTTTCGCCGTGGCGAGCAGCACGTGGTCCGCCTCGCTGCAGGTCGCGACGCCGACGAGGCTGTCGCCCTCGTCGAGCTTCATCGCGATCTTGCCGTTCACGTTGATGCTGACGAAGTCGGAGAGCTTGTTGCGGCGAACGTTGCCGTTCGCCGTGGCGAACATGACGTGCCAGTCGCCCCAGCGTTCCTCGTCCTCCGGCATCGGCATGATGGTGGTGATCGTCTCGCCGGGCGAGAGCGGCAGCAGGTTCACCATCGCCTTGCCGCGCGCCGTCGGCGTGCCGATCGGCAGGCGGTAGACCTTCAGCTTGTAGGCGATGCCGTTCGAGGAGAAGAACAGTATCGGCGTATGCGTGTTGGCGACGAAGACCTGGCGGACGAAATCCTCCTCGCGGGTCGCCATGCCGGCGCGGCCCTTGCCGCCGCGGCGCTGGGCCCGGTAGGTCGACAGCGGCACGCGCTTCACATAGCCGGTCTGGCTGACCGTGACGACCATGTCCTCCGAGGCGATAAGGTCCTCGATGTCCTGGTTGAAGTCGCCGTCCTCGATGACCGTGCGGCGGGGATCGGCGAAGCGGTCGCGAACCGCCACGAGTTCCTCGCGCAGGACCTTGTACAGCGTTTCCCGCGAGCGGAGGATCTCGAGCAGGCCCTCGATCGTGTCGACCGTCTCCTTCAGGTCCTGGGCGATCTTCTCGCGCTCGAGGCCGGTGAGGCGGTGCAGGCGCAGGTCGAGGATGGCGCGGGCCTGCTCCTCGGACATGGTGTAGTCGTTGCCGTCGAAGGCGCCGCCAGGCTCGCCGACCAGGGCGATCAGGGGCGCCAGGTCGAGGGCGGGCCAGCTGCGGCCGGTCAGGGCGGCACGCGCCTCCGCGGGGTCGCCGGCGCGCCGGATGGTGGCGATCACCTCGTCCAGGTTGGCGACCGCGACGGCGAGGCCGATCAGGGTATGCGCCCGCGCCCGCGCCTTGCCGAGACGGAAGACGGTGCGTCGGGTGATCACCTCCTCGCGGAAGGCGACGAACGCCGCCAGCATGTCGCGGAGCGGCAGCATCTCGGGGCGGCCGCCGTTGAGGGCGAGGGCGTTGACGCCGAAGCTCGTCTGCAGCGGCGTGAAACGGTAGAGCTGGTTCAGCACCACGTCGGACTGGGCGTCGCGCTTCAGCTCGATCACGACGCGGATGCCGTGCCGGTCGGACTCGTCGCGCAGCTCCGAGATGCCGTCGATCAGCTTCAGCGCCACCACTTCGGCGATGCGCTCGACCATCCGGGCCTTGTTGACCTGATACGGCACCTCCGTGACGATGATCGCCTCGCGGTCGCGCGCCATCGTCTCGATCGCCGTCTTGGCGCGCATCATGATGCTGCCGCGGCCGGTCGCGTAGGCCTGCCGGATGCCGCCGCGGCCGACGATGATGCCGCCCGTCGGGAAGTCCGGGCCGGGCACGATCTCCAGCAGTTCCTCGACCGTGATGCCCGGGTTGTCAATATAGGCCAGCGTGGCGTCGACCACCTCGCCGAGATTGTGCGGCGGGATGTTCGTCGCCATGCCGACGGCGATGCCGCCGGCGCCGTTGACCAGCAGGTTCGGGAACTGCGCCGGAAGAACCGTCGGCTCGCTCTCGGACTCGTCGTAGTTCGGCTGGAAGTCGACGGTGTTCTCGTCGATGCCGGCGAGCAACGCCTCGGCGGACCGCGCGAGGCGCGCCTCGGTGTAGCGCATGGCCGCCGGCCGGTCGCCGTCCATCGAGCCGAAATTGCCCTGGCCGGTGACCAGGGGCAGGCGCATGGAGAAATCCTGCGCCATGCGGACCATGGCGTCGTAGATCGCCGAATCGCCGTGCGGATGATACTTGCCCATCACGTCGCCGACGACGCGGGCCGACTTGCGGAAGGGCTTCGCCCAGTCGTAGCCGCCCTCCAGCATCGCGTAGAGGATGCGGCGATGTACAGGCTTCAGACCGTCGCGGACGTCGGGCAGCGCGCGGGACACGATCACGCTCATCGCGTAATCGAGGTAGGAGCGCTGCATCTCCTCCTCGATCGTGACCGGCTTGATGTCCTGCGGATCGATGGGGGTAGGGGGCGTCTCGCTCAAGCTCTGTGTCCCGGCCCTGCTGCGGTCGCCTCCGTTACGGGCGGCGTGGTCCGCAGTCCGGCCCAATTGTTTCGGTGTCGGTGCCGCGACGGCCCGTCAGATGGCGACCATGGCCGGCCCGGCAGCGCCGGACAATAAGGTGGTGCGTCTAGTAGCAGATATCACGCCTCCGGGAAACGCCGCTCCGGGGCGGCGCGGTACCCGTGCCGGCTCGGAACGCCACCCGGCTCAGAACGGGATGTCGTCGTCCAGGTCGGCCGGCGGGGGCGTGCGGCCGCTGGCGGGACGGCTGCCGCCGCCGAAGGAGGACTCGCCGCCGAAGCCACCACCGCCACCACCGCCGCCGCCACTGTATCCGCCACGGTCGGGCTCGTAGCCGGACCCGCCTTCGCCGGCGCCGCCAGGGCCGCCGGCGCGGCTGTCGAGGATGGTCAGTTCGCCGCGGAAGCGGGAGAGCACCACCTCGGTGGTGAACTTCTCGACGCCCGACTGGTCCTGCCACTTCCGGGTCTGAAGCTGGCCTTCGACATAAACCTTGGAGCCCTTCTTCAGGAAGCGCTCGGCGATGTCGGCGAGGTTCGGGTTGAAGATCACCACCCGGTGCCACTCCGTCCGCTCGCGCCGCTCGCCGGAGGCCTTGTCGCGCCAGTTCTCCGACGTCGCGAGGTTCAGCTGGGCGACCTTCTCGCCGCTCTGCAGGTGCCGGATCTCGGGATCGCGCCCGAGATTGCCGACGAGAATGACCTTGTTGACGCTGCCTGCCATGGGAACCCGCGAGAGGAGATGTGATGGGAGCGAGGCAGGTTACACCGCCGCGGCTGCGCTGGCCATGACGGGTTTCCCACAAGGGGCGCAGGCGCCGGCTTGATTCCATTATAGTGGAATATATGATGCAGATATGAGTATGGATGCCTTGGACATCGACGACCGGCTGGGCGCGCGCATTCGGGCGCTGCGGGCGGAGCGCGGACTGACGCTCGACGCGCTCTCGGCTGCCGCCGAGGTGAGCCGGGCGATGCTCTCCCGGATCGAGCGGGGCGAGTCGAGCCCCACGGCGCAACTGCTCAACAGGATCTGCGGCGGTCTCGGGGTGACGCTGTCGGCCCTGTTCGCGGCGGCGGAGGCGGCCGGCCGGCCGCTCGTCAGGCGGGCGGAGCAGCAGGTGTGGCGGGATCCCGGTTCGGGGTACGTGCGGCGCAACGTCTCGCCGCCTGGTACCGGCTCCGCCGCGGAGCTCGCCGAGATAGAGCTTCCGCCGGGCGCCTGCGTCGGTTTCGAGAACCGACGCGTCGCCGGCACGGACCAGCACGTCTGGGCGCTCGACGGCGCGCTGGAGGTGGAACTCGGTTCCGACGCCTACAGGCTGGAAAGCGGCGATTGTCTTTTCATGCGCTTCGACCGTCCCGTCCTTTTCCGCAATCCGACGCGGCGGCCCGTGCGCTATGCCGTCGTCATCAGCCATGGAGCCGTGCGGCCATGACTCTTTCGTCCGACATCACCATCCGCACCCTCAATGCCGTGGAGGCCGAGGCGCGCCTCGGCGAGCTTGCCGACATCCTGGTGGACGCGGTGGTGCACGGTGCGTCGGTCAACTTCATGGCCGGGTTCGCGCACGACGAAGGCCGCGCCTTCTGGGCGAGGCAGCTGCCGTCGATCGCCGAAGGCATGACGCACCTCCACGTCGGCGAGGCCGAAGGCCGGCTGATCGGCACGGCGCTGCTGATGTATGCGCATCAGCCCAACGCGCCGCACCGGGCCGACGTGGGCAAGATGCTGGTGCATTCGTCGGCGCGCCGCCGCGGCCTCGGCCGCCGGCTCCTCAGCGCGGTGGAGGCCGCCGCCGCGGCGGCCGGCCGGACCCTGCTGCTGCTCGACACCGAGAGCGGCAGTGCCGGCGACAGGCTGTACCGCAGCTGCGGCTGGATCGAGGTGGGCCGCGTGCCCGACCATGCCTTCCGGCCCGACGGCCGGTTGGCGGAGACCACGATGTTCTACAAGCGGGTGGGGGCGGCGGCAGGCTGACGTCGCGGCCGGCGGAGAGCCCCGCGATGCTCGTGCAGTCTGCCAAATACGCAATTTTAGCAATAATCAAAACAGTCTTTATCGAAAATATTCGTAAATGTAAATCTAAGTAATTCGACCTGTTTACTCTCGTTTAAGATTTTTCGATCAATATTCGTCTCGACGCGGCTGATGAACCCGGCCGGAACGAGGAGACGAGACATGCACTACGTCGCGATGATGTTCACCGTCGCCGCCCTGTCCCTGGGCATGAGCGGCAAGTTCGACAGCGCCTACGACGCGGCGTCGCGCGGCGAGTTCGGGACGGCGGCGGTCGAACTCGCGTCCTCGGTTCATCGTGCCTTCGAGGAACAGGACACCACGAAGCAGGAGCGCCTGGCCTACGAACGTTCCTGGCGCTGACCGGCGGGGTGACGCGAGGCCGCGGTGCGGCCGTCGCGGGGCATGCCGGCGCGCTCCATCCTTGACTGCGCGCTCGGGCATACCTATACACCACGCCTCGCTTTTGTGATCGAGGCATCTGACTCATGGCCCATTCAAGGTCGGCGAAAAAGCGCATCCGCCAGACGGAGCGCCGGACCATCGCCAACCGTTCCCGCACCAGCCGTATCCGCACCTATATGAAGAGGGTGGAGACGGCTATCGCCGGCGCCGACAAGGGCGCCGCACAGGAAGCTTTCGCTGCAGTCCAGCCGGAGCTGATGCGCGGCGTGTCGCGCGGCATCGTCCACCGGAACATGGTTGCGCGTAAGCTCTCGCGGCTTTCCAAGCGAATCAAGGAGATGGGCGCCAGCAGCTGAGGCGCTCATCCGGTAGGGCTTACCGAAGCGCCGCGCCCCACCTGGGCGCGGCGCTTTCGTTTCTCTGGTAATGCCTTGATTTCATTGGATGCTTGAAGATTTTGCCGGTGTTCACGAAGTGATCTATTGCCCCTCCCTCGCGACCCGCATTAAAGTCGGGCGTCCGTTGGGGAGACGGAAATGACAAAGAATAAAGTCACGTTGAGACTTCGGGAGCACTAGCCGGGCACACGCTGTCGGCTGGGAATACTTCCTGGATTCAGCCGAATCCACGCTCGTCTCATCGGCATGGCGATCTTTAGTCCATTCGCTTTGGGATAGCCGCCGGCGGAACTTTCGTTTCGCCGCGACGCTCACCCTTTGTCTGCGCGCCGGAACCGGCGCTGCGCGGGAGGTGCAAAACATGGCTGACTACGCGGGAGACGTGTCACCCGAGAAGGCCTGGCAGGGGCTGGGCGCGGAGAGCGGCGCCGTTCTGGTCGACGTGCGAACGCGGCCGGAATGGCAGTTCGTCGGTCTGCCCGACCTGTCTCCGCTCGGCAAGCAGGTGGCCGCGGTCAGCTGGCAGGTCTATCCGACGATGGAGCGCAACCCGCAATTCGAGGAGGCGGTTCGTTCCGTGGCGCCGTCCCCGGACGTGCCGGTGTATTTTCTCTGCCGGTCCGGCGTGCGTTCGCGTGCCGCCGCGATCGCGATGACGGCCGCAGGCTACGGCCGATGCTACAATGTCGCCGGCGGGTTCGAAGGCGGCCTGGATGAAACGCGCCATCGTGGCGCGCGCGAGGGATGGAAGGCCAGCGGCCTCCCCTGGGTCCAGGAATAGACAGATGGAGCGATCGGAAGTTCGAAGCGCGCAGTGGGCGCGCGTGCGCGGGCGTTTGCGCGCCGAGTTCGGCGACGGCGTCTTCCGCAGCTGGATAAAGCCGATGACGTTCGTCGGCTGCGATGCCGGAACGGTCCGGATCGGCGTTCCCACCCGATTCCTCCGCGACCGGGTCAGCGCGCAGTACGGCGACAGGCTGAGATGCCTGTGGACCGAGGAAGACGACGGCGTCCAGGAGATCGACCTCGTCGTCATCAGCGCGATGGCGCAGCGTGCCGCCGAAGAGGAGGCGCGGAAGGCGACCCACGCGGCCGAGGCCAACGGCGAGGCCAGTGCCGCCGGCGAGCCGGCGGCGCCCGCCGGAACGAACGGCCATGCCGCGGCGCGGCCGTCGATCCGTGTCGTCCAGAACGAGGACGACTGGATCGACACGCTGAGCGCGCCGCTCGACCAGCGGCTGACCTTCGACAATTTCGTCTCGGGCAAGCCCAACGAGTTCGCCCATGCGGCGTGCCGCCGGGCCGCGGAGGCGGAGCGCCCGCCGTTCAATCCGCTGTTCCTCTACGGCGGCGTGGGGCTGGGCAAGACGCACCTGATGCACGCCATCGCGTGGCACATCCGCGAGCGCGACCCGCACAGGCGCGTCGTCTACCTGTCCGCCGAAAAATTCATGTACCAGTTCATCCGCGCCGTGCGCTTCCGCGACACGATGGCCTTCAAGGAGCAGTTCCGCTCCGTGCATGTGCTGATGGTGGACGACGTCCAGTTCATCTGCGGGCGGGAGAGCACGCAGGAAGAATTTTTTCACACGTTCAACGCGCTGATCGACCAGAACCGCCAGATCGTCATCTCGGCCGACAAGTCGCCGGCTGACCTGGAGGGGCTGGAGGAGCGCATGCGCTCGCGGCTCGGCTGGGGCCTCGTCGCCGACATCCATCCGACGACCTATGAGCTGCGGCATTCGATCCTGGAGGCGAAGGCCGACCAGATGGGCGCGAAGGTGCCGGTGCAGGTGCTCGAGTTCCTGGCGGCGAAGATCACCTCCAACGTGCGCGAGCTCGAGGGGGCGCTGCTCCGCCTGACCGCTCATGCCGACCTGGTCGGCCGGCCGATTTCGGTCGATACGGCGCAGGAGGTCCTGCGCGACGTGCTGCGGGCGAACGACCGCAAGGTGACGATCGAGGAAATCCAGAAGCGGGTCGCCGAGCACTACAATATCCGCCTCGCCGACATGCACTCGCCGCGCCGCGCCCGCGCCGTCGCCCGGCCGCGGCAGGTGGCGATGTATCTCTCCAAGCAGCTGACCTCGCGGTCGCTGCCGGAGATCGGGCGCAAGTTCGGCGGCCGCGACCACACCACCGTGATGCACGCGGTGCGCAAGATCGAGGAGCTGCGGGCCGGCGACAACGGCCTGTCCGAAGACATCGACCTGCTGCGCCGCATGCTGGAGAATTGATCGCTCAGGCCGGGGAGGTGGCGATGGCGGGTCCGGTTCCGAACGCGGAGAGGGCCCTCGTGCTCTTCTCGGGAGGACAGGATTCGACGGTCTGCCTCGCCTGGGCGCTGCAGCGGTTCGAGCGGGTCGAGACGATCGGCTTCGACTACGGCCAGCGGCACCGCGTCGAACTCGACTGCCGCGCCGCCGTTAGGGCGCGGCTGGTCAGGGCCTTTTCCGGTTGGGCCGGCCGGCTCGGCGACGACCATCTGCTCGACCTGGGGGTGCTCGGCCGGATCAGCGACACCGCGCTTACCGGCGATGCCGAGATCCGTTTCGCCGAGAGCGGCCTGCCGACGACCTTCGTGCCGGCGCGGAACCTGCTGTTCTTCACCTTCGCCGCCGCCGTCGCCTATCGCCGCGGCCTGCGCCACATGGTGGGCGGCATGTGCGAGACCGACTATTCCGGCTATCCCGACTGCCGCGACGACACGCTCAAGGCGCTGCAGGTCGCGATCAACCTGGGCACCGACAGCCGCTTCGTCCTGCACACGCCGCTGATGTGGATCGACAAGGCGGGCACGTGGGACATGGCCGAAGACATCGGCGGAAGCGCGCTCGTCGATCTCGTCGTGCAGGAGACGCATTCCTGCTATCGCGGCGACCGCAGCCAGCTTCACGCCTGGGGCTATGGCTGCGGCAGTTGCCCGGCCTGCGAATTGCGCGCAGCCGGCCATGCGCGTTGGGCGGCCGGACGGAATCTCGCCCCGGAGGGATCCCAGCCCGGCTGACCGTCCGTTTCCCTCCGTCGCGCTTCGGCGTAGCGTCGTGCAAAACGATGGAGGAACACGATGGCCCGGCAGATCGATGGACGTGTGGTGCTGATCTCCGGCGCCGGTGGCGGGTTGGGATCGGCTATGGCCCGCGGTCTGGCCGAAGTCGGGGCGCGTCTCGCCCTCCACGATCTGCGACATCCCGCCGTCGCGGCGTTGGCCGGGTCCATCGGCGCCGACCGTACACTGGCCCTTTCCGGCGACATCGGCGACGAGGCGGAATGCCGCCGGGCGGTCGCGGCGACCTGCGAGCGGTTCGGCCGGATCGATGTCGTGATCAACAATGCCGGCGTCGGCATCGGCACGATCAGGCCGGACTACTACCGCCGACGGATCGACAGCTTTACCGACGTGTCGGCCGACGACTGGCGGCGCTTCTTCCGGGTGAACGTCGACGGCGCCTTCCACCTGACGCGGGCCGCCATGCCGCATCTGCGCCGCCAGGGCTGGGGGCGGGTCATCAACGTGACGACGACGCTCGGCACCATGTTGAGGCCCGGCTATGTCCCCTACGGCTGTTCGAAGGCGGCCCTGGAATCGCTCTCGTCGATCTGGGCGCAGGAGCTGGAGGGCAGCGGGGTCACGGTGAACGTCGTGGTGCCCGGCGGGCCGACCGACACGGGCATGGTGACGGCCGAGAACGGTCTGGACCGATCCGCCCTGCTGCGGCCCGAGGTCATGGTGCCGCCGGTGCGCTGGCTCTGCTCGTCCGCCGCCGACAGGGTGAACGGCCGCCGGTTCACCGGCAGCCTCTGGGACGCGACCGGCGGCGAAGAGGCGGCCGCCGTCGCCGCTGGCATGCCGATCGGCTGGCCGGGCGTCGGCCCGAACTGGTCGACCCCGCCGTCCGCGCCGGCATAAGGAGGGCAGGGAGGCCATGACGGTGAAGCGGATCGTGGCGAACATCGCCGTCGCCGATATCGCGCCGGCACGCGATTTCTACGAAGGGGTCCTCGGGCTTCGGCTGGTCATGGACCATGGCTGGCTGCAGACGTTTGCGACAGACGGCTCGGCCCGACCGCAGGTCAGCATCGCCACCGAGGGTGGCTCCGGAGCGCCCGTTCCGGATCTGTCGATCGAGGTCGACGACGTCGACGGCGTATATGCCGTGGTACGCGCCCGCGGCATCGCGGTCGAATACGGTCCGGCCGACGAACCCTGGGGCGTACGCCGCTTCTTCGTTCGCGATCCCTTCGGTCGCCTGCTCAACATTCTGGAGCACGCCCGATAGCCGGAGCCGCCTGTAGCCTCACGGCCGGTCCAGGTTCGCCAGGACGATCTCGCGCCAGACCCGCGTCGGGGTGACGGCGGCATCCGGCGCATTGTAGCGGCCCGACAGCGTCACCACCGTCAGGTCGGCCCCGGGCATCACCCACAGCCGTTGGCCGCCGTTGCCGAAACCGGCCATCCATGCTTGCGGACCGGCAAAGGCGGGTACGGGCGCGTCGCCGATGTACCAGAGCCGGCTGTAGTGCAGTCCGTCGCCCGTCGGAACCGCCGGCGTTCGCGAGGCCGCGATCCAGTCGGCCGGGACGATGGCGCGGCCGTTCCAGCGCCCGCCGTCCAGAACCATCCGGCCCAGCCGCAGGAGATCGCGCGGCCGCAGCCGCAGGCCCGAGGCGGCCGACGCGATGCCGTCGCGGCCGCGCGCCCACTCGAAGGTTCGGATGCCCATAGGCTCGAACAGCGCCGCGCGGGCGAAGTCGGGCAGGATGGTCCCGGCACCTCTGGCGATAAGCGATCCGAGCAGTGCGACCGCACCGCCAGAATAGATCCAGCGCAGGCCGGGCGCGGCGACGATCGGCCGGTCGAGGGCGAAGCGCGTGCGGTCGGGCGCCGCTTCCATCGCGATCTCGCTGTTCAGCGGGTCGGTGTAGGGGCGCTGCTCGTCCCAGGCGAGGCCCATGGTCATGGTGAGCGCATGCGCCACCGTCAGGCGCGACCGCCGCGGATCGGTGGCGAGATCGGCGAGGTCGGGAAAGGATGCGAGCAGGGGCGCCTCAGGCGGCGGGACCAGGCCGCGATCCAGGGCGATGCCGTAGAGCAGTCCCACGACGCTCTTCGTCACGGAGCGGATGTCGTGCAGGGTCGCGGCGTCGAAGGCGACGCGGCCGAGCGGACGGCCCCAACTCTCGTCCTGCCCGGCGAAATAACGTTCGAGCACGATGCGACCGGAGCGTGCGACGAGAACGGCGTGGAGGTGGCGCAGGAGGCCGGAGCGCACGCCGGCATCGAGCTTATCGCCCAGGTCGGCGGCGAACCCCGCGTCTTGCGGTGGGAGAGATGCCCAGTCGTCCGTCATGTCTCTGAGGGCTACGGCCGCGCCATCGCCATCTCCCCGGAGACGACTTCTACTCGTAGACGACGTTACGCCGTCCCTGACGGACCGTGAAGGCCGGCGCGGGGCGTTCGGGAGCGTGGAGGGAGTCTTCCGCCAGGCGCGCTTCGATCTCCGCCAGCACCAGTTCGGTGATCGGGCGGATCTTGAGCTTGCGCGCCTCGGGCAGGGTGAACCACCGCACCTTCAGCAATTCGCTGGAGTCGGTTTCCTCGCCGGTGATCGCGTCGGCGTCGACGACGAAGAAGCGGGCGTTGAAGCGGCGCGGCCGACCGGTCGGCGTCACGGCACGGGCGACGTAGGTCAGGCCGCCCAGGGCGGGGGCCATACCGGTCGACAGGAAATGCTGCCAGCCCTTCGGGGCGCGTCCGGGCTTCGCGGCGGCTTCGGTCCGGCCGCCGACGATCAGGCCCGTTTCCTCGAACGTCTCGCGGACGGCGGCCATGGCGAGCGCCAGGGCGCGGCGTGGGGTCGCGGTCTTCTGCAGGCGCTCCAGCACCTCCGGGCGCAGCGGCGTAGCCGGCTGGACGAAGGCGTCGGAGCGGTCGACGCGGCCGCCCGGAAACACGAAGTTCTCCGGCACGAAGACGTGGGCGGCACTGCGCTCGCCCATCAGGACCTCGCCGCCGTTCTTGCCCTTGCGCACGATGATCAGGGTCGACGCGTCGCGCGGCCGAAGGAGCTTAGGGGAACCCTCGGAAGCGTCGGACATGGCAGTGACCCTTTCGACGCCCCGGTCGGGGCGGCGCAGCGTTGACCGGAAAGGAAGGGATGGGGTGTCCAGACGGATTTGAACCGACGGCCTCCGGGACCACAACCCGGCGCTCTAACCAACTGAGCTATGGACACCATCGCTCGAAGCGGCGCACTAGGTGCCACCCGGGGCGGGTTTCGTCAAGCATGCCCTTTGCGGCCGAAGGCTCTATCCGGCATATAGGGGCCAGAAAACGATTAGGGAGAAGCCCTCATGGCCGACCTGCGCCTCGCCGAAAACCTGTCCCGCCTGGGCACGGAGACCGCTTTCGAGGTCCTGGCCCGAGCCGCGGCGCTGGCGGCCGAAGGCAAAGACATCATCAATCTCGGCATCGGCCAGCCGGACTTCAAGACGCCCGAGCACATCGTCGAGGCGGCGGTGAAGGCGCTGCGCGACGGCCATCACGGCTACACGCCGGCGAACGGCATCCCGGCCCTGCGCGAGGCGGTGGCGGCGGACATCCTGCTGCGCCGCAAGGTCGCAGTCGATCCCGCGGACATCCTGATCGTGCCCGGCGGCAAGGTGACGATGTTCTTCGCCATCCTGATGTTCGGCGAGCCAGGGGCGGAGATCATCTACCCGAACCCGGGATTCCCGATCTACGAGTCGGTCATCCGCTACTCCGGTGCCAAGGGTGTGCCGATGCGGCTGCGCGAGGAGAACGGGTTCGCGTTCGACGCCGACGAGGTGCTGGCGCAGATCACGCCGGCGACGCGCCTGCTGATCGTGAACAGCCCCGCCAACCCGACCGGCGGCGTCACGCCGAAGGCCGAGATCGACAAGCTGGTCGCCGGCCTGGACCGGCACCCACACGTCGCGGTGATGAGCGACGAGATCTATGGCCGCATGACCTATGGCGGGCGCGAGCATGTCAGCCTGCTCGGTTACGAATCGATCCGCGACCGCCTGATCCTGCTCGACGGCTGGAGCAAGACCTATGCGATGACCGGCTGGCGCCTGGGCTATGGCGTGTGGCCGAAGAGCATCGTGCGCCAGGCCGAGCGGCTGGCGGTGAACTGCCATTCCTGCGTCAGCACGGCCGCCCAGTTCGCAGGCATCGCCGCACTGAACGGCCCTCAAGATGCCGTGGACCGGATGGTGGCGGCCTTCGACGAGCGGCGCAGGCTGATCGTCCCGGCGCTAAATCAGCTGCCGGGCTTCCGCTGCGTCGATCCCGGCGGCGCCTTCTATGCCTTCCCGAACATCGAAGGCACGGGCATGACGGCGCGCGATCTCCAGAAGCGGATGCTGGAGGAGGCGGGCGTCGCCACGGTCGCCGGCACCAGCTTCGGCGCACAGGGCGAAGGCTTCGTCCGCTTCTCCTATGCCGCCTCGGCCGAGCAGATCAGCGAGGCGATCCGCCGGATCGGCGCGGTTCTCTGATTGCCTAAACATCGGGCGCCAAATTTTGTGCAATGTTCTAGAATGTGCGCAATGGGCGCCGCCGCCTGCTCCGTGCGCCGCGGGATACACCGCGCGGTTGGTTGGCACGGGGCGTGCTTCACGCTGGCTGGATGACGTGCACTCTGTGCGACATCCGGGGATCGACGGGCAGTCATGAAAAAGATCGAAGCGATCATCAAGCCGTTCAAACTCGACGACGTTAAGGACGCTCTGCACGAGGTCGGCATCAAGGGCCTGACCGTGACGGAGGCCAAGGGCTTCGGCCGGCAGAAGGGGCACACCGAACTCTACCGCGGCGCGGAGTATGTCGTGGACTTCCTGCCGAAGGTGAAGATCGAGGTCGTCATGGAAGACGGCATGGTCGAACGTGCGATCGAGGCGATCATGCAGGCGGCCCGCACCGGCCGCATCGGCGACGGCAAGATCTTCGTCTCCACGGTCGACGACGTCATCCGCATCCGGACCGGAGAGACCGGCGGCGACGCCGTCTGATTCCGGCCGATCACACAACGCACACCCAATTACCCGCAGAGGAGCGAGGGGATGTCACTGAAGTTCAAGACGCCCGCGGACGTCATGAAGTACCTGAAAGACAACGACGTGAAGCACGTCGACTTCCGCTTCACCGACCCGCGCGGCAAGTGGCAGCACACCACGCAGTGGCACGAGACCGTCGACGAGGACATGCTGACCGACGGCCTGATGTTCGACGGTTCGTCGATCGCCGGCTGGAAGGCGATCAACGAGTCGGACATGATCCTGTCGCCCGACATCTCGACGGCGGTCATGGATCCGTTCTGCGCGGATCCGATGATGATCATCTTCTGCGACATCACCGAGCCGTCCACCGGCCAGTTCTACAGCCGCGACCCGCGTTCCACGGCGAAGAAGGCCGAGGCGTGGGTGAAGTCGTCGGGCATCGGCGACACGGTGTTCTTCGGCCCGGAAGCTGAGTTCTTCGTCTTCGACGACGTCCGCTTCAAGGTCGACATGAACCACTGCTTCTACGAGGTCGACTCGATCGAAGGTCCGTACGTCACCGGCAAGGCCTTCGAGACGGGCAACTACGCGCACCGGCCGGCGATCAAGGGCGGCTACTTCCCGGTTCCGCCGATCGACTCCGCCCACGACATGCGCGCCGAGATGGTGCAGGTCCTGTCGCAGATGGGTCTCGCCATGGAGAAGCATCACCACGAGGTGGCGCCCTCCCAGCACGAGCTCGGCGTGAAGTTCAACACGCTCCTCGGCGCGGCCGACTGGATGCAGATCTACAAGTACGGCATCCACATGGTCGCCCATCAGTACGGCAAGACCGCGACCTTCATGCCCAAGCCGATCTTCGGCGACAACGGCTCCGGGATGCACTGCCACCAGTCGATCTGGAAGGACGGCAAGCCGCTGTTCGCGGGCACCGGCTATGCAGATCTGTCCGAGACGGCGCTGTTCTACATCGGCGGCATCATCAAGCACGCCAAGGCGCTGAACGCCTTCACCAACCCGTCGACGAACAGCTACAAGCGGCTCGTCCCGGGCTACGAGGCGCCGGTGCTGCTGGCCTATTCCAGCCGCAACCGCTCGGCGTCCTGCCGCATCCCCTACGTCTCCAGCCCGAAGGGCAAGCGCGTCGAGGTCCGGTTCCCGGATCCGGCGGCGAATCCCTATCTCGCCTACTCGGCCATGCTGATGGCGGGCCTCGACGGCATCGAGAACAAGATCCATCCGGGCGACCCGATGGACAAGAATCTCTACGACCTGCCGCCCGAGGAGCTGAAGGACATCCCGACCGTCTGCGGCTCGCTCCGCGAGGCGCTGGTCGCACTCGAAGCCGACCACGAGTTCCTGATGAAGGGCGACGTCTTCGGCAAGGATCAGATCGATGCCTATATCGAACTGAAGTACGAGGAAGTCCTCGCCTTCGAGACCTCGCCGCATCCGATCGAGTACAAGATGTACTACAGCGTCTGATCTGCGCACGGCGGGAGCGGCGGCGACGCTCCTCCCGCTATGGTCTGTCTTCGCGAGAAGGGCGTCCCGGACGGGGCGCCCTTTCGTCGTTTCGGCGGTGAGGCTTTGCCCCGTTGAGTGGTGCCGGCGGTTTCTCTACAAGGGCGGCGAGGCCGGCGCGGGCGGGCTGCAACGGTTTCGGGACAGTGGATGAAGTGGCCGGTGCCAAGGGCCGATCTGCCGCCGGCATTGCGGTTCGTCGCGACGTGTCTCGCCTGTGCGGCGGGCGGCCCGGTGGCGCCCGTCCGGCGTGCGCTGCCGCATGTCGCCGAAGACTGGCCGGCCGTCCTGGCCGCGGCCGGCCGGCATCGCGTCGATGTCGCGGTCGCAGTCGCATTGCGGCGGGCCGACTGGACCTTCGTTCCGGCGGCGATCCGCGAGGCGCTGACCCGCACGGAGCGTGCCGCCAGTCTCCGCGCATTGTCGCAGACCGCCGAGACCGAACGCCTGTCGCAGGCGCTCGAGGCTGCCGCCATTCCATTCTTCACGGTGAAGGGGCCGCCGCTCGGCCTGCTACTGTTCGACAGCGCCACCGTGCGCCAGTCGAAGGACATCGACATCGTCGTCGACCCAGACGCGGTCGACGCGGCCACTGCCGTGCTGCGCGCCCTGCGCTACGAGCCTACCGACCAGGAGGCCCATTTCACGCCGCGCCAGCGGCGGGCCTTTCGCAGCATCGAGCGCCACAGCACGTTCCGCTCCCTGAATCGCGGGGCGCCGGTGGAACTGCACTGGCAACTGAACGCCGACAACTTGTTCGACTTCGACGTGAAGGCGGCATGGAAGCTCAGAACCCCGGTGCGCATCGGAAACGGCGCAGTGCCCGTGCTGCCGCCGGAGACGCTGCTGCTCTACCTCGCCTGCCACGGCGCCGGCCATGCCTGGTTCAGGCTGAAATGGCTGATCGACATCGCGGCGATCCTGCGGCGCTGGGACGATGCGGCCATTCGGGCCGGCTGGGATATGGCGGTGGCGGAAGGCCTCCAATCGGTATTGGGATCGGCCTTCCTGCTGGCGCGGGACGTCCTCGATGCTCCGGTCCCGCCGGATATCGAGGCGTACGCCGAAGCCGATCCGGCGGGACGCAGGCTGACCGCGGTCGCCTGCCGGGCCATGGTCGAGGACGACATGCGCCGCCTGTCGCCGCATTTCTGGTGGAGCAGCTTTCATCTCCGGCCGGACTGGAGCTACCGCACGCGCCATGCGCTCAGGTCGCTTTATGCGCCGAACGACTGGACGCGCTTCCCGTTGCCGGATGCCCTCTTCCCGCTCTACTTCCTCATGCGGCCGTTCACTTGGCTCGGGCGCGGAGGGCTGGGCGAGCCGGTGGTCCGTCGCGCCGGCAACGCCGAGGGCTGACGCGCTGCGGGCGCAGGCGCGATTTGACAAGCCGACGCCAGCGGGGATGATCGGCAGCCGTACCGGAGACGGAAGTGCAGCCGATGACGTCCTCGTCCGACCAGCCGGCATCCCGAGAAATCCCAGCCCCGGAGCGCCCATCCTGGAAGACGGGCTGGCGCAGCTTCTATTACGAAGGCGCGCCCGAGGCGCCGGACCCTGTGCTGCTGCCGGGCAAGGTCGCGCTGCTCGTGATCGACGTCCAGAACGCCTATCTCGACAGACCCGACCCGGCGACGTTGGCGCCCGCCGAGCGGGCGCGGCAGGAGGCGTGGCAGCCGTTCCACCGGCGGATGGACGAGGTCGTCGTGCCGACGATCGCCCGACTGATCGAGCGGTTCCGCGCCGACGGCAACCACGTCATGTTCGCGCGAATCGCCGCGCGCCTGCCGGACGGTGCCGACCGGTCGCTCAGCCAGAAGAAGCCGGGGTGGAATAATATCCTGCTGCCACGCGACGCCCATGAATCGCAGGTCGTGCCGGCGCTGGCGCCGCGTGCCGACGAGATTGTCGTGACCAAGACGACCGACTCGGCGCTGACCGGTACCAACCTCCGCCTCCTGCTGACCAACATCGGCATCACCCACGTCGTCGCCGTCGGCGTCTTCACCGACCAGTGCGTGTCGTCGACGGTCCGCAGCCTCGCCGACGAGAGCTTCGAGGTGATCGTGATCGAGGACGCCTGCGCCGCGGGAACGATGGACCTGCACGACCAGGAACTGCGCATCATCAACCGCATCTACTGCGAGGTCATGCGCGCCGACGACCTGATCCGCTATCTGCCGGAGCGGCCGGTCGCGTAGGCTTTCCAGCGCGCTGGGGTACACTGTCCACAAGATGCTGTGAGTAAATCCGCGGCCGACCGCCAGTTCTTGGGCCGGTTCGGCTGACAGAACGCCGCCGTTCGTGCGATCTTCGGCCGGCGCCGCAGTTCCGGAATTTGCCTGATGCCTCACGCCGAGTTCGTCCACCTCCGGCTCCACACGGCTTACTCCCTCTCCCAGGGCGCGGTCCGGATCGGCGAGCTGGTCGAGCTCTGCCGCAAGCACGCCATGCCTGCCGTCGGTATCAGCGACACGGGCAACCTGTTCGGCGCCCTGGAATTCGCACTGGCCGCCTCCAAGGCCGGCGTACAGCCGATCGTGGGCACCATTCTGGGCCTGCGGCGGCCGGTGCAGACCGGGCGCAACGGCCAGCTCCAGCAGGCCGACCCGGACCAGTTGCTGCTGATCGCACAGAGTGAGCGCGGCTACCGCAACCTGATGGCGCTGGTCAGCAAGGCGTTCCTGGAGACCCAGGGCGGCGAGCCGGCGCAGGTCGGCTGGGACGCGCTCGACGGGGCGACCGACGGCGTGATCGCCCTGACCGGCGGTCCCGCCGGTACCGTGGGGCGCCTGTTGCTGGAGAACCAGGGCCCGGCGGCGGAGGAGGCTCTGCTGCGGCTGGCGGCGCTGTTTCCGGGGCGGCTCTACGTCGAACTCATGCGCCACGGGATGCGCGAGCAGGACGCGATCGAGGCCGGCTTGGTCGATCTCGCCTACAGGCACGACCTGCCGCTGGTGGCGACGAACGACGTGCACTTCGCCGATGCCGGAATGTTCGAGGCGCACGACGCGCTGATGTGCATCGCGCAGGGGCGGCGGGTCGAGGAGGAGAACCGCCCACGCCTCACGCCGGATCATCGCTTCAAGTCGGCGGCCGAGATGCGGACGCTGTTCGCCGACCTGCCGGAGGCGGTGGAAAACACGCTGGTGATCGCGCGGCGCTGCGCGTTCATGCCGCTGCCGCACAAGCCGATCCTGCCCAATTTCCCGACCGTCGCCGGCCGTACCGAGGCGGAGGAGCTGATCGCCCAGGCCCAGGCGGGGCTCGATCAGCGGCTCGAAACCCACGTGTTCACGGCGGAGATGAGCGCCCAGGAGCGCGAAGCGGTCGCGAAGCCCTACCGCGAGCGCCTGGCCTACGAGGCCCAGGTCATCGAGAATATGGGCTTCCCTGGCTACTTCCTGATCGTCTCCGACTTCATCAAGTGGGCGAAGGACAGGGACATTCCCGTCGGACCCGGCCGCGGCTCCGGCGCGGGCTCGGTCGTCGCCTGGGCGCTGACCATCACCGACCTGGATCCGCTGCGCTTTGGCCTGCTGTTCGAGCGGTTCCTGAACCCGGAACGCGTGTCGATGCCCGACTTCGACATCGACTTCTGCCAGGACCGGCGCGACGAGGTGATCCGCTACGTCCAGGACAAGTACGGCCACGACAAGGTCGCCCAGATCATCACCTTCGGTAAGCTCCAGGCGCGGGCGGTGCTGCGCGACGTCGGCCGCGTGCTCGGGATGCCCTACGGACAGACCGACCGCATCTGCAAGCTGGTGCCGAACAACCCGGCCAACCCGGTGACGCTGCAGCAGGCGATCGACGGCGAGCCGCAGCTCCAGGAGATGCGGCGCAAGGACGAGGCGGTGAAGCGCCTGATCGACATCGCGCTGAAGCTGGAGGGGCTGTACAGGCACGCCTCGACACACGCCGCCGGCATCGTCATCGGCGACCGGCCGCTCCAGGAACTGGTGCCGCTCTACCGCGATCCGAAGTCGGACATGCCGGTCACCCAGTTCAACATGAAGTATGTCGAGACGGCCGGGCTGGTGAAGTTCGACTTCCTCGGCCTGAAGACGCTGACGGTGCTGCAGCATGCGGTCCGCCTGCTGCACGAGCGCGGCCTGCCTATCGAGCTGGAGACGCTGCCGCTCGACGACGCGGCCAGCTACGAGCTGCTGGGCCGCGGGCACACGGTGGCGGTGTTCCAGCTCGAAGGTGCGGGCATGCGCGACATGCTGAAGCGCCTGCGCCCCAACCGGATCGAGGACATCATCGCGGTCGTGGCGCTTTACCGGCCCGGTCCGATGGAGAACATCCCGAGCTACATCAACCGCAAGCATGGGCTGGAGGAGCCCGACTATCTCTACCCGACGCTCGAGCCGATCCTGAAGGAGACCTACGGGATCATCATCTATCAGGAACAGGTGATGCAGATCGCCCAGGAGCTGTCGGGCTACAGCCTGGGCGCCGCCGACCTGCTCCGCCGGGCGATGGGCAAGAAGATCAAGGCGGAGATGGCCGCGCAGCGCGTCGCCTTCGTCGACGGCGCCAAGGCGCGCGGGGTCGAGGAGAAGAAGGCCTCGGAGATCTTCGACCTCGTCGACAAGTTCGCCGGCTACGGCTTCAACAAGTCGCATGCGGCGGCCTATGCGCTGGTCGCCTATCACACGGCCTACCTGAAGGCGAACCACACGGTCGAGTTCATGGCGGCGACCATGACCTACGACATGCACAATACGGACAAGCTGAACGCCTACCGGCAGGACCTGAAGCGCTTCGGCCTCGACCTGCTGCCGCCGGACATCAACCGCTCCGGCGATCTCTTTACGGTCGAGGATCTGCCGGAGGGCGGCAAGGCGGTGCGCCATGCGCTGGCCGCGATCAAGAATGTCGGTCGCCAGGCGATGGCGGCGATCGTCGCGGAGCGCGGCAGGAACGGGCCGTTCAAGGACCTGTTCGACTTCGCCCGCCGCCTGGACATGAGTTTGCTGAACAAGCGTCAGCTGGAGAATCTGGCGCGCGCCGGCGCCTTCGACTGTTTCGGCATGCATCGCGCCGGCGTGGTCGCGGCGATCGACACGGTGGTTCGCTATGCCGTAGCCGCAGCGGACGAGCGCGCCTCGCAGCAGGTCAGCCTGTTCGGCGGCGCGTCGGGGCCGGAGGTGCCGCGCCTGCCCGAGGTCGACCGCTGGAGCGAGACGGAGAAGCTCCAGTACGAGCTCGATGCCATCGGTTTCTACCTGTCAGCGCACCCGGTCGATGCCTATCGTACGGTTCTGGAACGGGCGGGAGCGGTACCGATTTCCGAGTTGCAGCGCCGGGTCGGCGCCGGCACGGCACGGCTTCTGGTCGGCGGCACCGTCGTCGCCAAGACCGAAAAGATGTCGCAGCGCGGCTCGCGCTACGCCTTCATCCAGCTTTCCGACAGCAGCGGCATCGTCGAGATGTCGATGTTCTCCGAGGTCCTGAGCGCGTCGCGCGAGATTCTCGAGGCCGGGAAGCCGATCCTGTGCACGGTCGAGGCGAAGGTCGACGGCGAAACGCTGCGTGTCGGCGTGCAGAAGGTCGAGGATCTGGATCGGATGGCGGCCAACAGCGCCGCCGGCCTGCGGATCGCCCTGCACGATCCCCGTCCGATCGAGCGGTTGAAGGCACTTCTCGAGCCGTCGCGGCGCGGCCGCGGCAAGGTGGTCGTCGTCGTCGGTATCGACGACGGCCGCGAAGTCGAACTCGAGCTGCCGGGGACCTACTCGGTGTCGCCTTCCGTCTCGGCCACCTTGCGTGCGCTGCCGGGCGTCATCGACGTGACCGAGGCCGCGCTGTAGACGCCTCGGAAAGCCGGAGCGGGATCAGCCGCGCGGCGGCGGGATGGCGGCCTCGTTGCGGCCTGCGGCGGGCTCGTGCAGGCGCTTCACGATCGCGGTGAGCGGGACGAGGGTGTAGCCGCGGGATTGCAGCGTCGGAAGCCATGCCTGGAGCACGTCGATGGTCGCCGGGTGCGGGTGCCCGATGCCGACGGCGTAGCCCTGGGCGCGCGCCTTGCGCTCCAGCTGTTCCAGGCTCTGCCGCACGGCTGCGGCGTCCTGGACGTGATCCAGGAACACGTCGCGTCGGGCGAAAGGCACGCCGTAGCGTGCCGCGACGGCCGATCCGACGGTCCTGCCGGTCGTCACCGAATCGAGAAAGAGCAGGCCGCGCCGCTGCAACTCCGAGAGGACGACCGACATCCCGTCGGCGTCCTGGGTGAAGCGGCTGCCCATATGGTTGTTGATGCCGACGAAGCCGGTGAACCGGCCTAGGCCCCAGTTCAGGCGCCGCTGCAGTTCCGTTTCGTTCGCTGCCACGGTCAGTGCCTCCGGCCCGGGCGAGACCGAGGACTCCATCGGTTCCATCGGGACGTGCAGCATCAGCTCGTGGCCGGCGGCGCGGGCCGATGCGGTCTGCTGGGGCAGGTCCTCGGCGTAGGTCAGGAAGGACAGCGTGATCGGGCCGGGCAGGGCGATCGCGCGCCGGCTCTGCGGCCGGTTGAGGCCGACATCGTCCAGCACGATCGCGATCATCGGCCGGCCGCTCGTCGGCGGTGCGGCGACGGCATAGCGCTGCCATGCCGGTTGTCCCGATGCCGCGGGCGGCGGCGTCGCCGGAGGCGGCACCGTCGGGATCGCGGCGAGAGTGGTGGGCTCGGCGACCGTGGGTTCGGGGTCGGGGTCATAGACCGCCGCCGGCGGCGGTGGAGGCGATTTGGCGGCGGGTGCCGCGACCGGCGCCGTCACGGGCGCTGCGGGCGCCGCGGCCGGTGCGGGCTTCGGCGCGTCCTCGCGCTTCGGCGGCGGAGCGATCCGCGCCGTCTCCCGTGGCACGTCGCGCACGACCGGGGCGCTGCGCGGCGGCGGCGCCGGAGGTGCCGCCGGCGCCTCGGATCGTGCGGCGACGGTCCGCGGCTTCTCGGCGGGCCAGAGGAGCGCCGCGGCGGCACCGGCGATGAACAGTCCCGCGAGGAGACCGAGCAGCAGTGCCGAGGAGCGGCCGGACACCTTCGCTCTCCGCCGGCCGGCCGTCTTCGCCGACGATCTCGGCTTTCGTGTCGCAGCCGAGGGGGCGGCCCGGCGCCGGGAAGTCCTGCGTGCCATATTGCGCCGTCGATCCCAGATATACCGGTAAGGAGAAGCGGCGGGTCGGCTTCCGCCGCCTCGGGCCGCTTGTTATAACGCAGACCTTATAGCATCGGTGCCGCCCTGCGGCAGCCGTCGCGTCCGGAAGGTTCGAACGATGTTCCTGCTGATCGATAACTACGACAGCTTCGTCTACAACCTGATGCACTTTCTAGGCGAGTTGGGCGCCGAGATCGAGGTGCGGCGCAACGATGCGCTGACTGTCGACCAGGCGCTGGCGATGGAGCCCCAGGGCATCATCATCTCGCCCGGCCCGTGCGATCCCGACAAGGCGGGCATCTGCCTCGACCTGATCCGGGAGGGCGCGGGCAAGGTGCCGATCCTCGGCGTCTGCCTCGGCCATCAGGCGATCGGGCAGGCGTTCGGCGGCAAGGTGATCCGCGCCCCGGCGCCGATGCACGGCAAGCTGAGCCGCATCGACCATACCGACCGGGGCCTGTTCGCCGGCCTGCCGGACCGGTTCGAGGCGACGCGCTATCACTCGCTGCTGGTCGACCGCGACGGCCTTCCCGACGAACTCGAGGTGACGGCGCAGACCGACGACGGCCTGATCATGGGGCTCGCCCACCGGGAGCACACGATCCACGGCGTGCAGTTCCACCCCGAGAGCATCGCCTCCGAGCACGGCCACAGGCTGCTCGGCAACTTCCTGTCGATGACGACCCAGGGCCGTCTGCCGAACCGGACGCCGGCGCCGATGCCGGAGCGCCGGGTGCGCGCATGAGCGGGGCCGCCATAAGTGGGACGGCGGGAGCCGCCGACGCGCGGGACTTCAAGGCGATCCTGGCGCAGGTCGCGGCCGGCGGCAGCTTGGCGCGCGCCCAGGCCGAAGCCGCGTTCGAGGTGATGATGTCGGGCGAGGCGACGCCCGCGCAGATCGGCGCCTTCCTGATGGGCCTGCGCGTCCGCGGCGAGACGGTCGAGGAGATCACCGGCGCGGCGACCGTCATGCGCGCCAAGGCCGTGCGTGTCGAGGCGCCGGCCGGTACCATCGATACCTGCGGCACGGGCGGCGACGCGTCGGGAACGTTCAACGTGTCGACGGGCGCGGCGATCGTCGTCGCGGCCTGCGGCGTTCCCGTCGCCAAGCACGGCAACCGTGCGGCGTCCTCCAAGTCCGGCAGCTCGGACGTGCTGGCCGCGCTGGGCGTGAACATCGACGCCGACATGTCCCTGGTGGCCCGTGCCCTCAGCGACGCCGGCATCTGCTTCATGATGGCGCCGCGCCATCACGGCGCCATGCGGCACGTGGCGGGTGCGCGCGTCGAACTCGGAACGCGGACGATCTTCAATATTCTTGGGCCCTTGTCGAACCCGGCGGACGCGAAGCGTCAGCTGCTCGGCGTGTTCTCGCGCCAGTGGCTGGAGCCGATGGCGCGCGTCCTGGGCAATCTCGGCTCGCAGCGGGCCTGGCTGGTGCACGGCTCCGACGGCCTGGACGAACTGACGACGACCGGCCCGTCCTATGTGGCGGAACTGCGGGACGGCGACGTGCGGACCTTCGAGGTGACGCCGGAGCAGGCGGGCCTGGAGACGGCGCGGCCGGACGACCTGAAGGGCGGCGATGCGGCGACTAATGCCGCGGCGATGCGCGCCATGCTGGGCGGCGAGCGCGGTCCGTATCGCGACATCGTGCTGCTCAACAGCGCTGCCGCCCTCATGGTCGCCGATCGCGCGGGCGATCTGCGCGAGGGGGCCGATATGGCGCGGGCGGCCATCGACGGCGGCACGGCCAAGGACGTTCTGGACCGGCTGATCCGGATCACCAACGAGACGGGAACGGCGGCATGAGCGATACGCTGCGCCGGATCATCGACGACAAGCGGACGCTCGTCGCGCAACGGAAGGCGGAGCGTTCGGTCGAGGATCTTCGCCGGGCGTGCGCCGGGATGGAGCCGCCGCGCGGCTTCGCACGCGCGCTGCAGGCGCGGGCCGCCACCGGCTTCGGCCTGATCGCCGAGATCAAGAAGGCGTCGCCGAGCAAGGGCCTGATCCGCGCCGATTTCGATCCGCCGGCGCTGGCGCGGGCCTATCGCGCGGGCGGTGCCAACTGCCTCTCGGTGCTGACCGACGAACCCTATTTCCAGGGCTGCGACGACTTCCTGATCGCGGCGCGGGCTGCGGTCGACCTTCCAGCGCTGCGTAAGGATTTCATGATAGATCCTTGGCAGATAACGGAAAGCCGGTCGATCGGGGCCGATTGCGTCCTGCTGATCATGGCGGCGGTGGACGATATGTTGGCCGCCGAGATCGAAGCGACGGCGGTCGAACTCGGCATGGACGTGCTGATCGAGGTGCACGACGAGGCCGAACTCGACCGTGCGCTGAAGCTGCGCTCGCCGCTGCTCGGCATCAACAACCGCAACCTGCGCACCCTGGCGGTCGACCTCGCGACGACCGAGCGCCTGGCGCCGCGCGTCGGCGGTGATCGGATCCTGGTCTGCGAGAGCGGCATCCGCACCCACGGCGACCTGGAGCGGATGGCGAAGGTGGGTGCGCGCTGCTTCCTGGTCGGCGAGCACCTGATGAGCCAGCAGGACGTGACGGCGGCGACGCGCGCGCTGCTCGGGACCGCCACCGCCGAAGCGAGCTGACGCCATGTCCGACCTGACGCATTTCGATGCCGAGGGGCGCGCCGTGATGGTCGACGTGTCGGCGAAGGACGTGACCGACCGCACCGCGACCGCCTTCGCGCGCATCCGCATGGAGCCGGCGACTCTGGCGCGGGTGCAGGAGGGGTCGATCGGCAAGGGCGACGTGCTCGCCGTGGCGCGCCTCGCCGGCATCATGGCGGCGAAGCGAACCCCCGACCTGATACCGCTCTGCCACCCGCTGCCACTGGCTTCGGTGAAGGTCGACCTCGCCTGCAATGCCGATGAGTCGGCCGTCGACATCACCGCCACCTGCAAGGTGACGGGGCGCACCGGCGTCGAGATGGAGGCGCTGACGGCCGCGACCGTGGCGGCGCTCACGGTCTACGACATGTGCAAGGCCATCGACCGCGGCATGGCGATCACCGAAGCGCGTCTGCTGCACAAGGCCGGGGGCAAGTCCGGGGAGTACCGGGCATGATACCGGTCGCCGAGGCGCTGGATCGCATTCTGCGGGACGTCGAGCCTCTACCGGTGCAGCAGGTGCCGCTGCTCGACGGTCTCGGCCGGGTGCTGGCCGGGGACATTGCGGCGCGGCGGACGCAGCCGCCGATGGCGGTGTCGGCCATGGACGGCTACGCGGTGCGCGCCGCCGACGTCGCCACGGTGCCGGCGACGCTCCGCCTGATCGGCGCGGTGCCGGCGGGTCGCATCTTCGACGGGCAGATAGGGCCGGGCGAGACGGTGCGGATCTTCACCGGTGCGGCACTGCCCGCCGGCGCCGATGCGGTGGTCATCCAGGAAGACACGACGGCCGACCGCGACCGGATTATCGCGACGGAGTCGGTGGTGGCCGGCCGCCACGTGCGCCGGGCCGGTATCGACTTCCGAGAGGGGGAGGTCGGACTGCGCGCCGGGCGGCGGCTGACGGCGCGGGACATCGGCTTCGCCGCGGCGATGAACGTGCCGTGGCTGACGGTCCGCCAGCGGCCGCGCGTCGCCATCCTGGCGACTGGCGACGAGATCGCGCTGCCCGGCGATCCCCTGGCACCCGGACAGATCGTCAGTTCGAACGGCCCTGCGCTGCACGCTTTCGTCCGGGCCTGCGGCGGCGAACCGATCGATCTCGGCATCGCCGCGGACACCGAGGAGGCGATCGTCGAGCGGGCGCTGGGGGCCGTGGGGGCGCAGGTGCTGGTCACGACGGGCGGTGCGTCGGTCGGCGACCACGACCTGGTGCAGCCGGCGCTGACCCGCATGGGGATGACGCTCGACTTCTGGAAGATCGCCATGCGGCCGGGCAAGCCGCTGATGGTCGGGCGGCTGGGCGACATGCGCGTGCTGGGGCTGCCGGGAAATCCGGTCTCCTCCATGGTGTGCGCGATCCTGTTCCTGCGGCCGCTGCTGGCGCGGCTCGCCGGGAGCGAGGATCCCGCGGGCGAGGGGCGAGGGACGGCACGGCTCGGACGCGCTCTGCCGGAGAACGACAGGCGCGAGGACTATCTGCGGGCGACGCTGACGACCGAGGCCGACGGCACGCTGGTCGCCCATCCCTTCGAGGTCCAGGACAGCTCGCTGCTCGGCGCCCTGGCGCGGGCCGACGCGCTGGTGATCCGGCCGCCGCATGCGCCGCCAGCGGCGGCAGGTGCGCAGGTCGAGATCCTGCGCCTGACCTGACGCATGGGACGGGGTCCCGCACAGGGCGAAAGGCGCGACCGCCTGATCGCGCTCTATGCCGAGATGGCCGTGCTGACCGAGCCGGAGTGCCTGGCCTTCTGCCCACGGCCGATGACCTGCTGCGAGGAGCGCTACTGCACCATCGCGATGGAGTTCGCCGCCGAGCATTGGGATGTCGAGCTGGTGCCGACATGGCACAGAGTGCTGCCGATGATGGGCCCCGACGGCTGCACTGTGGCGCCGCATCTGCGCCCCATCTGCACGGCGCACACCTGCGATATCTGCGAGCACGGCGCGAAGCGCGGCGACCCCGTCTGGACCGAGCGCTACTACGCGCTGAAGGACGCCATCGCCGCCCTGGAGGCGGAGATCCTGGGCGACGTGTTCATCTCCGGCTAGCGTCTTCTTTCCCCGTTGGCGCACGCTTTTCTGCTATAGTCTTCGGCCCGGTGCGGTGAGTTTCGTCGCACCGCGAGTCTTTTGGCCAGTCGGGACGGACATGAAGCTCACGATCGAACGCAGCGCTCTCCTCAAGTCGCTCGCTCATGCCCAGAGCGTCGTCGAGCGCCGGAACACGATCCCGATCCTCGCGAACATCATGCTGCAGGTCGACAAGGGGCGGCTCAGCCTCGCGGCGACCGACATGGATATCGGCGTGATCGAGACCCTGGAGGTCGAGGCCAGCGTTTCGGGCGCCACGACGGCGCCGGCGCACACGCTCTACGAGATCGCGCGCAAGCTGCCGGAAGGGTCGCAGGTTCAGATCGACGCCACCGGCGAGCATGGACAGATCAAGCTCCGCTCCGGCCGCTCGACCTTCACGCTGTCGACCCTGCCGACCGAGGACTTCCCGGTGATCTCCGGCGGCGACCTGCCCTACCGCTTCCGGATCGCGGCCAAGGAACTGCGCGGCCTGATCGACCGGACGCGCTTCGCGATCTCGACCGAGGAGACGCGCTACTACCTGAACGGCGTGTACCTGCATCCGGCCGAGACCGACGGGGTGCCGCTGCTGCGTGCCGTGGCGACCGACGGGCACCGGCTGGCGCGCTGCGAGATTCCGCTGCCGGACGGCGCGTCGGGCATGCCGGGCGTCATCGTGCCGCGCAAGGCGGTGACCGAGATCCGCAAGCTGCTGGAGGATGAGGGCGGCGAGGTCGAGGTCGCGCTGTCCGAATCGAAGATCCGCTTCGTCGTCGGCGACCTCGTCCTGATCTCCAAGCTGATCGACGGGACCTTCCCGGACTATGAGCGCGTCATCCCGGTCGGCAACGACAAGACGCTGGACATCGACTGCAAGGCCTTCCGCGAAGCCGTCGACCGCGTGTCGACCATCTCCTCGGAAAAGTCGCGCGCGGTGAAGCTGAGCTTCAAGGACGGCACCCTCGTCCTGTCGGCGACGAGCGCCGACAACGGCATCGCCACCGAGGAGTTGGAGATCCGTTACGACGGTCCGCCGATGGATATCGGCTTCAACTCGCGCTACCTGCTGGACATCGCCGCGCAGATCGACGGCGATACCATCGAACTGGTCCTCGCCGATTCGACGGCACCAACGGTGCTGCGCGATCTCGCCGATACCAGCGCGCTCTACGTCCTCATGCCGATGCGAGTGTGATCGCCGTCGAGAGACAGTATCCGGAGGCACCGGCCCAGGCTTCTCCCCTGGCCGTTTCGCGCCTGACGCTCACCGCCTTCCGCAGCTACCGCGAGGCGCGCATCGAGACCGATGCGCGGCCCGTCGCGCTACTCGGTCCGAACGGCGCCGGCAAGACGAACCTGCTGGAGGCCATATCCTTCCTGGTGCCGGGACGGGGTCTGCGCGGCGCGCGCCTGTCGGAAGTGGCCCGCCACGTGCCCGGCGAGACGGCGGATACCGCCGCCTGGGCCGTCGCTGCGCGCCTGGACACGCCGCTGGGCCGAGTCGAGATCGGCACGGGCCGGGATCCGGCCGGCGATTCCGAAAGCGAGCGCCGGGTGGTGCGAATCGACGGCGTGCCGGCGCGCAGTCAGGCGGCACTGGCCGCTCATGCGGCCGCGGTCTGGCTGACGCCGCAGATGGACCGCCTGTTTACGGAGAGCGCATCGGGGCGCCGCCGCTTTCTCGACCGTCTGGTCTTCGGCTTCGACCAGGGTCATGCGGGGCGGGTCGCCGGCTATGAGAACGCGATGCGCCAGCGCGCCCGCCTGCTGCGCGAAGGCCGCCGCGACGCAGCGTGGCTCGCGGCCCTGGAGGAGGCGATGGCGACGCGCGGCGTGGCCGTCGCCGCCGCCCGATGCGATCTGGTGGGCCGGCTCAACCTGGCGGCATCGGAGGCGCCGGGGCTGTTTCCGCAGGCGCGCTCGGCCGTTGCCGGGGATGTCGAGACCTGGCTGGGCGAGATGCCGGCGCTGGCGGCCGAGGACAGGCTGCGCGACATGCTGGCCGCGTCGCGCGGTCGCGACGCTGAGGCGGGCGGTGCCGGTGTCGGCACGCATCGCAGCGACCTAGTGGTGCACGAGGTCGCGCGGGACATGCCGGCGGCACGCTGCTCCACCGGCGAGCAGAAGGCGCTGCTGGTGTCGATCGTGCTCGCCCATGCGCGCCTCGTCGCGGCCGCGCACGGCGCGCCGCCGCTGCTGCTCCTCGACGAGGTGGCGGCCCATCTGGACAGTGCCAGGCGGACCGCGTTGTTCGATGCCATATGCGCGGTCGGCGCCCAGGCATGGATGACGGGAACCGACCTCGAACCGTTTCGCGCCCTGGGCGATCGTGCCCAGTTTCTGAGCGTGCAGAACTCGACCGTCGGCCCCATATGACGGCCTGCGATTTCTGCGCCGGATCACGAACTTATCGGCAGTCCCGAGCATGAACGAACCGCTCCAGCCCGCGCACGACCAGACCGAGTACGAGGCGGACGCCATTCAGGTCCTCCGGGGGCTCGATGCCGTCCGAAAGCGGCCGGGCATGTATATCGGCGACACGGACGACGGCACCGGCCTGCACCACATGATCTACGAGGTGGTGGACAACGCCGTCGACGAGGCGCTGCAGGGGTTCTGCGACCGCATCGACGTGACGCTGAACGCCGACGGGTCGGTGACGGTACGCGACAACGGGCGCGGCATTCCGGTCGGCATCCACGAGGAGGAAGGTATCTCCGCGGCCGAGGTCATCATGACCAAGCTGCATGCCGGCGGTAAGTTCAACCAAAAGAACTATAAGGTGTCGGGCGGCCTGCACGGCGTCGGCGTATCGGTCGTGAACGCCCTGTCCGAGCGCCTGGACCTGCGCATCTGGCGCAACGGCAACGAATACACGATGCGCTTCCGCCACGGCGACGCCGAGGCGCCCCTGGCGATGGTTGGCGAGGCGCCGGGCCTGTCGGGTACGGAAGTGACGTTCCTGCCGTCGAAGCAGACCTTCACCATGACGGAGTTCGACTTCGCGACGATCGAGCGCCGGCTGCGCGAACTCGCGTTCCTGAATTCCGGCGTGCGCGTCGTGTTCACGGACGCGCGCGGCGTCGACGAGAAGAGCGTCGAGTTCCTCTATGAGGGCGGGCTGGTCGCCTTCGTCGCGTGGGTGGACCGCGCGTCGGTCGCGCTCCACACGCCCGCCGTGACCGGAAGCGCCGAGCGCGACGGCGTCACGGTCGAATTCGCGCTGCAGTGGAACGACAGCTATCACGAGAAGATGCTGTGCTTCACCAACAACATCCCACAGCGCGACGGCGGCACGCACTTGGCGGGTTTCCGTGCGGCGCTCACGCGGCAGGTGATGCGCTACGCCGAATCCTCCGGCATCAGCAAGCGCGAGAAGGTGACCATCAGCGGCGAGGACGCACGCGAGGGACTGAGCTGCGTCCTTTCGGTGAAGGTCCCGGATCCGAAATTCTCGTCGCAGACGAAGGACAAACTCGTCTCCTCCGAGGTGCGGCCGATCGTCGAGGGCATCGTCGGCGACGTGCTGAGCCGGTGGTTCGAGGAGCATCCGAGCGAAGCCAAGAAGATCATTTCCAAGGCGGCTGAAGCGGCCGCTGCGCGTGAGGCGGCGCGGCGCGCCCGCGAACTGACCCGGCGCAAGAGCCCGCTCGACATCGCCAGCCTGCCCGGCAAGCTGGCCGACTGCCAGGAACGCGACCCGGCGAAGTCGGAACTGTTCCTGGTCGAGGGCGACTCGGCCGGCGGCTCGGCGAAGCAGGGCAGGGATCGCGGCTTCCAGGCGATCCTGCCGCTGCGCGGCAAGATCCTGAACGTCGAGCGCGCGCGCTTCGACAAGATGCTGGGTTCGGCGGAGATCGGCACGCTGATCGCCGCGCTCGGCACCGGCATCGGCCACGACGAGTTCGACGCCGGCAAGGTGCGCTACCACAAGATCGTCATCATGACGGACGCCGACGTGGACGGCAGCCACATCCGCGCGCTCCTGCTGACCTTCTTCTATCGCCAGATGCCCGACCTGATCGAGCGCGGCTTCCTCTACATCGCCCAGCCGCCGCTCTATCGCGTTCAGCGCGGCAAGGCCGTCCGCTACCTGAAGGACGACCGCGAGATGGAGGCGTATCTGACCGAGACGGCGCTGGAAGGTGCGGTGCTGACGCTGCAGTCGGGCCAGCAGCGCGCCGGGCAGGATCTGCGCGATCTGGTGGACGACGCGCGCCGGGTGAAGCTTCGCGTGAAGCCGCTGGCGGACAAGGTCGGCAGCGAACGGGTGGTGGAACAGGCGGCGATCGCCGGCGCGCTGAACGCCGACCGGATCCGCGATCCGAACCAGGCGCTCGAGGTCGTGGCCCAGGTCGCCCAGCGCCTCGATGCCCTCGAGGAGGAAAGCGACCGCGGCTGGATCGGCGAAGTAGGCGACGAGGGAAGCTTCGTCTTCACGCATCGCGTCCGGGGCGTCACGCATCGCTACGTGATCGAAGGCCGGCTTCTGCGCAGTCAGGAAGCCCTGCGGCTGGATGCACGCAGCGAGTCGCTGCGCGAAGTCTATCTGCAGCCGGCGACCCTGGAGGCCAAGGACGGCGGGCATCGGATCATTGGGCCGTTGGGCCTGATCGAGGCCATCGGCGAGGTCGGCCGCAAGGGGCTCTCGATGCAGCGCTACAAGGGCCTGGGCGAGATGAACCCCGAGCAGCTCTGGGAGACGACGCTCGATCCGGAGGCGCGCACCCTGTTCCAGGTCCGCGTCAGCCACGCCGAGGAGGCGGGCGAGATCTTCTCCACCCTCATGGGCGATCAGGTCGAGCCGCGCCGCGACTTCATCCAGACGAACGCCTTGAAGGTCGCGAACCTGGACGTCTGACCCGTCGCCGGAAGCGGCGGCTACCGCCCGCCGCTATCGGATGGCGGCGTAGGACCGCGTGATCTCGGCGCCGAACAGGAATATCTGCGCCGAGTAGTATACCCAGAGCAGCACAACGATCAGCGATCCGGCGGCGCCGTAGGTGGAGGCGGCGCCGGTATGGCCGAGATACAGGCTGACCAGCTGTCGTCCGATGACGAACAGCAGCGCCGTGACCGCGCCACCGAACCACACGTCGCGCCACTGGATGTGCGTGTCGGGCAGCAGCCGGTAGACCAGCGCGAACAGCGCCGTGAGAATGCCGAACGAGATCAGGAAGTTCACGATCTGCAGGATCGTGCCCATGAAGGGAATGCGATCGTTCAGCGTGTCGCTGAAGCCCGCCAGCAGGGCATTGATGATCAGCGACGCCAGCAGGAGAAGCCCCAGGCAGAAGATGAGCATGAGGCTCATCAGGCGCGTGTGGAGCAGCGACCATGCCCCGGAACGGCTCGGTTCGGCTTTCCAGATGACGTTGAGCGCGTCCTGGATCTGGCCGAACACGGTGGTCGCGGCCACCATCATCGTCAGCAGGCCGAGGGCGGTGGCGATGAGGCCGGTGCCGAGATTCCCGGCATTCTCGACCATCGCCTGCACCGCCTTGGCGCTGTCGGCGCCGACGATGCCGATCAACTGGTCGTCGACGGCGCCTCGGGCTGCGGCATCGCCGTAGACGAAGCCGGCCACGGCGATGATCAGCACGAGAAGGGGGGCGAGCGAGAACAGCGTGTAGAACGCGATCGCCGCGCCCATGGTGCCGGCCCTGTCGTTGCCGAACGCGACCACTGCCTGCTTCAGCACCCGCCAGTACAGGCGAAGGTACGGAAGAAGCATCCCCTAGGCCCTTCTGCCCACGACGAGCCGGTAGATCAGAAGCAGGATGATGGCGCCCACGACGCCGGCGATGAACGCGCCCCAGCCCGATGCGAGTTCGAGGCCTGCGATGTCGGCGAGCCATGTGCCGACGAAGGATCCGGCTATGCCGAGCAGAATGGTGACGATGATGCCGCCGGGATCGCGGCCGGGCATGAGCAGCTTCGCCACGATGCCGATGATCAGGCCGGTGACGATGGTAACGATGATTCCCATTGAATCCCCCCGAGAAAGCTTGACGCAGGAACGAGGCGGCCACCCGGCCGGTTCCGAAGGTCGGCCCGCGCGCGGCGGAAGGAAGGCACGAGGATGACAATAGTGCAGCGGTCGTCGCCTGCGTCGCTTCGTACGGCGCTCATCGCGGCTGCCTTCGGTCGAGGTGCGAGCGACCCCGGTTGCGCGGCAGGCCCGGCGCGCCTGCGGGATGCCGACCTCGCCGGCCGCCTCGCGGCAGCCGGCGTGGCGGCCGAATGGCTGGCGGACATCGGCGACCCGGTCGGGGAGCCATCTCCCATGGCGGCCGCGGCCGATGTGGCGGCGCAGCTGGCGACTGCGTGCGGTGCCGCGCTTGCGGTCGGCCGCCGGCCGGTGGTGATCGGCGGCGACCATTCCTGCGCGGTCGGCACGTGGAGCGGCGTCGCCCGCGGCCTGCGCGGCGAGGGCCGGCTGGGCCTGATCTGGATCGACGCTCATCTGGACAGCCATACGCCGGCCACGAGCCATACCGGCATGATCCACGGCATGCCGGTGGCGGCGCTGCTCGGGCACGGCGACCCGCGGCTGACCGGCATCGCCGGTGGCATGCCCGCCCTCCGGCCGGAGGATCTGTGCATCGTCGGCGCCCGGGACTACGAGCCGGAGGAGCCGGAATTCCTCGCCGGCCAGGGCGTGCGCGTCTTCTTCGCCGAGGAGGTGCGTGCGCGCGGCCTTCCCGCCGTGATGGACGAGGCGCTGACACGCGTCCGCGCCGGAACCGCGGCGTTCGGCGTCTCTCTGGATCTCGACGCCGTCGATCCCGGGGAAGCGCCAGGCGTCGGCTGCCGGGTCGCCGACGGCCTGACCGCCGCGGATCTCGTCGCAGCCGTGGAGCAGGTGCGCAGCGTCGCCGAGCCGATCGCGTGGGAGTTGGTCGAGTTCAACCCGCGGCGCGACATCGACGGTCGGACGGCGGCGCTCGCGATGCGGCTTCTCGAATCGGCGCTGCGGTAGCGAAGCGGGTCGCGCGGCCGCCGCCATGCGGATTGGCCCCCGTCGATGCCGCGGAAGCGGCCCTTCGGTGCCGCGCCGATGCATCCTAGGGTCCGGCCGGCAATAGAGGACGCTGGGGAGGACGCTGGATGATCGAGATCGGCAAGCTGCAGCCCGACGACCGGGCGGCCTGGGAGACGCTGTTCCGCGGCTATATCGACTTCTACGAGCGGACGCTGCGCCAGGAAGACTATGATCGGGCCTGGGCGCTGTTCCAGGAAGACGAACGCCTGCACGCGCTGGGTGCGCGCGTCGACGGGGCGCTGGTGGGGATCACCCATTTCTTCATCCACGCCAACACGTCGGGCCCGGACGTCTGCTATCTGCAGGACCTGTTCACCGCGCGCGACCTGCGCGGCAAGGGTGTCGGCCGGGCGCTGATCCAGGCGGTCGCCGACTGGGCGCGCGAGCGCGGTTGTTGCCGGCTCTACTGGATGACGCACGAGAGCAACGCCACCGCCCGGCGCCTCTACGACAAGGTCGCCGAGAATCGCGGCTTCATCCGCTATCAGATCGAGCTGGGATAGCGCCGCCCGGTTGCGCCGCCGGGGTCGACGGCCGCGCGCCGATGCGCGTAGAATGTCCGGACACAAACGAGAGGGCGGAAATATGCCGGGCAAGCTGGACCTCGTCATCCGCGGCGGCACGATCGTCGACGGCACCGGAAATGGCACCTTCGAGGGCGATGTCGGCATCGCCGACGGTGCGATCGTCGCGGTCGGCAAGGTCGAGGGCCGCGGTACCGAAGAGATCGACGCCCGCGGGATGCTGGTCACGCCCGGCTTCGTCGACATCCACACGCATTACGACGGCCAGGCCGTGTGGGATTCCCAGATGACGCCGTCCTGCTGGCACGGCGTCACCACAGCCGTGATGGGCAATTGCGGCGTCGGCTTCGCGCCCTGCAAGCCGGCGGACCGCGAGAAGCTCGTCGAGCTGATGGAAGGCGTGGAGGACATTCCGGGCCCCGTCATGCACGAGGGGCTGAAGTGGGAGTGGGAATCCTTCGCCGAGTATCTCGACGCGCTCGACCGGCGTCGCCGCGACATCGACCTTTGCGCGATGCTGCCGCACGCGGCGGTGCGGGTGTACGTCATGGGCGACCGCGCGATCGCTCTGGAGCCGGCCAATCAGGCGGACGTCGCCCAGATGCGCGCCATCGTGGCGGATGCGGTGCGTGCCGGCGCCTTCGGCGTCTCGACGTCGCGGACGACCAGTCACAAGAGCCTGAAGGGCGACTACACGCCGACGCTGCGGGCGCTGGAGGCTGAACTCACCGGCCTCACGCTGGGCATGAAGGATGCCGGGTCGGGCTTCCTGGAGATCGTCTCCGAGTGGACCCAGCCGGACGTGAAGGAAGAGTTCGCCATGCTGCGGCGCGCGGTCGCCGCCTCGGGCCATCCTTGCGTCTTCTCGCTGGCCCAGCGCAACAACGGCCCGGTGATCTGGAAGGACCTGCTGAAGTTCAGCGCCGACGCGGTGAAGGACGGCGTCAACATCCGCCCCGTGGTGCCGCCGCGGGCGATCGGTCTCCTGCTCGGCCTCGAGGGCAGCCAGAACCCGTTCTCGGGCTGCGCGTCCTATCGGAAGATCGCCCACCTGCCGGTCGCCGAGCGCGTGAAGATCATGCGCGATCCCGCGTTCCGCGGGCAGCTGCTGTCCGAGGACCCGAAGGAATTCAGCACCTTCCCGCTGTTCCACCGGATGTCCTATTCGCAGATGTACCGCTTCGGCAATCCGCCGAACTATGAGCCGAAGCGCGAGGATTCGATCGAGTCGATCGCCGCGCGCGAAGGCCGTACGCCGGAGGAAGTCGCCTACGACGTCATGCTCGAGGACGAGGGCATGGGCTTCATCTACGCACCGATCACCAATTACGCGACGCACGACCTCAGCATCGCCGAGGCGATGCTCGACGACCGCAACGCGATTATGGGTCTGGGCGACGGCGGCGCGCATGTCGGCTTCATCCTGGACGCCGGTTATCCGACGTATCTGCTGTCCCACTGGGGCAAGGCGCGCGAGCGCTGGGACGTGGCGGAACTGGTGCGGCGCCTGACGTCGGATACCGCGGATGCCGCCGGACTGTCCGATCGCGGCCGGATCGCCGTCGGCAAGAAGGGTGACATCAACATCATCGACTGGAGCAAGATCGGCTTCGGCTCGCCCTACGTCGCCTACGACCTGCCGGCCGGCGGCAAGCGCCTGCTCCAGAAGGGCAGCGGCTACGTCGCGACGATCGTCTCCGGCGAAGTCACCTATCGCGACGGCGAGGCGACCGGTGCCCTGCCGGGCCGCCTCGTTCGGGGCCAGCGGGCGGCCTGATCGACCCGCCGGGGCGGCCGAGCGGTCGTCCCGGCTTTTCGAAGCCGAACGGTGTGACGCGTGCCGCACGGCACGCGTTTGCCGTTCGTGGCGATCGCACCCTTTGCTACACTTCGTTGGGGTAGGGGGGCGACTGGATGGCACGACGGTCGGTTCGATTGGTCCGGGGCACGGCCGCGATCGTGCTGGCGATCTGCGCTTCGTGCGTCTGGCAAGCCGACCGGGCACGAGCAGCCGGCGCCGGCCAGCGTTTCCAGCAAGTCGAAATCGTCGACTTTACCGGTTTCGAACGGCCCATACCGGCGATGCGAGGTCTCATTCCCGCCGGCTGGGCGGCGAGGGGCGGGGTCTTCTGGAGCCCGCAGGCGCAGTGCGGCGCGGACGGCGTGCAGATCCAGTGGGGCGCCTGGGACCCGGTCAGCGGCGCCGCGGTGGAGACGCTCCCGGCGATCGCCTGGCAGGCGAACAACCTGCCGATCCAGATGCCGCCGAACACCAGCGGCGCCCATTGTCTGCACGCGCCGATCACGACGGTGCGCGCCTATCTCGAGGCGCTGGTGCAGATCGTGCGGCCCGGAGCGCAGGTGCTGGATTTCCGCCCGCAGCCGGAACTCCTGAAGATCGCAGGGATGGAGCCGAGGCGCGACATGCTGCCGGGGGGCGAGATGCGGAACTGGGCCGAAGCCGGCGACCTGCTCATCGGCTACGATGCCCAGGGACGGAACTTCCGCGAGGTAATCCGCGGCATCGCCGTCTTCTTCACGTCGACGATGCAAGGCGTGATGCCTGGGGAGATCCGTCGTTTTCTGACCGGGAACTCGCTGCCGGCTTTCGCCATGCGGGCGCCCGACGGTTCCCTGGATTTCCGGCTGTTCGACTCCGTACACAAGTCGTTTCGCATGGACCCGGAATGGGGGGCGCGCATGGCGAAACACAATGCCGAGATGTCGAGGATCAACACGAAGGGGGCCGCGGACCGTCATGCGATGCGCATGCAGACGAACCGCGAGATCAGCGACGTGATGAACAAGAGCGGGGCCAACCGGCAGGCGAGCCAGGACCGGACGCAGGAGAAGTTCGTCCGCGCCATCCGCGGCGTCGAACTCTATGCCGATCCCGCAGCGGGGCGGCCGGTCGAGCTACCGAACACCTACGACCACGCGTGGCGGCTTCAGGACGGTACATACATGATGACCGACAATCCCAACTTCGATCCGAACGTCGAGTTCGGCGTGAACGGCACGCGCCTGCAGGTGATCCGATGAGCCGTCGCCAGAACGCCGGGTTGGTCGCTCTCGCCGCTTCCGCGGCCGTGGCGCTCGCGGTATCGGCCGCTTCCGCGCAGCAGAGTTTCCCGACCCAGGGACAGGCGCCGAGCTATGGCGGCCAGCCTAGTTACGGCCAGCAGCCGCAGCAGGGTGGCTATGGCCAGCCGCAGCCGGACTATGGCCAGCAACAGCCCGGCTACGGGCAGCAGCCCGGCGGCTATGGCCAGCAACAGCCGGGTTATGGCCAGCCGCCCGGCGGCTACGGCCAGCAGCAGCAGCCGGGCTACGGGCAGGCGCCCGGCGGCTACGGGCAGCAGCAGCCGGGATATGGCCAACAGCCCGGAGGCTATGGCCAACAGCCCGGAGGCTATGGCCGGCAGCAGCCGGGATACGGGCAGCAGCCCGGTGGGCCGGGACAGCAGCCCGGCGGCTACGGCCAACAGCCGCCAGGAGGGCAGCAGCCGCAGTTCGGCGGTGGCCCCGGCGGCATGCCGGGGCAGCCGGGCAGCGGCAACCTCGACGCCATGATGGCGATGGAGCGTCAGGATTTCGGCGTGCCGCCGCAGCGCGAACTGCACGGCGGCGCCATGCACGGCCCGACGCCCACGGAGATTCCCGGCGGCAAGCTCATCACCACAAAGGGGCTGGTCGACCTGCTCCAGAACCAGCAGCAGCTGCGCCCGGTGGTTTTCGACGTGCTCGGCGGGCCGCAGACCCTGCCCCAGGCGCGCCCCGCCGTCCCGGCCTCGCAGCCGGGCAGCTTCGAAGACCCGGTGCAGCGCGAGTTCGGCGCCTATCTGCAGCAGGCGACCGGCGGGAATCGCGAGACCCCGATCGTCTTCTATTGCCTCAATCCGCAATGCTGGATGTCCTACAACGCCGCACTTCGGGCGATCAACCTGGGGTACGGCAACGTCCTCTGGTACCGCGGCGGCATCGAGGCGTGGCAGCAGGCGGGCCTGCCGGTGCAGGGGCAGGGACAGCGGTTCGGTCAATAGCACGGGACCGGCCGCGCCCGCCCGGTCTTCCGTGGCCGCGTCCGGCCATGCTAGGTACGAACGAGGCAAGGCTTGAGCGAGGCTGAGATGAAGTACGCCCTGGGCGACGTGCGGGTGCAGACGCACGGCGACGACTACTGGATCGCGCCGACGGCTTCGGTCATGGGCAACGTGAAGCTCGAGAAGGATGTCAGCATCTGGTGGGGCGCCGTTCTGCGCGGCGACAACGAGCTGATGACCATCGGCGAGGGATCGAACATCCAGGACGGATCCGTCTGCCACTCCGACCCCGGCTCCCCGCTGACCATCGGCAAGCACGTCACGGTCGGGCACATGGTCATGCTGCACGGCTGCACGATCGGCGACAACAGCCTGATCGGCATCGGCTCGGTGGTCCTGAACCGCGCGAAGATCGGCAAGTACTGCATCATCGGGTCGAAGGCGCTGATCACCGAGGGCAAGGAGATCCCCGACTATTCGATGGTGATGGGGGCGCCGGGCAAGGTGGTGCGGACCCTGACCCACGAGGAGGCGGAGAAGTACCTCCGCGGCGCGGCGAACTATGTGCGCAACTACAAGCGCTACAAGGCGGAACTGACGCCGCAGGACTGACGGCGAGTCCGGCCGCCACCGTCATGCCCGTGTCACATGTGAAGGCTAGGGTGCAGCGCCTCGGCCTTGAGCATGGCGGCAACGGGGCGGCAGCAACGGGATGACGATGAGCCACCAGCAGATTTTCACGAATGCCCGCATCGTGACGGCCGATGCGGTGGTCGACGGAACCTTGGTTGCCGCCGATGGCATCATCGTCGCGATCGATGAGGGGCCGTCGGCTGTGGCGTCGGCCATCGACCTGGGCGGGGAATATCTCCTGCCCGGCCTTGTGGAACTGCACACCGACAACCTCGAGAAGCATTTCGTGCCGCGACCCGGCGTCGACTGGCCCGGCCATGTCGCCGCTGCGGCGCACGACGCGCAGATCGCCTCCGCCGGCATCACCACCGTCTTCGATGCGCTGGCACTCGGCGAAATCTACGGCCGCGGCGATCGCGTCAAGCACCTCTACGGCATGGCCGAGGCGCTGCGCTGGGGCAGGGAAGAGGGCCTGTTCCGCGCCGACCACCGCCTGCACCTGCGCTGCGAGATCACCGCGTCCGACGTGATCGGCATGTTCGAGCGACTGGCGGGCGATCCCGCCGTCGGTCTGGTGTCGCTGATGGATCACACGCCGGGCCAGCGGCAGTTCGTCAACATCGACAAGTATCGCGTCTACTATCAGGGCCGCTGGGGCTTCAGCGATGCTGAGATGGAGCGGTTCATCGTCGCGCGCATCGACGAGCAGAAGAAATACGGCGTCGCCCATCGGGCGATCCTGGCGGCGCAGTGCCGCGAGCGCGGCCTCGCCGTCGCCAGCCACGACGACGCCTGCCCGGCGCATGTCGACGAGGCCGTCGCCGACGGTGCCGTCATCGCCGAGTTCCCGACCACCGTCGACGCGGCGCAGGCGGCGCGTGCGGCGGGGCTGTCCATCCTGATGGGCGCTCCGAACATCGTGCTCGGCGGGTCGCATTCCGGCAACGTGTCGGCGGCCGACCTGGCCGACGAGGACCTGCTCGACGTGCTGTCCTCGGACTACGTGCCGACGAGCCTGATGCACGGCATCTTCCTGCTCGCCGACCGCGGCATGCCGCTGAACAAGGCGGCGGCGAAGGCGAGCCTGGAGCCGGCACGCCGCGTCGGGCTCGACGACCGCGGCGAACTCGCGCCGGGCAAGCGCGCCGACATCGTGCGGGTGCGCCAGACGGTCGGCGGACCCGTCGTACGGGCCGTCTGGCGCGAAGGCGATCGCGTCGCCTGAGCCACGCGCCGGCACGATAAATCCCTCACAGTCGTTCGGGTAGAGCCAGAACCGATGCAACCGTGGCCTTTCCTGTTGTATTAAGAACTTGGCGTGCCTGCAGGCGCCAGGCGTCTCGGGAGGGGCGCCCCGAAACGACATTGGGACGGGGCAGATAATGGGCGGTTTCAGAAGGTTCGGCGCGGTCGCTGTGGCGTGCTCGGTCGGGCTGCTGCTGAGCGGGGTTTCCGCGGTCGCGCTGGCGGCGCCGTCCGTGCAGCTCGCGCAGAGCGCGGAGCAGACGGCGCAGAACTATTTCTATGCCGGCTTCGAGGCTTTGCAGCAGAACCGTCTCGATCAGGCCGTCAGCATGTTCGAGGGCGGGCTCCAATACTCGCCGAACAACGCGGTCGCCATCTATTACCTGGCAATGACCTACGACCGCATGGGCGCGTACGAAAAGGCGGCGCCGCTCTATCAGCGCGCGGCGACGCTGGCGCCGGGGACGGAGGAGGGCCGCGCTGCGCAGGAGCGGCTCCGTACCGTCGCCGCGACCGTGCCCGGCATGCGCCCCTATGGGGAGGCGCAGCGGGAGCCCCAGCGGCGGTCCATCCGCGAGGTCTTCGAACAGAGTGCGGCGGGACAGGCGTCTCCATCGGCGGAGTCGCAGCGCAACGTGCCGCTGCCGCCACCGCCCATCGCCCGCGCGGCTCCGGCACCGCTCGCCAGCCGCGCCGGACCGATCGCGACGCCGCCCTACGTTCCCGCCCCCATCGCCGCTCCGGCAGCGCCGGTGCGTGCCCCGGAGCCGCCGCGTGCGACGGCGTACGGGCAGCCGGCGTCGGATCCGGCGACGCGCTTCTCAATGCTCGACACCAGCGGCGGCGGCGCCGGTCGGGTCCCGTCGCGGCTCGGCGTGGACCGTCCGCTGCCGGAGCCCGAGACCTCCTCGGTGCGCAGCGCGCTGCCGGAGCCTTCGGCTGCTGCCGCCCCGCAACCGATGACGGCACCGGGCTACCCGGCGCCACAGGCCATGGGCGAGGGCCCGGGCACGCCCACGCCGGATATCATCTGGTCGACCGGTGGAGAGGCGCCCCCGCCTGCGGCCACGACGTCGGCGTCCGCACCTGAACCCGCGTCGGCGCCCGAGCCGACTTCCGCGGCGCTGCCTGCACCAGCGCCGGCATCCACTGCCGCCCCGGCTCCGCGGCCCCTCGGAACGCTGCTGTCGGAACTCCCGCAGCGCAGCAGCACGGCAGATCTCAATGCCCGCGCGCTGCAGTTCGTCGCGTCGCGCGACGGTATCGTCACGGCACCCGCGGCGGCCGCGCGGCCGGGACCTGCCGCTGCGCCGGACACCTCGGACGCCGCGCGCGCGGCTGCCGCGCCGTCGCCGCGCGGTTCTGCGGCGACGGCGTCCGAGGCGCCGGCCGCTTCGCTCAACCAGCAGGTCCTCGACCGTCTGGCGGAAGGTGCGCCGCCACCGCCACGGCCGGCTGGCATGTCGTCGACGCGGGATACGGCTCCTTCAGCCGAGGCGGTGGCCCCAGCGCGGAATGAAGGCGCTTCGTCGTCGCCATCGCAGACGATCGATCTGCGGTCGCCGACGGCCAGGGATAGCGAGGCCTCGCCATCTCCGCGGCCGGCACCTGCTGCGCCGACGTCGCGGCCTGCAATACCGGAGCCCGCCACCGCGGGAGCACCCGCCTCGAAAACGGCCGCTTCCGAGACGCCCGCGCCCGCGGATTCGGTGCGCGCTTCGACCCAGCGCGGCACTGCCCGTCCAAGCCGGGCGCCGCTTCCCGCGCCGGATCGGTCGAAGCCCGACGCGGCACGAGCGTCGACGGCGGCGCCGGCGCCGGCGGCCGGAGGCGCGGATGCGCTGCCGACCGGAAGCACGACCGCCCGCCTGAATGCCCTGATGCTGAACCGGATGGCCGCTCCCGAGCGGACTGCCGTCCCGACACGGGGCGCTACGGTGCCGGCACCCGCGGAGAAGCCCGCCGCACCGCCCACCGAACCCGTCCAAGCCCAGCCTACGGCAGTCCGTCCTTCGGATACCGTCGTGCAATGGGACGACGCGGCGAAGGCGGCGGCGCCAACCGTTCCGGAGCCGAAGCCCGCGGCCGAAGCGGCTCCCGTCGCCGCAGCGGTGGATCCGGCGCCAGCCGCCACACCGCCGGTACCGGCAGAATCGGCGGCTGCACCGCAGGCCATGCCGACGCCGTCGGCGGAACCTTCGGTGCCCGAGCGGCCGGCCGAGGCCGGTGCGCCCGCCCCGGCAGGCGCGTCGCAGTCGCTGAACGAGCGGTCCCTCGCCGCGTTGTCGCCGAAGCCGGCGGGCGAGGCGGCGCCAGCCGCGCGGATGCCCAACTTCCGCGAGGAGCTCTCGTCGCGCGGCGGCATGATCGCCGCTCTTCCACTGCCGAAGGACCCAAAGAGCCTGACCCTGCCCGATGGGACGGTCTACTACGGCGACTTGCGGGACGACCTGCCGCACGGCACCGGCCGGCTCGTCTACAAGGACGGCAGCATCTACGTCGGCAGCTTCCGCGAGGGAAGGCGCTCCGGCCACGGCGTGCTGGAGATGTCCGGCGGCTGGCGCTATGAGGGCGAGTTCGAGAACAATCGTTACGGCGGCCTCGGCGAGATGACCTGGCCGGACGGCGCGACCTATGTCGGCGAGTTCCGGGACGGCGCCCGCACCGGTCGCGGCGTCTACTGGTGGCCGAACGGTGCCAAGTATGAAGGCAATTTCGTTGCCGGCGAGCCGGACGGCGTCGGCACCTATTTCTACCCGGACGGCCGTGCCGAGACGGGAACCTGGAAGAAGGGAGAGCTCGTTTCTTCGAGCTGATCGGCCCATGCCTCTCGACAAGCCCGCCGCAGATCTGATCACCCTGGACGATATCGAGCGCACCCGCGCCGGATTGCCCGACGTCGTTCGCCGCACGCCGATTCTGCCGCTGGCACGCGATTCGGCCGAAGTCGGCAACGAGGCGCTGTTCCTGAAGTGTGAGAATCTTCAGGTCACCGGCGCCTACAAGGTCCGGGCGGCGTTCGCGGTGATGAACGCACTGACGCCGGAGCAGCGCGCGAAGGGGTTGGTGCTGGCCTCTTCGGGCAACTTCGCCCAGGCCTTCGCCTATGCCGGCGCGCTGACGGGGACGCCCATCGTTATCGTCATGCTCGATCGCGCCAGTCCCTACAAGGTCGAGGCGACGCGCGGCTACGGCGCGGAGGTCGTCTTCTGCGGCAACGATGCGCTGTCGCGGCAGCCGACGGTCGAGAAGATCGGCCGGGAACGCGGTATGACCGCGATCGACACCTGGGAGGAGCGGCCGATCGCCATGGGGCACGGCAGCATCGGCCTGGAAATCGTCGAGGACATGCCTTTGGTCGAGACCGTCCTCGTTCCCGTCAGCAGCGGTGGCGTGGCGGCCGGTATCGCCGCGGCGGTGAAGCTGCGCCGGCCCGATGTGAGGGTCGTCGGTGTGCAGCCGGAGAATGCCAACGCGGCCTATGTCTCGATGCAGCGGGGCGAACCCACCACCATCAACCACTGGGACTCGATCGCCGACGGCCTCTCCGCCGTACGGCCGGGCGCGTTTCCCTTCCGGCACCTGCAGACGTTCATGGACGAGATCGTCCTGGTGTCCGAACGCGACATCGCCGTCGCCTTCCGCACCCTGCTGTTCCGGTCGAAGATCCTCGCCGAACCGGCGGGTGCGGTCGCGGCGGCCGCCTTCCTGAGCGGGCGCGTCCCCCAGGACCGGCGGACTGTGGCTGCGGTTACCGGCGGAAACGTGACCGAGGCAATGGTGGCGCAGATGCTGGAGATGGCCGCCGAAGATTAACCATTCCGTTTAGCGCTTCGTTCACGCCGATAGGTCAGAGTTGTGATGATTTTCCGGCGTATCGGCGCTAGCCCCGTGCCGGCGGCGGAAAGTGGGGAGCAGGCATGAAGTGGAACGTCGTCCAGCGCGTAGCCTCGTCCGAAGATGGGGCGACGGCCATCGAGTACGGGCTGATGGCGGCGATCATCGGGGTCGCACTCGCGCTGTTGCTGCCGGCGCTGTTCGGCGGGGTGGACGGACTTTACTCGCCCGTCATTACCTTCTTCTCTCAGACCTTCACCATCTGAGGGGCGCGTTCCGCAGCGAATCGTCTCTAACGTACCGCATCCCGTCGCCGCGCCTGCAGACCCTCGATAGGACCGATCCGCGACTTTTGCCCATGTATGTGGACAGTCGAATCCGTTATAGAAGGCGCCGTTTAGTCAACGGTCGAGGGTCGCAGGAAGTGTCCAAAGAGAAGTCGCCGACCAAGTCATACCTCGCTACCGCCATACTTGCGGGAACCCTCATGGGCGGTCTGTCCGGGGCACACGCAGCCTCCCCCGGCTTCTTCGATCAGTCGCTGGCGTCGCAGCTGGTTCAGTCGATGACGCAGCGCCGGATCCTGCAGAACGACGATGCCACCGACGCAGCGTGCAAGTCGCGAACCTTCACCCAGGCGATGGTGGTGCAGCAGCCGGTGGTCCAGAACCACGGCGGCTACAGCTCGAAGAGCTGGCAGGAGGACTGGACGCTGAGCCGTTGCGGCAGCGACGTGTTCTACCGCGTCTTCTACAGCGAGGTCGGCGCCGGCGGGATCACCTTCTCCGTCGCGCAGCTCGATTCGGCAGGCATGGCGGTGGTGCAGCCGACGATCGTCCAGCCCGAGGCGCCGCTTCTGCGCCTCACGAAGCCCTATATGCGCGGCGACGACGTGAAGACGGTTCAGGCGGCGCTGAAGAAGGCGGGCGTCAGCGTCTCCGTCGACGGCGTGTTCGGCCCGGGCACGCACAAGGCGGTGATGGCTTTCCAGAAGGAGAAGGGGCTTCAGACCGACGGCGAGGTCGGGAAGACCACCCGCGACGCCCTCGGTCTGTAACCTGAGCAGACTCTGACGCAAACGAGGTCGGCCGACCGGCGGTATTGCCGGTCGGCCGACAGCGGCTAGACTGGGCTCCCACGCGGGGGACCCCGATGCCCGAACGGCAGCTCTTTCCGGCGATCGATCCGAATCGCAGCGGCATGCTGCGACTCGACGCCGTGCATACGATGTACTGGGAGGAGTGCGGCAATCCGCACGGGGTTCCCATCGTCTTCCTGCATGGCGGTCCGGGCGCGGGATGCACGCCGATCTACCGCCGATTCTTCGATCCCGATCATTATCGTATCGTTCTGTTCGATCAGCGCGGCGCCGGCCGCTCGGTCCCTGGCGCGGAGCTGCGCGACAACACCACCGCGCACCTGGTTTCCGATATCGAGCGGTTGCGAGAGCATCTGGCGATCCAGCGCTGGCTAGTGTTCGGCGGTTCATGGGGCTCGACGCTTGCGCTGGCCTACGGGCAGGCGCATCCGCGGCGCTGTCTCGGTTTCGTGCTGCGCGGGGTCTTTCTCGGGAGCAGGCGCGAGGTCGACTGGTTCCTGCACAGCATGGGCGCGATCTTCCCGGAAGCGCTGCGCGATCTGCGCGATGCGCTGCCGGCCGGGGAGAGGGGCGACCTGTTGCGCGCCTATCACCGGCGGCTGACCAGCCCAGATCCTGCCGTCCATCTGCCGGCGGCGCGGGCGTGGAGCCGCTACGAGAGCGCATGCTCGATGCTGCGGCCGGTGCCGCCCGGTGGGACGCGACCCGGCGGCGATGCCAGCGCCCTCGCCATCTCGCGCATAGAGGCGCACTACTTCGTCAATGAGATGTTTCTGCGCGAGGGGCAGCTGATGCAGGGGCTGGAGCGTATCCGCCACCTGCCGGCGACCATCGTGCAGGGCCGCTACGACATGATCTGTCCTATCGCGACGGCCGACGCACTTGCCCGGGCCTGGCCGGAGGCGCGCTATATCATCGTGCCGGATGCCGGCCACTCGGCACTGGAACCCGGCATCCGCTCTGCGCTGATCGAGGCCACGGACGACATGCGAAGCCGCCTCGTCATCGCGGCGCCCTGATCCGCAGAGGTGCCGGCAAATACAAGAAGATGGAGGAATGCAGTGGGTGTATCGGCCGAGGACTCTCATGGATCGACCGCAGCGGAACGGCAGCCGGGCGCTTCGGGGCACGAGGTGCGCGCCGGCTATAGGTTCCCGACCGACAGGCTGATCGTCGATGCTGACGAGCAGGGCAGAATGCACGGCCACTGCGCGATTCCCGCCGAGCGGTGGGGCGACCGCGTGGACCCCACCTTCCTGGCCCGCTATCCGATCCGGGTGATCGGCGATGCGCTGTTCTCGTGCCATCCGGACCGCGGCTATGTCCACATGGTCCATCGGATCCGGCAGTTGCAGCCCGTGGCGCTCGGCGAGCCGATCACGGTCGACGGCATGTTCGTCGCGGTCGACCCCGTTCCGCGGGGGTGGATGATGAAGGGCCGCTTCGAGTACCGCCGTGGCGACGGCACGCTGGTGATGGTGGTGGAGCCTGAGGCCCTGATGGCCGACAGGTCCCGGATGCCGCCGCCGAAAAGCGCCGGCGCCGGCCCTGCGATCTCGACGGCGGTTCCGGCGGATGCCGCCGCGGCACGCGCCGAGGAGGGCTTCGAGACGGTGACCGAGAAGCGCTTCACGCCAGAGAACGTCGTGGGTTACAGCGGCAAGGGCCGCAACCCGATCCATGACGATCCGGATCACGCGCGTATCATGGGTTTCCGCGCACCCATCGTCGCCGGCAATCAACTCATCAATCTCCTGCTGGAGCCGCTGGCGATGGGCGGCCGCCCGGAGCGGTTCGAGGTCGACGTGCGGCTGCGCCGGCCCGTCTTCTGGGACGAAGCGGTGACGGTCGAGGGACGCAAGGGGGCCGATGGGCGGTGGGCCCATACCCGCGTCGTCAAGCCGGACGGACGCGTGGCGAGCGACTGCACGGTGATCGCGATCGAGGGCTGATCGGGCGTTCCTGAAGCGTAACCCGACGGTGCATGGCGTCGTTCACCGCCGTGACCGCCTGGAGTAACGATCCTGCCCGACCTCTCTCTCCCCTGGCTGCTGCTCGCCGTCGGCATTCTCACCTTCGTCGCCCTGGACCTGCTGGCGTGGCACCTCTCGCGCCTCGCGATCGGGTCAGCCACGACAGCCCTGAAAGGCGCGACGGGGCAGGGCCTGCTGCGCCGGGCGCATCCGATCCTGCACGTCGCGAACGAGCGATACCCGCGGCTTTCGGCGGTGGTCCGGGCGCGGACGCGTCCGGACCGTTTCAGCGGACTGCCGTTGACGCTTGTGATCGCGGCGGCGGTCTATGTGGTGGCGCTGCTCGGCGGCGTGGTCGAGGAGGTGATCGAGGCGGAGGAGATCGTCGTCCTCGATACGGCGATCAGCGACTTCCTGGCGCCGGTACGCGAGGTGCCGCTGGTGCCGTTCTTCCTCTGGATCACGCGGTTCGGCAACACCGAGACGCTCGTCGCGGTGACGCTGGTGTCGACCGGCTTCCTCTGGGCGGACCGCCGGCCGGCCTACATTCTGCCGCTTTGGATCGCGGTGCTGGGGTCGCAGGCTACGACATGGTCGGGAAAGTTCGGCTTTGCGCGCCCGCGACCGGAGTTCGTGACCAGCGAGACGGCGTTGTCGCCGGCTTTCCCGAGCGCTCATGCGACCGGTGCTGCGGCGGTCTACGGGTTCGTCGCCTATGCCATCATTCGCGACGCGCTCAGCGCGCGCCAGCGCTTCGAGGTCGCGTACTGGAGCATGGTGCTGATCGCGCTGGTCAGCTTCAGCCGGATCTTTCTGGGCGTGCATTTCGCCAGCGACGTCGCTGCCGGCCTGCTGGTCGGCAGCTTCTGGCTGCTCGTCGCCTTCACGCTGGCGGAGTATCTGCGCCAGCGCGGCACCCCCGGCTGAGACCGCCCGCGCGCCGGCGGCCTCGGCCAGATCGCATCAGGTGCGGGCGATGCGGCCTTCGATCGGGTAGGCGGGATCGTTGTAGCCCGGCGTCGACGGATGGCCGGGGGACACGAGCGAGTCGACGAGTGCCTCGTCCTCGGCGGTGAAGCGATAGGCGAGGGCGCCGAGATAATCCTCGAGATGCGCGTCCGTGCGCGGGCCGGCGATCGTTCCGGTGATCAGTCTGTTGTTCAGCACCCAGGCCGTGGCGAACTGGCTGGAACTGATGCCGCGGCTCTCGGCGTGCGCCTTGATGCGGTCGGCGACGGCCATGGATTCGGGGCGCCACTCCGTCTGCATCATCCGCTTGTCCTGACGGGCCGCACGGCTGCCTTCCGGCGGCGGCGCATCGGCCTTGTACTTGCCGGAGAGGATGCCGCGCGCCACCGGGCTGTAGGGGAAGACGCCCAGGCCGAAATGCGCGCAGGCAGGAATGTGTTCGGTCTCCGGCATGCGGTTGACCGCGTTGTAGTAGGGCTGGCTGACGACCGGGCGGTCGATGCCGAGTTCGTCGCAGATGCGGCAGATCTCGGCGACGCGCCAGGAGCGGTAGTTCGAAACGCCGAAGTAGCGGATTTTGCCCTGGCGCACGAGGTCGCCCAGGGCGTGCACGGTCTCCGCCAGCGGCGTGCACGGTCTCCGCCAGCGGCGTGTCGTGATCTTCCTTGTGCAGGTAGTAGACGTCGATATGGTCGGTCGCGAGGCGGCGCAGGCTGTGCTCGACCGCCTGCATCACCCATTTGCGCGACAGGCCGCCGCCGTTGGGGCCCTTGCCGACCGGGTTGGCGAGCTTGGTCGCAATCACCCACTGGTCGCGCTCGGCCGCGACCACCCGACCGATGATCTCCTCGGACCGGCCGCCATTGTAGGCGTCGGCCGTATCAATGAAGTTGATGCCGGCGTCGCGCGCCTTGCCGATGATCCGGGCCGAATCGGCTTCGTCAGTGGGGCCGCCGAAGTTCATGGCGCCGAGGCAGAGCGGCGACACCTTCAGGCCGCTTCGGCCGAGCTTTCGATAGTCCATGGGCTCACTCCTCGCGGTGGGCGGTCGGGTCATCGTCGGCAGTCTGCCCGCTCGGCCGCTCCCCGACCAGCCATTCGAGCCGATGGCCGGCGCCCGGTCCTCGCGCCAAGACTCGCTGCAGCCAGGGCAGAAGGCGGCGCAGATCCTCGTCGAGCCGCCAGGGCGGATTGACGATCACGAGCCCGCAAGCCGACAGCTTTTCACCCGGAACGACGGCCGCGACGCCGAGTTCGACCAGAAGGGTTTGCGGAATGGCCAACCGCCGTGCGGCCTCGGTGAACGCATCCGCGTCCTCGCGGCTCTTGATTGGATACCAGAACATCAGGATGCCCGTCGCCCAGCGACGGTGCGCCTCCTTCAGCCCGTGAAGCAGCCGGTCGAACTCGCCCGGCCGTTCAAACGGCGGATCGACGAGGACGAGGCCGCGGCGCTCCTTCGGCGGGAGGAAGGACTTGAGCGCCAGCCAGCCGTCGAGCGTGTGTACGGTGGCGCGGCGATCTCCCCCGAACTCGGATGTCAGGATCGCCGCGTCGCGCGGGTGAAGCTCGACCGCGACCAGCCGGTCCGCGGGCCGCAGCAGATCGCGCGCCAGACGGGGCGATCCGGGATACCAGCGCAGGGTGGATGCTTCGGCTCGATTGAGCCCGCGCACGATCTCGAGATAGGGCGCGAGCAATTCGGGAGGCTGGGGTGCGGCCGCGACGGCGACGATGCCCTGCGCCGCTTCTCCGGTCCGCGACGCCTCGTCGGCAGTCAGGTCGTAGGACCCGGGGCCGGCGTGCGTGTCGATGACGACGAACGGCTTGTCCTTGCGCTTCAGATGCGCAATCGCGAGCGCGAGGACAGCGTGTTTGAGAACGTCGGCGAAGTTGCCGGCGTGGAAGGCGTGCCGGTAGTTCATTGCCCCTGTCTAAGGCGCTTTGGACCGGCACGCCACTCCGCTGCTTGAACAGACCCGGTTCGGCGACCCGTTAAGGCTATGCCTCGCAGGTAACTCCGGTCAGAAGGACCGGGAGACTGAGAACACCGCGCGAGCGTCGCAGATGTCGTTGCACTCGGAGTTCTTCAGGTCGGTGTCGGTGTAGGCCAGCTTGAAATCGGCCACGCCGTCCAGCGCGTAGGTCACGCTGATCGCCCAGTCGAGATAATCGGGCGTTCCGAAGCCGGTGTTGTCCGAGATCCATTGGTGGCCGAGATGACCACCCAGCGAGAAGCTGTAGGGCAGCGGGACCGCGACGTCGCCGGAAAGGTAGAAAGCGTCGTCTCCGCCACCGAAGAAGTTCGGCGAATAGAACATCGTGACGCCGGCCTCGGCGACTTCGAAGTCGTAGCTCGCACCGAGCTTCGCTTCGACATAATCGTAGTTGAGGTCGTTGTCGGCGCCCGGATAGGCGTAGTAGATGCCGCCGATGTCGAAGGTGAACCCGCCGAACGTGGGCTTCCAGCCGCCATAGATGTCGGCTTCGATATGGGCTTCGTCGCCGTCGTTGAAGTCGACATTGGACGCCCAGATCCCGAGATAGACCCCGGAATCGTGCGACCAGTCGAGTCCGCCCTGGATGGTCGGGTCTTCGTCGGTCTGCGAGATGCCGCGGAACACGTAGTCGGTACCCAGCGAAACATTAGCCGAGAATTCGCCCGGAATGGGCGATTCCGCCAGGGCCGGTCCGCCGATGCATGCCGCCATTACCGCCGCGGCAAGAGCGGCCCGCCCTGTGAAACTGTTGGTCATGCGCCCCTCGTCATGGGTCTGTCATATGTGCTCAACACTTACGCAAGCCATGTACCAGTTCGGCATGCTGCGACTGCCCTCGCGCTCTCGCAGTCGATGCCCGGCAGATGCTCAGGAACTGGGCGAAGACGAGCGGCGATCGCCCTTACAGTCCTCAATTGATGCGGAATCAGGCGCTTCGAAGATCACCACCTGTGCGTTCGCGGGCTCCGTGGCGGTCGTTTCCTCAGATGCGATCGTCAGGTCGCCATTCGGCAACAGCCTCAGGATCGCGATGGCCCGGTCGGTGTCACCTTGTGGCCACACGTCGTCCGGCGCGCAGACACGGAATCGCCATCCGGCCTTCAGCCGCTGGAGGAGGCTCTCCCGGGTAAACCCAGCGCCGAACGCGACCCGGCCGCGCCACTCCGGGCCGAAGTCCAGATGGTCCGCGTAGGGCAGCTGGAACACGCGCTGCTGCCCGATGCTCGACGCGAACCGCGTGCAGATCAGGGCATTGAAGGCGTCGTCGTCGGTCGCCGCCAGCAGATACTCCAGATCCTTCAGCTCCTCCGGCGCGTCCTCCGTCGGGGCCAGGATGTGGCCGTGGTGGACCGATATGTCGTCCGCCTCCGCCGCCTGCAGGGCTTCGGCCGAATGGTCGGTGATCAATACCGGCGTTCCCAGGCGGCGCAGTGTCTGTGCCAATGCAGCCGTCCAGGGGTTCGAGCCGACGATGACGAGGCTGGGCCTCGTGGTCGAGGCGAGACCCAGGGCGCGCGCCAGAGGCCCGATCAGGAAGCCCTGCAGGGATACCGTCAGGATGATGGCGCCGAAGACCACGGGCAGCACCCGGTCCGCGCCTTCGAGGTCGGCCTGGCTCAGGCGCGAGCCGACCAGCGTCGCGAGGGCGGCTACCACGATCCCGCGCGGGGCGATCAGGCCGACGAAGAGCCGCTCGCGCCAGTCCATGTCGCTGCGCATCGTCGCCACCGTCGTCGCGACGGGCCGGACGACCAGTACCAACGCGGCGAGGAAGAGGACCTCGCGCCAGCCGATCTCGCTGAATGCTTCGGGCTCGAGCGTCGCCGCGATGATGACGAAGAGGCCCGATACAAGGAGCACCGTCAGGCTGTCGTTGAACCGTCGCAGGTCCTCGATTTCCGGAAGGTCGCGGTTGGCGAGGGTGATGCCGAACAGGGCCACGGCGATCAGGCCGGACTCATGCTGGATGAGGTGGGCGCCGGCATAGATGCACACGACGACGGTCACGACGAACGGCGCCTTCAGAAACTCCGGAACCCGATCGGCCCGCATCAGCATGGCGGCGAGGAAGCCGGCGCCGAGGCCGAGGAATGCTGCGATGGCGGTGCCGCGCGCGAGGTCGACGAGCGTATCGATCAACGGGGCGGTCAGGTCCCGCGTTGCTACCGTCGACAGAATGAACTCCAGCACGAGGACCGTCAGCACGGCGCCGATCGCATCGTTCAGCACGCCCTCCCACTTCAGGAAGGCGGCGGCGCGCATGCCGACCTTGGCTTGGCGCAGGAGCGGCTGAATGACGGTCGGTCCGGTGATCAGCAGCATGCTCGCCAGGAGGATTGAGACCTCCCAGGTAAAGCCGCCGATGTAGTAGGCGGCGATGTAGGTCAGTCCTGCGGACAGCGGGATGCCGAGCCCGACCAGCCGCCGGATGCCCTGGCCGGAGCGGCGGAGTTCGGAGAAGTTCAGACCGAGGCCCCCCTCGAACACGATGATGCCGACCGCGAGGCCGATCATCGGGTCGAGCATCGCGCCGAAATCCTGTTCCGGGACCACGAGGCGGCTCAGGGGTCCGATGGCCAAGCCCAGGCACAGAAGGACGAAGATTGCCGGAAGGCCGAGCCGCCACGCGATCCATTGCCCCATCATCCCGGCCGCTGCGACGACGACGAGGACGACCAGCAACTGCTCTTCCATCCGAAACGGCTCCGATCCTCGGCTGCGGCGGCTTTCCCGCGTGTGTCCAACGCGGCAAGATGGCGGCGGTTCACCGGGCGCCGCCGCCTTCGATGTCGCGGCCGGCCGGACGAGAAACTGCAGGGATGCATTCGCCATGATCGAAACATTGCCGGCGCTCGCCGCGGCGGACCCCTGGTTCGCCCGCCGCGGACGTCATGTGGATGCGGACTTCGTCATCGGGGTCGGCGCGCAGGACTGGCTCGTCCGGGTGCGGGAAGGGCGCGTCGAGCGTGTGGAGCGCGGACCGTTCCTCGGGCGGAACTGGGCCTTCGCGATCCGCGGCGGGAGCGACGCCTGGCACGACTTCTGGCAGCCGGTGCCGCCGCCGCGCCGGCAGGACATCCTGGGCCTGGTGCGCCACCGTCTCGTCACGATCGAGGGCGATCTTCGACCCTTCTTCGCCAACCTGCTCTGGTTCAAGGCGCTGCTCGAACTGCCGCGCGGCAAGGGAGATCGGGCATGACCGCCACCGTGTTCGAGCCGATCGTCGGCCGCTACCTGAACTGCGAGATCGGCGGCCGCCCGCACAGGCTCTATGTCGAGGAGGCGGGCAGCGGGATCCCGCTGCTGTGCCTGCATACCGCGGGCGCGGACGGCCGACAGTTCCGCGCCGTGCTCAACGACGCCGCCGTTACCGAGCACTTCCGCGTCATCGCTTTCGACATGCCGTGGCACGGCAAGTCGTCCCCGCCCGCCGGGTGGGAGCGGGAGGAGTACAAGCTGACGACCGATGCGTATGTCGGACTGGTGCGCGACGTCGCCCGCGCCCTCGATCTCGACCGGCCCGTGGTGATGGGCTGCTCGATCGGCGGTCGCATCGTCCTGCATCTGGCACTCGACCATCCAGACGAGTTCCGGGCCCTGATCGGCCTGCAGGCGGGGGCGCATGTCGAGCGCTATCTGGATCTGGACTGGCTGCACCGCGGCGACGTTCACGGCGGCGAGGTCGCGGCCGGCTGGGTGTCCGGCCTGATGGGTCCCGAAAGTCCCTCCGTGGAGCGATGGGAGACGCTCTGGCACTACATGCAGGGCGGGCCCGGCGTGTTCAAAGGCGACCTCTTCTTCTATGCGATCGACGGTGACATTCGGGACCGGCTGCACGGCATCGACACGTCGCGCTGTCCGCTCTACATGCTCAACGGCGAGTACGATTATTCGGCGCGTCCCGAGGACGCCGAGGCCATCGCGGCCGCGGTGCCGGGTACGCATCTGAAGGTGATGCCGGGCCTCGGGCACTTTCCGATGAGTGAGGATCCGGCCAGCTTCCGCCAACATCTGCTGCCGGTACTCGAGCGGATCAGAGAGAGCGGCTGACGGTGATGCCGCTTCGGCGAAGATTCCCCGTCGCCGCCGTGGCCGGAGCGGTCCTGCTCGTCGCCGGTGGGCTCGACACCGCGACAGCGTCGGCCAGGGCGACGACCCTCGCCACGCTGCGCCAGGAGGCGTTGAATTTGGTGAACCGCGATCGGGCAGCGAACGGACTGGCGCCGCTCAGTCTTGACGCCCGTCTCGATGCCGCGGCCCAGCGCCATGCCGAGGACATGCTGCAGCGAAACTATGTCGAGCACGTCTCGCCCGAGGGACGGACGCCGATGGACCGCTACGTCGCGGCCGGAGGCAAGACGACCCAGGCCGTCGCCGAGAACATCGCCGGGTGCGAGCGCTGCCCTCCACCGGATGCGGATCAGCTGGCGCGGCTGCAGACGGGGTGGATGGACAGTCCGGGCCACCGGCACAACCTGCTCGGCGGCGGCTTCGAGCGATTCGGCTTCGGCGCCGTCGCCGATGGCGGAGGGCGCCTCTATGCCGTTCAGATGTTCGCCGGGCCGGGAGAGCCGCGGCGGGCCGAGGGTGCGCCGCAGCCGAGACCGATCGACGCCGAGGCGCAACTCGACCTGCTCGTCGTCCTCGCCAACCAGCGGCGGAGCACGCTGGGTCTGCCGCCGCTGCAGGCGAGCCCGTCGTTGAGCATAGCGGCGGGGACGCTCGTCCTGCGGCGGACCGGCGAGGATCTGGCGGGGGTGGGGGAGATCCCGCCCGACGAGGTGCTCGGTGCCGTTCCGCGTGACGACAGGGGGCGCTGGCGCGCAATGTCGCTGCTCGTCGGCGAATGCGGCGGCTGCGGCCGCCTGCCGACCGATGCGGATCTGCGCTTCTTCGCCGAGCGTTGGCTGGGCGGCGGCCGCCCGGGCGGCCTCGTCGATCCGGAGGCGACTCATCTCGGCTTCGCCCTCAGCAGCGACGGCGACGGCAAGAAGACCGCACTCGCGGTCATCGGGATCGGCCGTTAACCAACCCTTTGCAGCTACCCCGTTAGGCTTAATCCCATCGACCCCGAGTGAGGGTGCCGATGGGAGGCAGGCTATGCACTATGTTTTCATGATGGCGATCGCAGCCGTGATCTCGATCGCCGGCATGCAGAGTTCCGAAGATTTCGGGCGGGCCTATTCCGCAGCGGCGGCCGGCGAGGTCACAGACGCAGCCGCCTACGCGATCCGGGGTGTCCGCCGGACGCTCCGCGAGGCCGACAATCGGCAGGTCCCTGAGCATCTGAAGCCGTTCACCCGGCAGATCTGATCAGGGTCAGGCCACCGCGACACCGGCACGCGCCGCCGCCTTGATCATGTCGGCGGCCTTCTCGGCGATCATGATCGTCGGGGCGTTGGTGTTGCCGGAGACGAGGCGCGGCATGATCGACGCATCGACGACCCGCAGGCCGGCGATGCCGCGCACCCGCAGCTCGTTGTCGACGACCGCCATCGGATCGGTGCCCATCTTACAGGTGCCCACCGGGTGATAGACGGTGGCTCCCGTCGTCCGGGCATAGTGCAGCAGTTCGTTGTCGGTCTGTATGTCCGCACCTGGCCGCACTTCCTCGCCACGATAGGCGTCCAGCGCCGGTGCATGCAGGATCTTGCGTGCCCAGCGCATCCCGGCGACGGTCGTCTGCTGGTCGAGCGGATCGGAAAGGAAGTTCGGCCGGATCGCGGGCGCCGCCAGCGGGTCGGCGATCTTGGCGTGCACGCTGCCGCGGCTCTCCGGGCGCAGCTGGCACGGCGCGCAGGAGATGCCGGGGAAGCTGTCCAGGATCCGCTTCACCGGATCGGCGAAACTCGCGGGCGTGATGTGATACTGCACGTCCGGCGACTCCAGTTCGGGACGCGTGCGCACGAAGGCGACGACGCTGGCCGCCGGCAGGGTGAGGAGCCCCTTCCTGAACAGGGCGTATCGGACGACCTCGCGCATCAGCGGCAGGCCGCGCGACAGTTCGTTGAAGGTGACCCGCTGGGTCGCCTTCCACTGCATGCGGATGATGTAGTGGTCCTGCAGGTTCTCGCCGACGCCGGGCAGGTCGTGCACGACGTCCAGCCCCAGCTGCTTCACGCGCTCGCTCTGACCGATACCCGACAGTTCGAGGATCTGCGGTGAGCCGATGGCGCCGGCGGCCAGGATGACCTCGCGTCCGGCGCGCGCCGTCTTCACCGCGCCCCGCACCTGATACTCGACACCGGTGGCACGCCGGCCTTCGGTCAGCACGCGGCGCGTGTGCGCTCCCAGTTCGACGCGAAGGTTGGGGCGCTTCATGGCAGGCTTCAGGAACGCCCGCGCGGTGCTGGCGCGGCGCCCGTCGCGGAGCGTCACCTGGCTGTGGAAGATGCCCTCCTGGTCCCAGCCGTTATAGTCGTCGTTTCCCGGCAGCCCGATCTGTTGCGCGGCCGCAACGAAGGCGTTGCAGACAGGATTGCGCATCGTCAGTTCGGATACCCGAAGCGGCCCGCCGGTCCCGCGCAGGTCCGAGCCGCCGCGCTCGCAGTCCTCGGACTTCTTGAAATAGGGCAGCACGTCCTCGAACGACCAGCCGCGGCAGCCGAGTTGCGCCCACATGTCGTAGTCCTGACGTTGACCGCGAACGTAGAGCATCCCGTTGATCGAGCTGGAGCCGCCGATCACCTTGCCGCGCGGGATGGGGATCGGGCGGTTGCCGGTCGTTTCCTCGGGTTCGGAATAGAAGCGCCAGTTGACGTTCGGGTTGTCGAGCGTCCGGACATAGCCGACCGGAACGTGGATCCAGGGGTTGCTGTCGCGCCCGCCGGCTTCCAGCAGGAGAACCGTGACCCGCGCATCCTCGGTCAACCGGTTCGCCAGAACGCACCCGGCCGACCCGCCGCCGACGATGATGTAGTCATAGTCCATGAACGCCCGCTCCCCTCGGATGACGCGTGATCTTAGCGATGGTCTTCCGCCACGTCTGCACGCGCACGACCGGCGCAGCATGGCCGCCGACGTTGATTCGGGGTTCTCCGGCAACGACGGCAGCGCGGCTTCGCTCGGCGAGCTGGATGGAGCGGAGATTGCCGGGAGCGCTGCTCCCGTGCTAGTGGCAAGAGAGTGCCGCAGGCTTCCAAGGGATACATGAACATCGCGACTTGGTGGCGTACCGCCCGGACTTCGGTGCAGCGAGCCCTCATCGGTGGATTGGCGCTGAGCGTTATCCCGGTGGCCGTGTCCGCATCTCCCTGGGTCGAGGTCGGCGACGATGTGGTTCGTCGCGACGTCGAGATGCTCGCCGGTTTCGGCTTGATGGATGGGCTGACGACCACTTGGCCGATTCCGTGGAAGCAAGTGTCCAAGGCGTTCGAACGTGCCGAGGGTAAGAAGCTTCCGCAGTCTGTGCGCAACGCTCTGATGAGGCTGCGGAGCCGATATTCCTACGAGGCCAAGATCGGTACCCCGCGCGTCGAAGGACGCGCGCAGATCTCGAACGAGCCACGGCTCGTCCGAGGATTCAGGGACACCGGGCGCGACGAGATCGATCTCGAGTTCGGGCTCGAGTACATGTGGGAGTCGACGGCCATCAGGCTGAACGCCGGAATCCTGAGCGATTTCAAGTTCGACGACGCTTCGGTCAATCTCGATCGAAGCTATATCGCGCAGGAACTCGGAGGCTGGTTGCTGTATGCCGGTACGATCGAGGAATGGTGGGGATCGGGCAACGTCAGCAGTCTGATTCGATCGAACAATGCGCGACCGCATCCGCGCGTCGGCATCATGCGCAACGACACCAGCGCCTTCGATACGCCGTGGCTCAGCTGGATCGGTCCGTGGCAGCTCGGAACTTCCGTCGGCTGGCTTGACGACGACCGGACGGTGGAAAACGCGCTCCTGTGGGACATGCATCTCAGCCTGCAGCCCGTGCAGGGGCTGCAGTTCTCCTTCTACCGGTCGATCATGCTCTGCGGCGAGGATCAGTCCTGTTCGCTCGGTACCTGGAGCGATGCCTTCCGTGGCTTGGCCGTCGGCGAGGACCCGAACCAGCTGGGAGGCGGCAACGGCATCAACCAGCTCGCTGGCGCAGACGTCCGCTTCGCGATGCCCATTGGCGAGAACCTCGCCGCGATCTACGGACAGTATGTCGCCGAGGACAAGATCGATGGCTGGCCCGGCAAGGCGGGTTGGCTCGGCGGAGCGTCGCTCGCCGGCTACAGTCAGACGATGCTGTGGGATTGGCAGATCGCGGGAGAAGCTTCAGATACCCGCGCACGGCTCAACGGCGGCAATCCACCTTACGAAAATACGTTCTACAATCACGGCGTGTATAGAAATGGGTACAGATATCGTGGACGTACCCTGGGCCACTCGCTCGATAACGACGCCATGCTCTACTCCATCGTCGGGCAGATCGTGGACGCTTCGAACTGGCGGTGGCGCGGCGCGCTGCACTTGGCAGACCTCAATCGGGACGGTTCCGTCCGTGCCACTGGGAACACTGTTTCCGGCAGCGACGAGACGATTCACGTCGTCGAGGCCGGCGTCGAGGTGCCGATCGGTCCCTCGCTGGTCTCGCTCGATTTCACGGTCCAGGACGATCGGCCCGATACACCCGGCGACAAAGAGTGGCTCGTCACCGCTTACGGAAGCTGGCGCCTCCGCTTCTGAACCCACATCGACCTGTGGATCGACCGGTCCGACCGCATCCCGCGAGCAGCCGTACCATCCCACCCGGCGCGCCCCATCGCTCGCGCGGTCGGGCGGTCGCGTGTAAGACGATGTTGTGAACAGCGTCAGGGAGGCAGCGATGGGTGAGCTTGGGATCGGCGTGGTCGGGGCTTCCGGCCGGATGGGGCAGATGCTGATCCGGACCGTGACCGAGACGGTGGGCGTGCGTCTGGTCGCGGCGACCGAGCGGCCGGGCAGTGCGGCGCTGGGGCGCGATGCGGGCGAGGTGGCCGGGCTCGGCAGTCTGGGCGTGTCGATCGGCGACAACCCGGCAGCCCTGTTTCACACCGCAGATGCCGTGCTGGAGTTCTCGGCCCCTGCGGCGACGACGGCGCACGCGGCGCTGGCGTCGCAGAACGGCAAGATCCACGTCATCGGGACGACCGGCCTGACCGCGCAGGACGAGGCGGCGCTCGCCGAGTCCGCGAAGCGAACGCAGATCGTCTACGCGCCGAACATGAGCGTGATCGTCACGCTGGCGATGGCGCTTGTCGAGCAGGTGGCGGGAATCCTCGGTCCGGACTACGACATCGAGGTGCTCGAGATGCACCACAAGCACAAGGTCGACGCGCCGTCCGGTACCGCCATCGGCCTGGGCAAGGCGGCGGCGCGCGGCCGCGGCGTCGACCTGGACCAAGTGGCGCAGTGGAGCCGGGAGGGTCACACCGGTCCCCGCAGGGCCGGGGACATCGGCTTCGCCACGCTGCGCGGCGGCGATGTGGTCGGCGACCATACGGTCGTCTTCGCCGGCGAGGCGGAGCGGCTGGAGATCACCCATCGCGCCACCAGCCGGCAGATCTACGCGCGCGGCGCAGTGCGCTCGGCGCTCTGGGCGCGCGACAAGGCGCCCGGCCTGTACGGCATGCGTGACGTGCTGGGGCTCGGGCCGCAGGCCCGCTGAGGCGTCTGGGCTGCGTCAGCCCGGAATGTTGTCGATCAGCCGGACCCCGCCCAGCCATGCGGCAGCGAGGACGCGGCGCGGGCCGGCGCCCGGCGGGCCCAGCGTCGTGCCGTCGCGAACCTCGACATAGTCGATCGGATCGAAGCCGCCGGCCGCGAGTTCGCGCCGGGCACCCTGGACGGCCTCTACGGGATCGGCGCCCGCCCGCACGGCCACCGCGACACGCTGCAGGACGGCGTGGAGAAGCGGCGCCTTGCTGCGATTGGCGGGCATCAGGCGCACATTGCGCGACGACAGCGCCAATCCGTCCGCGTCGCGAACCGTCGGGGCGCCTTCGATCGTTACGGGAATGTTCAGATCGGCGGCGAACCGCTTTATCACCTGGAGCTGCTGCCAATCCTTCTCGCCGAAGATCGCGACGTCGGGAAGTGCCTGCAGCAGCAGCTTGCTGACCACGGTGGCGACGCCGTCGAAATGCCCCGGCCTGGCTGCACCCTCCAATTCGTCGCCGATGCCGCGTACCGACACGTTGGTAGCGAAGCCGGGCGGGTACATCTCTGCCGCGTCCGGTGCGAACAGCAGGTCGCAGCCGATGGACGTCAGCTTCTCGGCATCGGACTCTTCGGTGCGCGGGTAGGCGGCGAGATCGCTCGCCTGATTGAACTGCTTCGGGTTTACGAACAGCGTCGCCACGGTGCGCCGGCAACGATCCCGGCCGAGGCGGACGAGCGACAGGTGGCCCTCGTGCAGGGCGCCCATGGTCGGAATCAGCGCCACCGTCTCGCCGGCGGCGCGCCAGCCGCCGATCGTCTCGCGCAGGTCGGCGACCGTGCGGACGATCCTCACTTGCGGCCTGCCGTCGCGCTGAAGACTTGGTCGGGGCCGGGGAAGCGGCGGGCACGCACGTCGGCGGCGTAGCCGCGCACCGCCTCGGCATAAGCGTCGCCCAGCATGGCGTAGCGCTTGACGAACTTCGGGCGGAAATCGGGGAACATGCCGACAACGTCGTCGGTCACCAGGATCTGCCCGTCGCAGGTAACCGACGCGCCGATGCCGATGGTGGGTATCGGCACGCGCCGCGTTATCTCGCCCGAGAGTTCTTCCATGGTCTTCTCGATGACGATGCCGAAGGCACCGGCCTCCGCCACCGCGACCGCATCCGCCATGATCCCTTCGGCCTCGGCCTCGCTGCGCCCGCGCACGCCGTAGCCGCCGAGGGCGTTGATCGACTGCGGCGTGAGGCCGACATGGCCGAGCACCGGCACGCCGCGGCGGGTGAGGAAGCGGATCGTCTCCGCCATCTCGACCCCACCCTCGAGTTTGACCGCGGCACAGCCCGTCTCCGCCATCACGCGCGCAGCCGACCGGAACGCCTGTGCCGGGGACTCCTCGTAGGCGCCGAAGGGCAGATCGACGACGACGCAGGCACGGGTGCTGCCGCGCATCACGGCCTGCCCGTGGGCGATCATCATGTCGAGGGTGACGCCGACCGTGCTCGACATGCCGTAGATCACCATGCCGAGCGAATCGCCGACCAGGATCAGGTCGACCTCCCCGTCCATCAGTCTGGCGGTCGGTGTCGTGTAGGCGGTCAGGCAGACGATGGGTTCACCACCCTTGCGCGCACGAATGGCGCTGGGGGTGAGGGCGCGGACTGGTGCGGACTTGCTCACGGGAGCGATTCCTCGGCGATCGGCGGAATCCGAGCCGGCACTTCTAGTCCGCCGCGGTTCGGCTTGCAAATGTCCCGACATACGGCTGCCGGCGAATCATGCAGGTGCGGCGTGCATGGGCATAAAACAAGGGCCGGACGCCCGACGGCGACCGGCCCTTCTCTGGAATCGGCGCGCCGATCAGGCGGCGGCGCGGGCCGCGCCGGTGGTCGCCTCCTCGGCATCGAGAACGGTGGCGACAGCATGCACCACGGACGCGATGCGGACGGCGGCCTGGATTGCCTCGGTGGGCATCCCGCCCTTGCGCAGTTCATGCTCGTGCGAATCGACGCACATGCCGCAGCCATTCACGGCGGAGACGGCGAGCGACCAGAGCTCGAAGTCGACCTTCTCGACGCCGGGCTTGCCGATGACGTTCATCCGCAGGCGCGCCGGCAGCTTGCCGTAGTCCTCGTTCGAGGAGAGATGCACGAAGCGGTAGTAGATGTTGTTCATCGCCATGATCGCGGCGGCGGCCTTCGCCGCTTCCAGCGCCTCGGGCGTCAGGCGGGATTCCGTCTCGGCGAGAATCGCAGCCGTGACGGTCGCGTTGCGCGACGCGATGGCCGAAGCCAGGAAGGCGCCGTCGCGCTGCTGCTGGGTCAGGGCCGCCTCGGTGGACAGGCTCGACAGGTTCAGCTTCAGGTCCTTGGCGTAGCCGGGGAGCTTCTGCTTCAGCGACTCGATCGACATTTCGGACTCCGGAGTAGGGCAGGGGGACGGTGACCCCCGCGCGCCCGGACGGGCACGCGGGGTGGAGTCGGAATCAGGCGGCCTGGAGGGTCGCCTCGCCCTTGTTCCAGTTGCAGGGGCACAGCTCGTCCGTCTGCAGGGCATCGAGAACGCGCAGCACCTCAGCCGGGTTGCGGCCGACGCTGAGGTCGTTGACCGACACGAAGCGGATGATGTTGTCCGGGTCGACGATGAAGGTGGCGCGCAGGCAGACGCCTTCGGCCTTGTCGAGGATGCCGAGGGATTCGGACAACTCGCGCTTGATGTCGGCGAGCATCGCGAACGGCAGTTCGCGGAGGTCCTCGTGATCCTTCCGCCAGGCGAGGTGAACGAACTCGCTGTCGGTGCTGACGCCGTAGACGACGGCGTCACGATCGTCGAATTCGCTGTTCATGCGACCGAATGCCGCGATCTCGGTCGGGCAAACAAAGGTGAAATCCTTCGGCCAGAAGAAGACGATCTTCCACTTGCCGGCATCGGACTCCGACGTGATCTGGGAGAACGCCTTTGCCATGTCGGTCGAAACGACGGCTTTGAGGTCGAATGCGGGGAACTTGTCGCCAACGGTCAGCAAGGGGAACCTCCTTGTGCGGGTGCGCTGTGGACGCATATGGACGGCATGCATATGCTGCATCGCAACACTTCGGTCCAACGGGATCTCCCGCTTACGGTAATCGCCTAAGCCGATGAAAGCGCTGCCGAGCCTCCGCCAGCTCCGGTATCTCGACGCGCTCGCGCGCGAGCGGCATTTCGGCCGTGCGGCAGAGCGCTGCGCCGTGACGCAGTCGAGCCTGAGCGGCGGCATCCAGGAGCTGGAGGCGCTGCTCGAGGCACAGCTCGTCGAGCGCACGAAGCGCCGTGTCGCCCTGACGCCGCTGGGCGAGGAGATCGTGCAGCGTGCACGGCGCGTGCTGGTCGAGGCGGAGCATCTGGCGGATCTGGCCGCCGCCGCGCGCGAGCCCCTGACCGGGCGGCTGCGCATGGGCGTCATTCCGACGATTGCGCCTTTCCTGCTGCCGCGCCTGCTGCCGGAATTGCGGCGGGCCTATCCGCGCCTGCAGCTCTTCCTGAAGGAGGACCTGACGGCGCGCCTGGTGGACGATCTTCGGGCCGGCGTTCTGGACGTGCTGCTGATCGCGCTGCCCTACGACTGCGGCGAGGTCGAGACATCCATCCTGTTCGACGACGCGTTCCAACTCGCCTGCCACAAGGACCATCCGCTCGCGCGGTCGGAGCAGGTTCCGCTCGATGCCGTGCCGGCGGATTCCCTCTTTCTCCTGCAGGATGGCCATTGCCTGCGCGAGCATGCGCTGTCCGCGTGCGACATGGGCGGGGACAGGCACCAGCAGTCGTTCGAGGCGACCAGCCTGCACACGCTCGTGCAGATGGTCGACAATCGCCTCGGCATCACGCTGCTCCCGCAACTCGCCATCGACGCCGGCATCCTGGACGGCACCGACACCGTGGTGCGGGCAATCGCGGGCGAGCCTCAGCAGCGCCAGATCGGTCTCGTCTGGCGGTCACAGAGCGGTCGCAACCGCGAGCTTCGGATGCTGGCAGACTTCCTGACCGAGGCGCATGCCGCGCTCGTCGGCGGAGTGAGTGTGGGCGGTACGGCTCAGGGGGCTGCGAGTATCCCGGTGCAGGCTGGCGGCAAAGGCGGCGGCACGTAAGCCGGCTTTGGCTTCGACGGCCCCTCGGCCGGGGGTTCGAACCAGGACGCGAGTTCCGCGCCGCAGCCGTCGCCTTCCGGCGGCGGCTCCTGCGGCTCGCAGGACGGGCTGTCGACCGGGCAGTTGAGCCGAACGTGGAAATGCGCCGCATGCGCGTACCACGGGCGGATGACCCGCAGCCAGTCGCGGTTCGCCCAACTGCGATCGCACAGGGCCTGCTTCACCCCCGGATTGACGAAAATGCGCGCGACGCGCGGGTCGGTTGCGGCGAGGCGCAGCATCTCCGCCTGTCGGTCGGTCCAGACGCGCCGGTCCACGTCGCGGAAGCCGGCCGGCACCATGTACCACTGGTCTGCTTCGGTCGGCCTGGGCGGCGCGTCAAGCCTGTACCAGATGTCGGCGTCCAGCCCCATCTGGTGGCTGCGATGGCCCGACGGCATCGGCCCGCCGCGCGGCTGCGACACGTCCTCGACCGTCATGCGGCCCAACCCGGCTTCCTCCATACGAAGCCCGAGGTCGAGGATGTAGGCCACCATGTCGGGATGCGCGTAGCGCCGGTCCCGGTCAATCTCCGTCAGCTGGAAGCCGGGGCCGGTCTGCGGAATGGTTGAGCCCCCGGCCAGGCACCCGGCATTGTATTTTCCGATCGCCTCGGCCGGATGCTGCGACGGTAGTGCTACGCTCGACCAGCCGGCGCCGGGCTGGCCGGCGGCATTCGACGGAACCGCCAGGGCGGCCACTGCCGCCACGGCCGCGACGCGGATCGAAGGCTGGACGCGGCGGAGCGTGCTGCGCCACCATGCGCCTCTCGATTCCTTTCGCTTTCCAGCACGGAGCAGTTCATGTCGCGCGACGCGGCCATCGATCGGGCCATGCGGCTCTTCGACGACGGTACATTCCTGGAGATCCTCGGGCGCCGCGTGGCGATCCCGACGGAGAGCCAGAATCCCGACCGTCTGCCGGACCTCAAGCGCTATCTCGACGACGAGATCGGGCCATCCTTCGCGGCGATGGGCCACTCCAGCCGGGTGTACGCTAACCCGATCGCGGGCGCCGGCCCGGTCCTGCTGGCGGAGCGGATCGAGAATGAGTCGCTTCCGACGGTGCTGGGCTATGGCCATGGCGATGTCGTCCTGGGTGACGATGCGAACTGGCGTGAGGGCCTATCGCCCTGGAAGATACAGCGCGACGGCGAGAAGCTCTACGGCCGCGGCACGGCCGACAACAAGGGCCAGCATACGATCAACATGCTGGCTCTCGAAACGGTCCTCGCCGAGCGGGGCCATCTCGGCTTCAACTCCAAGTTCATGGTGGAGACGGGCGAGGAGAACGGTTCCGCCGGCGTGCGGGAGGTGATCGAGGCCAACAAGGCCGATTTCAGCGCCAACGTTTTCATCGCGTCCGACGGACCCCGCGTCGCCGCCGACCGGCCGACCATCACGCTCGGCAACCGCGGCGCGCGCAACTTCGACCTAGTGGTCGATATGCGCGAGGGTGGCCATCATTCCGGCAATTGGGGCGGCCTGCTGTCCAACCCCGGAATCATTCTTGCGCATGCGCTGGCGACCATCGTCTCGCCGAAGGGCAGGGTGCTGGTGCCCGGCCTGCTGCCGACACCCATCCCGAATTCGGTGCGCGCCGCACTGCGCGACGTCATCCTCGACGCCGGGCCGGGCGCGCCGGCGATCGATCCGGACTGGGGTGAGCCGGGCTTGACGCCGGTCGAGCGGCTCTATGCCTGGAATACCTTCGAGGTGCTTGCCTTCACCACGGGCACGCCCGGCAAGCCGGTCAACGCGGTGCCGCCGAAGGCGCGCGCCAACTGCCAGATCCGCTTCGTCGTTGGCTCCAAGCCTGACGAGTTCGTGCCCGTGCTGCGTAAGCATCTCGACGAGCACGGCTTCGGCATGGTGAAGATCGAGCCGCCGCCGGCGAGCAATGCCGGCGAGTTCGCCGCGACCAGAACCGATCCCGACAGCCCTTGGGCGAAGTGGGCGGCGGAGACGATCGCGTCGGTCAGCGGCAAGAAGACCGCCGTCGTGCCGAACAGCGCCGGGTCGATCTGCAACGA